>PLNU01000138.1 GCA_003142835.1 Syntrophaceae bacterium
TTAAAAAGGCTGAATTTAGTTGGTGACACTTTAAGAAAACCTCCGCATTGGGTAGATGAAGGGCTTTTATCGCGTCATGAATAAATCAAAAAAACATTCATATTATACATTAGCAAAGAATATGCCCCTTGCAAGGGGCATTCCAGGAAGTGCAAAATATATTTGATTATTGACTGCGTTTTTCCCAAAAAAGAACAAATCTGTATTTTCTCTATTTTAAGAAATCAAAGAGATCATTGCTGGCCGGTGTTTTTCAGAGAAGGGATGGAAAGCGACCGTTAATATTGTATCCGGCGGCTGAATTATTGCGGCGATTATGGCTGGAAAAAATAGTCCAGCTTACCTGATAATAATTGGCGAAATCCGGCACGATATCGGACAGGGGTAATATTTCCCCGAAGTCGGGGTAACTTACCCCGTTACTTTTTGCGCCACCATGCAGTATTCCAAATATCGCCATTATATCAAATATATAATCATTTGGTATTAAAATTGCTGTTACCTGATAAACATCTAAAGAATCCTCAGGATGAAGGAGGTACCGCTATGGGAGGTGATTGCGGCAATATATATGAGCTGCGACCTGTTTCCATTATCAGAACTTTGCCACAAATCAAAGATCACAGACTATTCCAGTTGAAGTTGGAAGATGGAACGACATGGGAAAATTTCGGTCATCAACCCGGGCAGTTTATCGAAGTTTCCATTTTCGGCAAGGGAGAGGCGCCCATCAGCATATCCTCACCGCCAACTAGGCCTGATACTCTGGAAATATGTGTAAGACGCGCGGGCAAGGTTACAGAAGCCCTTTTTGAAATGGGAAAAGGTTCTACCTTCCACATTCGCGGTCCATATGGAAGAGGATTTCCCGTGGAGCATCTCAAGGGGCACAAACTGCTTTTTGTTGCCGGCGGTCTCGGGCTTGCCCCGCTACGCTCACTTTTGCTCTATGCCCTGGACAAGAGGAAAGAGTTTGACGATATCATCCTGATGTATGGCACAAATAATCCCGAAAACGTCCTATTCAAGTATGAACTGCTGAGCTTTTTTGACCGCAATGACATCAATTATCACTACAGCGTGGACAGGGACGACGAAGGCATCTGGAAACAATATGTGGGAGTGGTGACGGGTTTGTTCGACCACGCCGTTCTTTTCCCGGAAGAAACCCATGCTGTGCTGTGCGGTCCTCCGATCATGTATCGTTTTGTTTTGCAGAAGCTCCTGAGTTTGGGTTTTCCTAAAGAACATATCTTCATGTCGTTGGAGAGAATGATGAAATGCGGTGTCGGAAAATGTGGTCACTGCGCTTTTGGAGATAAGTATTGCTGTATTGATGGACCCGTTTTCCCCTATACAGAGATCGAAAAGATTAAGGAGGCAATCTGATCATGAGAAGGACGCGAACCGTATGCCCATTTTGCGGGTGTGGATGCAGCTTCTATCTTTTATCTGAGGGAGACAGGGTGACAGGCATAGAGCCCAGCCCCTTAAACCCGGTAAATAAAGGCATGCTATGTGTAAAGGGTTGGAACGCCCACGAATTTATTCATTCCCCCGAAAGGCTGACCACGCCGCTAATAAGGAAGCATGGATCGCTTGTAGAAAGCACATGGGATGAGGCATTAAAGGTTGTTGCGGACAGGTTCTTGGATATAAAGAAGCAATTTGGCTCCCGCGCTCTGGCCTTTCTCAGTTCCGCCAAAGTAACAAATGAAGAAAACTATCTCTTTATGAAAATGGCACGAGCGGCATTTGGAACAAATAATGTCGATCACTGTGCGAGGCTTTGACACAGCTCCACCGTGGTCGGTCTGGCCGCGACATTCGGTTCCGGAGCTATGACAAACTCGATTAACGATTTCGACGGTGCTGATCTGTTCCTCGTGATTGGTTCAAACACAACGTCACAACATCCCTTGATCGGATCGCGCATCATCAATGCTGTAAAAAGAGGAGCAAAGCTGCTGCTTATTGACCCCAGAGAGATACAACTGGCCGAGTTTGCCGATTTACATCTGAGGCATGATATCGGTACGGATGTGGCTGTGTTAAACGGCATCATGAACGTCATTATTGAAGAAGGTCTCGACGACAAGGAATTCGTCGAAACAAGAACGGAAGGCTTCGATCAATTAAAGGATGTTGTAAGCAAATATCCGCCGCGGGTTGTGGAAAAAATATCCGGCATTAACAGCCATGATCTCAAGAAGGCGGCGCTCATGTACGCCAAAGCGGATAAGGCAATGCTTGTCTATGCCATGGGCATCACCCAGCATACTACGGGCGTAGATAATGTAAAAACCTGCGCAAACCTGGCCATGCTGACCGGTCATCTGGGCAGGCCTTCGACGGGTGTAAATCCCCTGAGGGGTCAAAATAATGTCCAGGGCGCCTGCGACATGGGCGCATTGCCGAACGTATACAGTGGTTATCAACCGGTGACGGATTTGGCTGTAAAAAAGAAATTTGAGGACGCTTGGGGTGTTGCGGCGCTGAACGACAAGGTTGGTCTGACCATCATCGATATGATGATAGCGGCGCAAAAAGGGGGGCTGAAAGCTCTCTATGTCATGGGAGAAAATCCCTTGATGAGCGATCCGGACACGTCTCACATCGAGCATGCCCTATCCAATCTTGATTTTCTCGTCGTGCAGGATATCTTTCTTTCCGAAACGGCGGCGAAAGCCGATGTCGTCCTTCCCGCCGCGTCTTTTGCCGAAAAGGAGGGCACGTACACCAACACCGAAAGAAGGGTTCAAATATCAGGAAAGGCTATATCTTCTCCGGGGCTCGCCCGGCCTGACTGGCAGATCATTTGTGAACTGAGCACCCTTGCCGGATACCCGATGAATTATAAATCGCCGGTCGATATAATGAAGGATATTAATGCCGTGACACCTTCCTACGCAGGCATCACTTATGAGAGGTTGGAGCGTGGCTATGGACTCCAGTGGCCCTGTATCAACGAAGACCATCCGGGAACACCGTACCTGCATAAAGACAAATTCAGCAAGGGCAAGGGGACATTTATACCGTGTGAATTCAAGCCCGTTGTCGAAATGCCCGATGAAGAGTACGACTTTATGCTCACCACAGGCCGTATCTATTATCAGTACCACACGGGCACCATGACCCGTCGCACCAGCATCCTGGATAGAGAAGCGCCGGCGGCGCTGGTTGAAATCAATCCTGAGGATGCAAAAAAGCTGGGCATAAAGAACAATGAAATAGTTGAGCTTACCTCACGCAGGGGTTCTATAAAGCTAAAAGCGGAGATTACGAAAAGAGTTCCGCAAAATGTTGTATTTTCCACATTCCATTTTCACGAATCACCCGTGAACATATTGACGAGTCCTGCGTATGATCCCATTGCAAAAATTCCAGAATATAAAGGGTGTGCCGTAAAAGTCAGGAGATGCGCATGAAAACACTGGCAAAAAAAGACCTCATCAAGGCAATGAATATCTGGGCTCAAAAACACGATGTCTTGTCCCCCACCAAAACGGCCCCGGGCGATTGTATATTCGATACGTTCCGGGAAAAAACATTTACACTCGACTATAAGAAGCCTCCGCTTTCACCAAAAGCTGTGTTTTTCCCCCACTCCGAGGTGACCTTCAAGGTTGAAAAAAATGAATACCGGGAAATCGTATCGGCAAAAAAGATGCTTATATTTGGATTACGCGCATGCGACATGATGGGAATTCTTCAGGCCTCAAGCTTTATGTCTCGTGATCGGAAGGATGTTTATTATAATGCAAAACGGAATGCGGCCACGACGATCGTCATGGCTTGTCCCGGCCCGCAGAATGAAACCTGTTTCTGTACCACGACGCGCAGCGGTCCGGTCGCACAAAAGGGTTTTGATTTGCAGTTCTACGATGTAGGGGACGCCTTTCTGATTGAAATAGGCACTTCCAGGGGCGAAGAATTGTTATCGGCCATACCGCTTGCCGATGTAGATGAAAGCCAGGCTAGACGGCAAATAGAGGAATTCAAGCAAAAGGCGATTCGTAGCATACCTGAGGTGAAATCGTTTATTAAAGCCATGAACAAACTAAAGGATGGCAAAGCCGATGAAAAAATCTGGGACAGTTTTGGTCAAAAGTGCATTACCTGCGGTGGGTGTGCCTTTGTGTGTCCCACATGCACCTGCTTCAATGTTTATGATCATCAATCGTCTCCGGGAAATGGCCTTCGCGCACGGACATGGGATGCTTGTCTTTACGGCGGTTTTACCCGCGAGGCATCAGGCCATAATCCCAGAGCCAGCCAGGCTTTGAGACTCAAGAGACGTCATGAGCACAAACTGCTTCACTTCAACGAGATTGATATTCAGGGAAGCTTATGCGGCTGTGTAGGCTGCGGGCGCTGTTCCGATTACTGCCCCGTGCATATAGGAACTTTGGAGGTCGTGAAGGCAATCGCTGAATAATATAATTGCTTGGTAATTAATCCCAATATCGGAGGTCCTAATGTCTGAGAAAAAAAAGATACTGATAATTGATGACGATAAAGACTATGGAGAGGCGCTCAAGATCGTTCTGGAAAGTAACGGCTTTAAGGTTCTAAATGTTCTGAACGTTCAGGACGGTCGTAAAGCCATTGAAAAAGACAGACCGGCATTGATCATTCTTGATGTTATGATGGACAAACACACGGATGGATTCGATTTGTGCTACAGTCTGAAACACGATGAAAAATACAAAAATATACCCATTTTGATGGTAACCGCCGTTACCAACAAGACGGGGTTTAAATTCTCCCCGGAAACAGACGGTGAATACCTGCAGGCAGACGATTATGTGGCAAAGCCCATTCCGTCTGCCGAACTTCTCTTGCGGGTAAAAAAGCTTATCGGCTAAGCTTATGTATCCTACCGCCCGGCGTCTCTAAAGAATGTTTGATAATGCTATGTTATCTATGATAGTATTCAAACCACATTCCTAATATCGGGCTGAAATAATGAAAATCAATAATAAACGAACACAGCAGCTTTTTAAGTTAGACTTACAAAGCCGTCTTGCGTTTGGATTTCTAATTGCCACATGCCTCACGGGTCTTTTTGCCACCATTATCAGTATATGGACGATTAACAAAAGTACCATTGCAGAAGTACAGAACAGGGTACGTATGGATATCAATACGGCCAAGTTGATCTATAACAATTCGCTCGAGAAAATTACGTCCCTGATTCAGTTCACCGCCGAGGGGTCCGACCTGCGTGAGCTTATCAACAGGCATGATATCTCCAGCATGGCCTATATGAAAGCACTCATTCGAAGCGGGACAGCAACGCAGTTTGGGAATGACCATATAACTCTCGATATGCTCACGCTTGTGGATGCCGGAGGGAAGGTATTGTACAGAGCGTCTAATCCGGCAATCAGCGGAGACAACCTCCTGAAGGATCCCATCGTCAGAGACTGCATAGAAAAAAAGATCCCCCTCTCCTCAACCGAACTCATGTCCATTAAAGACATTTTAAGGGAAAATCCCGCGCTTTCAGACCGGGCGAAAATAAATATTGTGAAAACGCTTTTGTCCGCCGAAATCAGGGAAGATAAACTCTCGGAAGGTATGGTCATGAGAGCCGCCTATCCGATAATAGATAGAAACTCGAACCTGTTGGTGGGCATTCTGGTCGGAGGCGTTCTGATTAACAAGGACAATGCTATAGTGGATAAGATAAAAGAGACCGTGTATCACGGCGAAAAATACAAAGGACAGGAGATGGGGGTGGCCACTATATTTCAGGGAGGTGTGCGCATATCCACCAATGTTATGACGCAGGATAACAAAAGAGCCATTGGTACTATCCTTTCCAAAGAAGTTTATGAGCGGGTCATCAAAGAAGGGAAGGATTGGGTGGGCAGGGCTTTCGTTGTGCATGACTGGTATATCACCACCTATACCCCGATTTTCAACATGGATGAAAAGCTCATCGGCGTGCTCTACACGGGGATTCTTGAAGCCAAATACCGGGACATAAAATGGGAGTTAATCTGGATGAGCATAGGAATAACAATCTATGGCATGCTCATTGCGTTTATTATTTCCCTCCGTCTGGGCAACACCATTATCAAGAGAATACGCATACTGAAGAAGGCTACGGAAGCAATTGCCTCCGGCAACCTGGACTACAAACTATCGCCCGATAAAATATCGGGCTTCAACATACTGGATGAAGCCTTCAATGACATGGTCAGATCCCTCAAAGACCATAATGATCAATTACAAAAGATGCATCAGCAACTGGCAAAAACTGAAAAATTGACCGCGCTCGGTGAGATGGCGGCTGGTGTTGCCCACGAAATCAATAATCCTCTGGGTGGAATCCTTCTATACAGCAACATCGTTCTGGAAGATATCCCGAAGGATAGCCCCGCACGGGAAAACGTGCAGAAGATCATCTATCAGACGAACCGCTGTAAAGAAATCGTACAGAGTCTGCTGGATTTTGCGAGAACGCCGACAGGCGAAATGCTTCCCCTTCAGATAAACCAGATCGTCAATACCTCTCTCAACCTGGTAAGAGACCAGTCCATGTTTCATGGAATAGGAATAGAAACCCGACTGGCGGATAATCTTCCCGAAGTAAGGGTTGATAGATCAAGACTGGAAGAGGTTTTTCTGAATCTGTTCATCAATGCGGCAGACGCCATGAAAGGCGGCGGAAAACTGACGATCGTAACTGAATTGAGTACAAACAACTCCATCAGAATTTCCATATCAGACACAGGCAAAGGAATAGATAAAGAACTCATTTCCCACATTTTTGAACCGTTCTTCACAACAAAGGAACCGGGTCAGGGTACTGGTCTTGGCCTTTCCATTGCCTACGGAATTATTCGAAAACACAACGGCACTATAGATGCGGAATGTAAACCGGGAAAGGGCACTACTTTCATTATATGCTTGCCCTCGTACAAGGGGAAAAACAATTCAACAGGTAACGATGCCGTCAGCAATTGAACCTCAGGAAACGGCCATCCGAAAATTCATGCCGTGTCCTGAAGCTTTCTCTTGCACAATCCTCTGAAATATCATAGCATTTTTCTCCGAATATCCGTCTGCGATGACATAAGCTAAATGGCAAAAAACGCCGGAACAAAGTTTAGAGTTCCGAATCATTGTGTTTAAGAGGTCAAGTGAAAGAAGCGGCAAACAAAAGCAGGAAAATTCTAATTATTGATGATGAAGAAGCCATCCGGGACGGATGTTATCAAATTCTTACGCGGAAAGGATATCATGTCGATAGTACGGGGGATGCTGTAAATGGTCTTCAGATGGCGCTGAAGGACTCCCATGACTTGATTCTGCTGGATGTCAGAATGCCCGAAGTGAACGGGATGGATATCCTGAAAAAACTGAAAGAAGAAAACAACATTTCCGCTAAGGTTATCATCATCACCGGATACGGGACAATACCGCTGGCTGTCGAGGCCATGCGTCAGGGTGCTTTCAATTTTCTCACGAAGCCATACTCCGCGGGTGAACTCAAGGACGCGGTCAACAATGCTCTCCAGACGGATGAACTGTCTAACGGCGAAAAAAATCTTTCCGTGCTGATCGGGTCCAGCGACTACATGAAAGAGCTTAAAGATTCGATCAAAAGGATCGCGCAGACCGACAGCACCGTTCTCATCACAGGGGTCAGCGGCACAGGAAAAGAACTTGTCGCACTTACTATTCATCAATTAAGTAAACGGGCTGACAGGCCCTTCATCCCGGTTGATTGTTCTTCGCTCGCTGAAAGCCTCATGGAAAGCGAACTGTTCGGTCATGTCAAAGGAGCCTTCAGCGGCGCCACGGAATCACGTGACGGCCGTTTCCAGATGGCGGACAAAGGAACCTTGTTCCTTGACGAAATTTCCAACATCAGCCTCAATATTCAAGCAAAATTATTGCGGGTCATTCAGGAGCAGGAAGTGCCGCGGGTCGGCAAATCATCGCCGGAGAAGGTGGATGTCAGACTAATCGCGGCGACGAACAGGGATATTCGAGCCGAAATCGAAGCGGGAAAATTCAGGGAAGACCTGTTTTACCGGCTTTCCGTCGTGCCTTTTAATATAAAACCCTTGAGAGAACACAAGGCCGATATTCTTCCCATTGCCCAGCATTATCTCGACTTGTACACAAAGAAATATAAAAGCAAAGTGCGGTGCCTTTCTGAAGAAGCAAAAAAATCACTGATGTCATACAAATGGCCTGGGAATGTCAGGGAACTGAAAAACACAATCGAACGGCTGTGTGTTCTTAGCGACCATGAAACAGTAAATTTATCCGATATCTTTTACTATGGCCAAGGCGAAGGAGCAAAGGCGCCGGTAGTTGATTCTTCATCAGGAAGAGTGACCCTGGTCGATGTCGAAAAAGAACACATCGAAAAAGCGCTCAGCCATTTCCACTTTCAGATCAACAAAACGGCAAAATTCCTAGGTATCGACAGAAAGACACTGAGGATCAAAATGCGTAACTACGGTATAAAGACAGAGCAGTGACATAAGGGGTATTTTACCCCTTAAAATGATTTTCCCTGCCCGTCTTTTATATTATTCATAAATAAATCAATATGTTACAATCTGGCATCATCCTTGCTCATATATAGCACAAAAGTATTATGGAGGTGATTGATCATGACGATTAAAAAGAAAATACTCCTAATAGATGATGACAAAGACTTCTTATTCGCCACCAAGCTTATTCTGGAAAAGGGCGGATACGAGGTATTTATGGCGGAAGATGGAAAAACTGGAGTGGAGATGTGGAAATCCATATCTCCGGACCTGGCCATCATCGACATGATGATGGAAACCTGGGGCGAGGGTTTCTCCGTATTGAACAAAATCCGCGCCACCGATATGGGGAAGGAAACGCCTCTTTTCATGCTGAGCGCTGTTGATCTTCAAGGTCCTTACAATTCCTTCGAACCCCCTCCGGAATTTCCCAAAATCAATAAGGTATTGCATAAGCCAATAAAGGCGGATGATCTTCTCAGATACATTGCTCAGGAATTGGGCGGCAAATAGTCATGACGAACAAATCTGAAAAGCCCCTGATTCTGATTATCGATGATGAAGAGGCTCTGCGGGATGGGTGCAGGCAGGTGCTGGAAAAGTGCGGTTACGCCGTGCTTACGGCCGAGCAGGGAATCGAGGGTATCAATCTCGCGCGGGAACACGTGCCTGATATGGCCTTTGTTGATCTTAAAATGCCTAATATATCGGGGATGGAAATCATTGAAATCCTCTCCCGGGACATACCTGATATTGTTCTTGTCATGATCACAGGATTCGCAACCATTGTTTCGGCAGTGGAGGCCATGCAAAAAGGAGCTTACGACTATCTGCCCAAACCATTCAATCCCGATCAATTAAGAGCGCTAACAAAGCGTGGATTAGACCACCGCAACCTTAAAATCGAAACAAGGAAGCTCAGAGAAGAAAAAGACCAGATGGAAAAGAACTTCATCACTTTCGTAAGCCACGAAATGCGTTCTCCGCTTGTCGTTATCCGGCAATACATTGAGGCGCTAAACGAAATAGCGGGAGACCGCTTCGACAAAGACGTCAGGGAAATCATTGAACGATGCAGAAAGCGCATCCAGAGTCTCGAGGAAATGGTTGAACATTGGCTGGACATCAGCCGCATAGAGAATGGAACCCTGGCACAGCAGAAAGTCTCTTTAAGCTTAGCTTCCATCATTTCCCGGAGCGTGGAGGAAATGACCCCTATCTGCCGGAAGAGGGGAATTTCTCTGGAAACAAATATTCCCAAAAAATTACCCCAGATAACAGGAGACGCGGAAAGTCTGGTACGGGTATTCACCAATATTATCGGCAACGCGACAAAATACACTCCGGGGGAAGGCAAAATAACTGTTTCTGCCCAACACGACGAATATTACACCACCGCCAGCATAGCGGATACGGGGATGGGCATTTCCCCAGACAAGCTTTCGTTGATTTTCGAGCCTTTTTTCAGATGCGGCGGAAAAAATGAAAAACACAGCGGTTCCGGCCTGGGATTGACTTTCTGCAAAAAAATAATGGAATCCCACAAAGGCTGTATCGCAGTTTCGTCAAAGGAAGGCGAGGGAACGACGTTTGTGCTAACATTTCCTGCCCAAATTAATCCGGCACGAAAAGCGTCCGGGGCAATTTCTTAAATTTATTTGAAGAGTAATACCATTTCAGGTAAGCTAATTAAAAACATTAAAGACAATTTATATGAAATACTACGATGAAGAAAGCTATCGTTTTCATAAAAATGATGTTTCGGACAGATGCTTTTGCTGCAATCAAAATGCGCCGAGATTGCTGATTGTCCGGCATATTGAAAGTAACATGCTGGTTCACCTCTGTCCGGAATGCATGGTAAATAATAGTTCGGATTATCTTTTGGACAACACAAGGCCATGGCTTGGCGCGAAAAAGAAGACATAATATATCAATTTCAACTAAACAAAAAAAGGAGGCTTGGAGTGTTTCGCTCCAAGCCTCCTTGAAAGTTTTAAATAGTTACTTCCAGCCTATCGTCGTCTTACTTCTCCCCGTCGGAAACGATCAGCGTTCCTTGATGCTCCATTTCTTTGAGCCATTTGGGGTGTTGCTTTTTCAGCCAGGCTCTGGTTACCCAGCCGCTAATCATGGCTGAAACCGACCCGGGTGAGCCAATCGTCCCTAAATATAAATGGACGAAGAAAAAGGCGAAGATAATTAAAAATCCCAATACATGCAATGGATACGTCCAGCGCAAGAGCTCTATCCCTAAAGGAAAGTATGCGGTAAACCACATAAAAAAACCGGTGATAAGCATGATCACGCCGAAAAAGGCGACGGTAAGGAAAAACATCTTCTGTCCGGGATTATATTTCCCGACTTCCGGCACTTTGTCCACATGCCACAAATAACCGCCTGCCGTCATTATCCAGTCAATATCTTCCGGAAAGACAAAAATTCCGGCTTCTTTCCACCACATCAGCACTGCCAGAACAAGCGAAATGCCAAAAACCAAACCGGTATAATTATGCACCAGTTTAAGCCCTTTCAATCCTCCCATAATTGCCCCGAAGAAATTGAGCGATTGATACATCATCCCTAATCCCGTGAGGCACAGCAGTAAGCAGGAAATAGCCATTAGCCAGTGGACAAATCTTTCATATCCTGAAGTCGCTTTAATTAGTCCTTTTTTCATACTATTTCCCTCCCTGCGTCTTTTCGTCTTGTATTACTTCTTCGGGGTCGGGTCTTTTGGGCCCGTGCAGAACATAATGGAGAAAAGAACCTCCGATTACGCCACCCGCAGCCAGCAGACTGAGTGGCTTTAACCAACTCTTCCAAAGAGTAACAGAAAGCGGCACTTTGGGATTTTTCTTAATGCCATCGTAAACATCCGGCTGCTCTTTCAAAATATACATAAAATGAGTTCCCCCGACAAACTTATCGCCATAGGTAGATGCGACAACTCCCAAATCCTGTTTACGTTTGGCGGCAGCGCTCATTATAGCTTCTTTATCACCCCATTTGAGGGCTCCGGTGGGACAAGCCTTGACGCAAGCCGGATCCAAACCATTGGTAATTCTGCTTTCGCACATATCGCATTTGTAAACTTTCTCCGTTTTTGAATCATAACGGGGAATCTCAAACGGACAGGCTGCAACGCATTCTTTGCAGCCGATGCACTTTTCCCGGTCCATGCCCACGGTTTTAAAATCCTTATTGTAATAAAGAGCGCCACTGGGGCAAACCGTCACGCAGGCAGCATTGGTGCAATGCATGCACGCTTCTTTGCGGAATAGCCATTTTACGTCGCCATTAGGATCAACATAATCCTGATAGTGAATAATCATATAAGTGTTTGGCTGCAAAGAAGGTGGATTCTGGTAAGTGCCTGTCGGTACAGTCTGGCCGGCCTTCAGCCCATTCCACTGCTTACAAGCAAGTTGGCAGCCGCGACAGGCGGTACATTTGGAAGCATCGTATAATTTAATTTTCTCGGCCATATTACTTCACCCCCTTCTTCACAACATTAACCATGAAAGCTTTCGTCTCAGGTATCATGGTGTTGGCGTCGCCGATGGTCGAAGTCAAGAGATTCGCCGCATCACCGAAGGTATTGACTTCCGGCTTCTTATCATTAGGTTGATACTTCCTGTCGGCTGTCGTGATCCAGCCGTAATGCCAAGGTATACCGACCTCATGAATCGTATTTCCATCAATGTTAAATGGTTTAAAACGGGGAGTAACAATTGCCGTTGCTTCCACTTCACCACGCGCGGACTTGACTATACATTTGTCACCGCCCGCGATACCTCTTTCTTTGGCCAATTCCTGGCTTAACTCCACAAACATACCCGGCTGCATTTCCGCAAGCCAGGGACACCAGCGGGTAAGAACGCCCGTCTGCCAATGTTCACTAACTCGATAGGTACTGCAGATGAAGGGGAACCGGGGATCGCAACTGGCTACACCGGAATAAACATCCAGATCGGAGCCTACTCCACTCGCGTCAAAACGTTTGATGACGGGGTTGTTCTTCTGAGGCGACATGATGTTCTTCTCCACGGGGCACTCCAGAGGTTCGTAGTGCTCGGGAAATGGTCCATCTACCAAACCCGGGCCATAGAGGCTGGCCACACCGTCTGGTTTCATAATAAATGGCGGTCTTCCTGAACCTGGATTGCCGACGCCATCGGGAACATCACCGGTCCATTTTTCACCGTCCCATTTAATAACAGCACGGCTTGGATCCCAAGGTTTCCCGTTCAAATCCACGGAAGCACCATTGTAAATTATACGGCGGTTGACAGGCCATGACCAGGCCCATTCGGAATAAAGGCCGATACCGGAGGTATCTTTCGTTCCTCTGCGCATAGCCAGATTACCCTTTTCGCCTACCGAACCACAATAAACCCAACAGCCTGACGAAGTGGAACCATCAGCCTGGAGCCAGGCAAAAGTCGGAACAAGATCACCCTTTTTAAATTCCTTGAACTCACCTTTCTTTGTCGGGTTTTCCAGCCTCTTATTTTCCAAGAAGTAGCCATTAATCTCCTTGGCTACAGTCCGCGGATCATAGTGGAATTCATGACCCACTTTTTTGCCGTAGGGCCAGGTAAGTTTCGTTATCGCTTCTTTTCCCGGGCCGCCTTGCTTAGCATAGAGTTCCCGAACCTTGAAGTAAAGCTCACTCATAATATCCCCATCGGGTTTGGATAAACCAACGGGACTTACAGCCTTGTAGCGCCATTGCATCAAACGGCTGCTATTAGCTATGCTGCCTTCCTTCTCAATAGAGGAAGCACAGGGAAGCATGAATACCTCTGTTTTAATCTTGGCGGGATCCATTCCCGGGCCTCGCCAGAAGGAGCCGGTTTCGTTGTCGAACAGGTTGACGTTGACCATCCAATCGAGCTTGGTCATTGCCTGACGGGTTTTATTGGAATGGGCGCCGCTACATGCCGGGTTCATGCCCCAGGCAAAGAAGCCGGTGAACTTGTTTTTATACATCTGGTCGAAAATCATAAGCCAGGAGTAATTGGCACCGTCATCGAGTTTAGGCATGATTTGATAGGCATCTTCAATGGTCAGATTTTCCCCATACATGGAACGCAGGAAACTTGCGGAATATTTGGGAGTATTTTTCCACCAGTTGAGGCTGTCCTTCTCCTTTGTTGTCGGTGTTCGTTTTTCATTAAAATCTTTGAGTGTCTTGAGCGATGCCGTAGGAGCGCCTAGATAGCCGGGCCAGATATGGAAAAGAAGCCCGTGATCAGTAGAGCCTTGAACGTTGGATTCTCCTCTCATGGCCGCGACTCCGCCGCCGGCAATACCCATGTTGCCGAGAAGGAGTTGAATAATACACATCGTCCGAATATTTTGAACGCCCACGGTATGCTGGGTCCAACCCATTGCGTACAGCTCAACACCGGCCTTATCAGGCCTCCCTGTAGAGCCATAAATTTTGTAAACTTCCAGCAATTTTTCTTTGGGCGTTCCGGTAATCCGGGAAACAAGTTCCGGAGTATAACGGGAATAGTGCTTCTTCAGCAGTTGGAAAACGCAGTTTGGATCTGTAAGTGTCTTATCTTTTTTAATAACACCGTCCGCACCTGTCTGGTATGCCCAGGTGTCTTTTTCATACTTACCGTCCGTCAATCCGGAAAAGACTCCCTTGTTTTGTCCCGGCATTTTCAACGCCGGATTCACCAGGAAAGAGGCATTGGTGTAAGTGAGCACGTATTCATGCTGGATGAGGTTTTTCTCTAAAATATATTTGATCATACCGCCTAAGAAAGCGATATCGGTACCTGACCGCAGTGGGGCATAAAGATGAGCTTTAGCGGCCGATTGAGTAAACCGCGGGTCTACGCAGATCAGTTTTGCACCTCTCTTATCTATAGCCTCCTGAATCCATTTAAAAGAAATAGGATGGTTGGAAGCCGGATTGCTTCCCATAATCAGAATTACATCACTGTTTTTAAAATCATTCCAGGGATTGGTCATTGCGCCGCGTCCGAACGACTCTGCCAGAGCCGGTACAGTTGGGCTGTGTCAGATACGGGCCTGATGTTCAATATAGACCAGACCCAACCCCCTTAAGAATTTTTGGTACGTAAAGCACTCTTCAAGATCCAGCGCGGCGCTGCCTACCGAGGCAATTCCTTCGGTGCGGTTGACAACTTCGCCCTTATCGTTTGTCTTTTTAAAGCTGGCATCCCTGCTTTTCTTGACGTTTTTGGCAATTTTGTCTAACGCCCATTCCCATTCAACTTCCTTCCATTGGCTAGCAAAAGGCGCCCGGTAAAGCGGTTTGTCCAAGCGGTTCTCGTTGACAGCCATCTGATAGATAGAGCCGCCCTTGCTGCATAAAGAACCCTTGTTAATGGGACTATCGGGGTCCCCCTCTGTATTGATGACCTTGCCATCGCGTACGGATACAATAATACTGCATCCCACAGAACAGTAAGGACAAACGGTGGTGGTTTCTTTAGCGTATTTGATCTTCAACGGCTGGGCATGCGCGGCTATCGGCTTCAGGCTTATGCCTAAACCGCTTACCGCCATTACGGCGCCGGATATCTTTAAGAAACCTCTTCTGCTGACATTCATCGCTTATTCTCTCCTTTCTTCAGGATTTACTTTTTTAGTCCTTTAATTATAATATTTAAACTATTCTTAACCGTTGAATGGATTGTTTCTGCGCGTTTTGCTGGGTTTCCCACAAATAGATAAAGGGAAATAACTCCGTTGAGTAACCCCCAAATTGCATTTTGCGCCTGTCGTATATTGATTGTTGGCAAGAACTCACCGGAATCAACGCCTTTTTGCAGTATTTCAGAAACGAAATGAATGTTGTCATTTGTAGTCTGAAAGAGTTGAGAATTTTGTTCATCTGTAAGAATCATGTCGTCCGCATGCAGCATGAATGTCATAAGTATTCTGAAGAGTTCATTATCATTCAGAAAATAATTAATATAATTGTCCGCATATTCCAACAGAAGTTCCGCAGCCGGCGCTTCCTTCGCCGAAAACTTATTCTTCAAGTCTTCAAAAGCGGCAATATTATCGTTAATCAATATTTGGGTGTATATTTCCTCTTTGCTTTTAAAATAAAGATAGACTGAACCCTTGCTGACTTCAGCTTTGGCAGCAATGTTATCAACGGTCACAGATTTGAAACCTCGATCGAAAAAAAGTTTACGCGCAGCTTTTAAAATCGCGCTTCTCCGATTTTCTCTTTCTTTTTCTCTTCTTTCCTGTGAGCTCATCAAATATATACCCCTCATTATATAAATTTTAACAAAACTAAGGCAAATTTATAAAAGTATTGCCAACATTCACTTTGCCTGACCTTCAGTCAGGTAAACGAGTATATTATTATTTAAGCCATGTCAAGAAAAAATAATACTGAAAAAATAACCAATAAAACTAGAAAAATTAAACTGTTATTTCATGTTAAACTGTTTTTTGAAAATAAGATTTTTATATTTGCCGGCACCCGAAATTTAAGCGCTGATTACAGATATAAAAGACTGTGTAACTGAAATTTCAGGATATGGATATACAGTAATCAGCCTATTGCCTCCCGTTATTTTCTTGACTAAAGCTACTGATTTATGCAATAAACCATCAAAAATATTTAGGAGAAAAACATATGCAAGAAATAGTCACTTTTTCCAAAGAAGGCAACATAGGTCTCATCGTCGTTAACAATCCTCCGGTCAATGCGCTTTCCCAGGCAGTTCGCCAAGGCATTAAAACCGGTGTGGAAAAAGGAATCGCCGACAAGGATATCCTGGCGATGATCATTATCTGTGAAGGACGCACATTTATCGCCGGCGCTGATATCCGCGAATTCGGCAAACCAATGATAGAACCCTTCCTTCCCGCCATTGTGCAGTATATTGAAGATTCACCCAAGCCCATGATAGCGGCTATCCATGGTACAGCTCTTGGCGGCGGGTTGGAAATCGCGCTGGGCTGCCATTTCCGCATCGCAGCGCCCACTGCCAAAGTTGGGTTGCCGGAAGTTAAACTGGGTATTCTTCCCGGCGCCGGCGGCACGCAGCGTCTTCCTCGTCTGGTTGGCCCGCAGGCCGCGCTGGATATGATCGTCTCCGGCAATCCCATTGCCGCCCAGAAAGCTCAGACAATTGGTATAATAGATGAAATCGCTGATGGTGATCTGAAAGCCGCGGCTCTGACGTTTGCTAAAAAAGTGATCAGTGAAAAGCGGCCAATTAAAAAAATAAGCAGTCTTGCCGCTAAAGTTGATAATCCCGCGATGTTTGAAGAATATGCCAAGAGCATAGCCAGGAAGCAGCGCGGCTTCCTCGCCCCGTTCCAGTGTATTAAAGCGGTTCAGGCCGCCGTAGAATTGCCCTTTGCCGAAGGTATGAAGCGCGAACGTGAAATATTCGTGGAATTGCAGGCTTCACCGCAATCTAAGGCGCAGCGGCATGTTTTCTTCGCCGAACGCGAAGTTGCGCGCATTCCCGGATTGCCGGCTGATCAGCAGACCAGGGAGATTAAGTCCGTAGGCGTATTGGGAGCAGGAACCATGGGCGGAGGCATCGCCATGTGCTTTGTCAACGCCGGTATCCCTGTAGTACTTCTGGAAGTCAAACAGGAATTCCTGGACAAGGGTCTTGGTATCATTCGCAAAAATTATGCAAACACTGTCGCCAAAGGTTCTCTCCAACAGGATGTTATGGACAAACGCATGTCGCTGATCAAACCGACTCTTTCTTATGATGATTTGAAAAATGTTGATCTGGTCATCGAAGCGGTATTCGAAGACATGGCCGTTAAAAAAGAGGTTTTCGCCAAGCTCGACGCTGTGTGTAAGCCCGGCACCATCTTCGCCTCCAATACGTCATACCTCAACATCGACGACATCGCTGCCATGACAAAACGGCCAGAAGACGTCATGGGCATGCATTTCTTCAGTCCGGCCAACGTCATGAGGCTTTTGGAAAACGTCCGTGGTGCAAAAACTTCTCCCGAAGTATATGCCACAGCCATGAAGGTCGGCAAAAAGATCAACAAGGTTCCCGTTCTGGTAGGCGTATGTGACGGTTTTGTCGGCAACCGAATGCTGGCTAAACGCAGCTGCGAATGCGGCTTTATGCTGGAAGAAGGCGCGCTTCCCCAGCAAATCGATAAAGTCATTTACAATTTTGGTTTCCCGATGGGTCCCTATGCAATGAGCGACATGGCCGGTCTGGATATCGGCTGGCGCAATCGTAAAGCCAAATTTGACAAACTTTCTCCCAGAGAAAAGGCTAACAATATCCTTGATAAAATCTGTGAGCTGGGGCGTTACGGTCAGAAAACCGGCGCGGGCTTTTACAAATATGACGACAAACGCAATGCCACACCGGATCCCGTGATTGAGGAACTGATCATCAAACACTCCCGGGAAGTCGGCAAAACCAGACGTGTTATCACCGACCAGGAAATTATCGAGCGGGCAATTTATTCTATGATCAATGAAGGAGCTAAGATTCTGGAGGAAGGAATCGCCGCACGGCCACTGGATATCGATATTGTCTGGATCTATGGTTATGGATTCCCTGTATATCTGGGAGGTCCCATGTTCTATGCTGATCAGGTCGGATTAAAGAAGATTTACGAAGCGATTCTGAAATATAAAGACATAGTCGGAGCCCAATATTGGGAACCTTCGCCACTACTGGCAAAGCTGGCTAAAGCAGGGAAAGGGTTTTACTCCAAATAGTTCTTAACGAAAAACCCCGCCTACGGTTATTCTACCGCAGGGCGGGGTTTTCTTTTTTCTATAAACCGGAAACGACTAAGCTTATTGGCTCAAATTATTTCTTCAAAATCAAATCATCCATTATTTTAAGAACATTGTCGATTTCCGCTTTGTTCCAGGTGCTATTTTTGTCTGCATACTTTATATATTTGATCTTTTTGTCTTTGCCGATCAAGATAAACACCGACTTCCCCTTGCAACTGCCCAGGTTCCAGGTTTTGGCAAGCGTCAGATCAGGATCCGTCAGGATTGTACTTTTATATTTTTCCATCTTGGACTTGACTATTCTTCGAATAACAAAGTTGGGCGCAGTGGAGTCCTTCATATTGGCAACTCCTAGTCCTCTGTAAATAGCTTTGTCATATTTTCTTGCCTTCGTCGCGTCGCTAATGGGATCAGCTAAATCCGATACGCTTGAGTCGGCATAGGTTACAGTAATCACATGAGTACCAAAATCCGGAATGGTTGCAGGATTATCATCAGCATCCCTGATTTGAGGATTAGATAGCTCCTGGCCCACCGATGCGGCGTTTACAGATCCCACACCGGCAGCAAAAGCAATAATTGCACATCCAAAGACAACAACCAGACTTTTCCGTAAAAATGATCGACTCATAGTAGATTCCCCCTTTTTATTTAAAAAATATTTTCTTTCGATACGTAAAAGTATAGGGGGTCTGTTTTTGCTTGTCAAGGGATAGTTTGCGTCCGAATTGTCGCTAATCATAGCTTTTCATTTCAAATAACTTTTTGTTGTGAATGGATACGATGTGGTAAAATCTGTCTTGCGGAATGTATATGTAGGGAACATCTTCTTCACGCCGGTAAAGAAAATGAGAAAGAATCATCCTGTTTACGGCTTGATGTCCGATGATCATAATGTTGCCGGAATGCCGGTTCAAATGAAAGGCCTTCTTAATCCCCACCTCGATTCGCGGTTTCATTATTTCATAACTTTCACCATTGGGATATGCATAGTGGTATTTATCCGCTTCTCTGCCCTGGGATATTTGAGGCATTTTCTTTTCAATGCTCTTATATGTCATCCCTTCGCAAATACCGGCATTGATTTCATCAAATTCCTTGATGGGAATAATTGTGCAATCTTTTTGCTCTTCAGCGATTAATTGAGCCGTTTGCATCGTCCTTTTTTTACTGCTTGTAAAAATATAGGGCACTCTGAGCTTCTGGAAAAAACGTCCCAAAGACTGCGCCTGCGCGATTCCCTTCGAAGTGAGTGACGGATTACCTCCGATACGGTTGGCAATGTTATATCCTGTTTCTGTATGGCGGATAAGAAAAAGGTTCTTGACCACATCAGTGACCAGATAATCCCTGATTCGGGGATAGAGACCTATCGTGTCGCCGTGCTTTTCCTCGAGTATCTTATTGTGCAGAGAATCCAGCCGCACATAGTTTCTCTCCACCTTCAGCGGCACATATACCAGGCGATAGTAATCAATCCGTTTTATAAATTCCGCTTTCGCAGTCTGGCGGTCGAGATGAGAAAAATCAGGCAGTTTAGTCTTTTCCAATATGTTCAGGCTGAGTATTTCTTCGTCATCATTTATGCATTCAATAAAAAGAATAGGATAATCATCCAGGAACTCCTCGATCATTTTCCGCCGCTCCCGGCTGGCGTTGGTTGCATCAAGGATAGCAACCTGGCCTGAGTTGCGCAGATATGCCCTGGCCATCTTCATGTTGATTTTGGCAAATCCTTTTCTGGCCTCTACAGCTGAAGCGTTTTCGGGATGATAAAATCCCGACAGGGAAGTCTCCTGTAACGGTCTGTACATTCTCCGAAGGTTGCCATTATTAAATATTCTTGTGGGGATGCCATCTCTTCTGAAGGCTTCCCGCAAACGTACAGCCAGAGTTGATTTACCTCTTGCCGGCAAACCCATCATAACAATATAAAGTTTTTCATCATTCATAGATAACCATTTAATTATTTATTATTTATTTTAACCGCCGCTCATCATATTATGTGCATAAGAAAAAGCAAGTGATTTATCCTGATAAATGCATAAAAGAGCTTTTGCTTTCGCTCAAAAGCAGCATTCTCTATTGACATAAACTTTTCGGATTGGACAACACAAATTCCTCTGTAAATACTTCCGTCTTGAATTGAGCATCTTTTTGATAGAGGTCTTTTCCCTTTTTTCGGCTTGATTTTATCAACCCCAAGGTATAAGGATAATTTAAGTATGTTCATGACTTGTTGACAGAAGATCACGGTATTAAGGAGTCCATGATGTCCCAACATTCCCAAAAGAAAAAATGGCAGGAACTTGCTGCAAAAGAATTGAAAGGAAAGCACACCGATTCCCTTAATTGGGAAACGCCAGAAGGAATCCTTGTAAAACCGATCTATACAGCCGAAGACCTGGAGGGGCTCGATTCCGTAAATACTCTCTCCGGTATTGCCCCCTACATGCGAGGCCCTACGGCGACAATGTATGCCAACCGGCCCTGGACTATCCGCCAATACGCGGGATTTGCCACCGCCAAGGAGTCGAATGACTTTTACCGGAAAAATCTGGCTGCCGGGCAGACGGGCCTTTCTGTAGCCTTTGACCTGGCAACCCATCGGGGATATGATTCCGACCATCCCCGCGTAGCCGGTGATGTGGGGAAGGCGGGTGTGGCTATCGATTCCGTTGAGGATATGAAAATCCTTTTCAATCAGATTCCGCTGGATAAAGTCTCCGTATCCATGACGATGAACGGCGCGGTACTTCCCGTTCTAGCAGGTTATATCGTTGCCGCCGAGGAACAGGGCGTGCAACAAAATCAGTTAGCCGGAACCATCCAGAACGATATCCTCAAAGAATATCTCACACGTAATACGTATATTTACCCACCCCGTTCCTCGATGCGGATCGTCTCTGATATTATCTCCTACTGCTCTCAAAACATGCCGCGTTATAATACAGTTTCCATCAGCGGCTATCATATCATGGAAGCAGGAGCCGACTCCGTATTGCAGACAGCCTTCACTTTAGCTGATGGCAAGGAGTATATCCGGGCTGCCATTGACGGAGGCCTGAAGATTGACGATTTTGCGCCGCGGCTTTCCTTTTTCTTTGGCGTGGGCATGAACTTCTTCATGGAAATTGCCATGCTGCGGGCAGCCCGTTTTCTCTGGCACAAAATTGTCAGCGAGTTTAATCCAACCAATCTCCGTTCCGCTGTTTTGCGCACCCATGTTCAGACATCAGGCTGGAGCCTCACCCAGCAGGACCCATACAACAATATTATTCGCACGACACTAGAAGCGCTGGCGGCGGTCCTTGGCGGCACGCAGTCGCTGCACACCAATTCTTTTGATGAGGCGGTCAGCCTGCCAACGCCTCTTTCCGCCCGCACTGCCCGCAATACCCAGATCATTATCCAGGAGGAATCGCAAATCTGTCATGTGGTCGATCCTCTCGGCGGTTCTTATTATATCGAGTCGTTGACGGCGTCGATTATCCGGGAAGCTCAGAAGATCATGGACGAGATCGAACAGCTGGGTGGTATGGCGCGCGCCATTGAAACTGGCATGCCCAAGATGCGGATCGAAGAATCAGCCGCCCGCAGACAAGCGCGGATCGATCAGGGCAAAGACACCATCGTCGGCGTAAATAAATACCGGGTTAAGGATGAAGTGCCAATGGACGTTCTGGAGGTTCCCAGCTCTGTCCGCGACGAGCAGATTAACCGCATTAAGCAAATTAAAGCCAGGCGTGATAACCCGGCTGTGCAAAAGGCTTTGGAGAAGATTACAAACGTGGCCCAAAAGGGAGGCAACTTACTGGCGGCATCAATCGATGCGGTAAGGTTGCGGGCGACCGTCGGCGAAGTATCCGACGCTGTGGAAAAAGTTTTCGGCCGCTATGTGGCCACTACCCGCGTTATCTCCGGCGCGTATGCCTCTGAATATGGTGACAGCGAAATCATTGCGGCCCTGCGCAAACGTGTGAAACTGTTCTTTGAAAAAACAGGCCGCCGTCCCCGAATGCTTGTTACCAAAATGGGGCAGGATGGACATGACCGGGGCATCAAGGTGGTTGCCACCGCGTATGCCGATCTAGGCTTTGATGTGGATATCAGCCCGATGTTTCAAACGCCCGAAGAAGCAGCCAAAATGGCCATCGAGAACGATGTTCATCTGGTTGGTGTATCCAGTCTTGCCGCAGGCCACAAGACCCTTGTCCCGCAGCTAATTGAGAATCTGAAAAAAATGGGCGGTGAAGAGATTATTGTGGTTGTCGGCGGCGTTATTCCGCCTGTGGATTATGACTTCCTTTATTCCAAAGGCGTGCAGGGAATCTTCGGCCCGGGAACAGCCATCACGGAATCAGCGGATAAAGTTTTGCAGCTTCTGGAGGAAAAATTTCTGAAAGTTAAATAGCCTATGGAAAAGCCTGATGCTCAAAGCTACATTCAGGGAGTTCTGAACCGTGACCGGCGGATGCTGGCCAAGACGATTACTCTGATTGAAAGCACGCTGCCTGCCGATCAGAAAGTCGCACAGCAGATTCTGGATGCGCTTCTGCCCCAAACGGGAAAAGCGCTGCGACTGGGAATCACGGGTCTGCCGGGCGCCGGAAAAAGCACATTCATTGAGAGTTTCGGGATGATGTTGATCCGGAAAGGTTATTCTGTTGCGGTTCTGGCAGTTGACCCCAGCAGTCCCAAAACAGGCGGCTCAATCCTGGCCGATAAAACACGAATGGAAAAACTGGCCGTCAATGAGCGGGCGTTTATTCGCCCTTCTCCTTCCGGGAAAACATTGGGCGGTGTTGCCCGCAAGACTCGGGAAACATTGCTTGTGTGCGAAGCCGCCGGGTTTGATGTGGTAATGGTGGAGACGGTCGGTGTCGGCCAGTCGGAGGTTTCGGTTGCCTCTATGGTTGATTTCTTTCTGGTGCTGATGATTGCCGGAGGCGGTGACGAACTTCAGGGAATAAAAAAAGGGGTTCTGGAATTGGCCGATGCCATTGCGGTGAACAAGGCAGACGGCGACAACATCGAGCGGGCCAAGCTGGCACAGCACCAGTATGAAATAGCTTTTCATCTGCTTTCCCCGCCGTATCGCAACTGGACGCCGCCGGTAGTCACATGCAGCTCTATCACAATGGCCGGTCTCGAAAATATTCATAAAATTATTCTCGATCATCGGGATAAACTGACCGAGAGTGGGGAGTTGCAAGTCAAGCGTCAGGAGCAGGATAGAGATTGGTTATTATTCATGGTGCGCGAAGGGGTGCAGGAATGGTTTTACGAAAGCCCGGCTGCCCAGCTGCTGGCGGAATTGCTGCAGGAAGTTGAAAAAGGAACCATAACGCCGACCACGGCTGCCGCCAGAATATTAGGTTGCCTGAAAGGGCTGAGGTTTTAAGAAAGTTGAAGGTTGAAGACCGAAGGCTGAAGGTGTAAAAACAAATGTAGGGGCGATTGATTAATCGCCCCTTGGTCCACAGTTATAGATTTAACATAAATCATGAGGAGAATTTGCAGTGAAAATATTAAACCTTGATCATATCGGGATTGCGGTTAAGAGTTTATCTGAGAGCTCTAAGCTCTATGAGCTTCTGGGAATAAAGTCGACAGGGACGGAGGAAGTGGCCGGACAAAAAGTAAAAGTTGCCTTCTTCCCCGTGGGAGATTCGGAAGTAGAACTGTTGGAATCAACTGCCCCGGATGGACCTATCGCGCGCTATATCGAAAAAAATGGTGAAGGAATTCAGCATATCGCCTTGCGCGTAGATGACCTTGAGAAAGCGCTTGCTGAACTGAAAGCAAAAGGTGTTCGTCTGATCGATGAAAAACCTCGCTACGGCGCAGGAGGTGCAAGAATTGCCTTTGTCCATCCCAAATCTACCGGCGGAATTCTTCTGGAACTCAGCGAAAAAAAGTAATGTCTGGTCGCCCTCTTTTTGACCTGCCCGGCGCTTTTTCGATGGACAAATTTTGATGAGAACTTCTGCCATTTCTAAATCAAAGATGATATCGAGGCGGCAAGGAGGGGTAGGGAACGGTTTCAAACCGTTCCCTACAAATACGTTGAGGAAGCCGACGACGCCCCAGGCATGTGAGGCTGTGCCGCAATCCTCGTTTGTCATTGCGGTGAACCGGAGCCCCGAGCAAAGCGTGTGGGGGACGACAGTGCGTGTGGCAATCTTTATATTATCAAAGACTTATGGGATTGCTTCGGTCGTTTCACTCCCTCGCAAAGGCATTACGACACAGTCTCATTCGCCGGGTAAATTCCAGTCAGTGCCCAGATAGCCTCTGGTCATTTCTCTCCATCAAATCTCACGCGGAAACAGGCGGGCGGCGATGTTTCCAGGGACGAGCTTCTTCGAGCTGCGCGGCTAGGCGGAAGAGAGTGGCTTCAGCGCCGAACCGTCCCATAAAATGAGTGCCTATGGGCAGCCCTTCATCACTCCAATAAAGAGGAACGGACATGGCTGGTTGTCCCGTGGCATTGCAGATAGGTGTGAAAGGAGCAAACCGGCCGGTGCGCCGCCATCCCTTGAGGGGATCTTCGGCGGGGGAATCGAAAGTTCCAAGCACAACAGGTGCTTCACCCAGAGTCGGCGTCAGGTAAATATCATAGTCGCTAAAGAAGCGGGCAATCTGCCGGGAAATCTTCTGCATAGACTGGATAGCCAAAAGATAATCCGCACCGGTATTCTTCATCGCCATTTCATAAAGTGCCCAGGTGATTGGTTCATACTGACCGGCAGCCGGTTTTATGCCTGTTACAGAAGCTATTTCAGCGATTGTCGCGGCACATCCAGCGGCCCAGATAACATTGAAAGCCTTAACCAGGCTCCTTGCGTCATATTCAGGACTCTCCTCGATAAGATCATGCCCGAGATCACCGCAGAGCGCCACGGCATCCGCGAGAGCTTTTGCGCAATCAGCGGGAAGGGCTTCCCCTGTTGGCGATAGGCTCATATAAGCAATGCGGAGCCGCCCGGTTTTTTTGCCGACTTCTTTTTTGTAAGGCCCCATAGGTTGGGGAGCGTAATAGGGATCGCCTGGAGCGTAACCCATAGTGGCATCAAGAATGGCCGCGGAATCCCGTACCGAGCGAGTGAGCACATGTTCGGCCACAAGCCCGCTCATCACGTCACCAAAATCCGGCCCCAGCGAGTTTCTCCCCCTTGTAGGTTTCAGACCGAATACTCCACAGCATGAGGCGGGGATGCGGATAGAACCACCACCGTCGTTTCCGTGCGCAACGGGGACCATGCCTGAGGCAACAGCCGCCGCAGATCCGCCGCTGGAGCCTCCCGTTGTGCGGCTTGGATTCCAGGGGTTACGGCAGGGTCCAAATAGATGAGGTTCAGTGGTGGGCAATAGTCCCAGTTCCGGTGTGTTCGTTTTGCCCACCGCGATAAGTCCCGCCTTTTTATAACGGCTGACGAGTTCACTGTCATGATCGGCGATAACGTGCTGCAAATTCTTTGTCCCAAAAGTTATGCGTACACCCTTGTATGAAGCTAAGAGGTCTTTGATCAAAAACGGCACACCGGCAAAAGGCCCATCGGAAAGTGGTCCTCGGCTTGCTTTTCGTGCCTCATCGTACATAGTAGTGACAACAGCGTTGAGCTGTGGATTAATTTTTTCTATCCGCTCAATGGTGATTTCTATGAGTTCGCTTGCTTGAATATCTTTTTTCTTAATTAGTTTTGCCAGATCAGTGGCATCCAAAAAAGACAACTCTTCGTATCCTTTCATTTATCCGCTCCTTTCTTTATCCCGTCCTAACCTTTTTCACGGTGGGAGTATATGAAGAGGGATTTTGTGTGTCAAGATGATTTTGACCACAAAATGTGAGATGCATTGCCGATCATTGTGTAAGGGATTGGGAACGGTTCTAATCAACCAGGTAATCTTGGAAAATAGAACGTCCCAAATATTCTTGGATTGGTCAACACGAAAAAAGTTTCGGACGACTTTATCATTAAATTAAATCCGAAAACCGGATCCATTATAAAATCAATAATACGCATCGGCTCAGCAGAAGAAATGGACGCTGCTGCGGGATGACGAGATTATCCATTAGTTTGCAGCGGCCTGAAATGTGACAATCTTCCCCTGGGCGTCTCTTTTGATTCTTCCTTCACTCTCCAGATAACGCAGGTGAGCAATGGCTTCGCCGGTGGCAAACCACTTCTGTGCTATAGGAAATTCCTCCCATGTTTCGCAATCAATATCCCAGGTCATACCGGCGGCAATTTCATAGGCATTCTTTATTTCTGATCCCACGACATCTATAACTTCATCGGCACGTTGCTGATGATGCGCCTTGAGCTCGTCGATCCTGCCTTTTAGATCTTTGAAAAAATTCCTGTGGCCAGGCAGTACTATATCAACTGGCAAATTATAGACCATGTCCAGGCTCTTTAAGTAGTCGCCCAGGGCGTTGACCAGATAAGACCATGATTCTATGTGCGGTGTTATGTTATAGAGAATATGATCGCCGGAAAACAGAATCCGTTTCTTTTCCTCAAATAGACAGATATGTCCCTGAGTATGCCCGGGAGTCAGCAGGCACTGCAAGCGGTAACCGCCGATTTCGATAATACTGCCGTTATCGATTAGATTGAATTCAGGTATTTTCGCCGGGCTATATTTAAAGCCGGGATGGCTGTGCAGAGCATTCATGAGTTCATCGGCAGGAAAACCATTGATCAGGGCATAATCAATCATGGGCTGCCAGCTATTGTCCTTGTCAAAGACCCTGGAGTCGATTCTGCTGAAATATACCGTGCTGGTCTTGGTAGCCAGCCGCTCAAGCAGGCCGGTGTGATCGGCATGCATGTGGGTAATCATAAAATCTGTTTTCGATAAATCTACATTAAGATCAGCAAGTCCTTTGTGCATAGCATCATAGCAGACACTGCGATTAAATCCGGTATCGATAATCAAATTCCGGTCATTTCCCTTGATGATGTAGGAATTTAGTTCTTTGAGCGGACTATTGGGCAGCGGCACTTCGATACGGTAAAGATTCTCCATCACTTCATCAATCATTGATATATATCCTTTTTACTGTTAATTTATGGCCGTGATGTTAGCATTATTACCCTGAGGAAACAAGTTATTACGCAAATGTTCCAACACGCTTAGAATTTAAAAAAATCAACAATATAGCAGACCAGATGAGTTTCCCTTTTATTTTGGCATTGACATTTTATATAGTTCACTGCATAAATACAAAAATACTGATAATAAAAAGTTTCTTAAGTTTTTATACGAAGAACAAAAATACTGATCACAAAAAATAAGGCGGCAGCCGTAATCATTCTTTACAAATATTCAAGAAATGAGGATGAAATTCAACTATGAAGATAACCTACTACGGACACTCGGCATTTAATATAACAACCGAAAAAGGGACCAGAATTATTATCGATCCCTACGAATCCGGTGCTTTTAACGGAGCATTATCGTATGGCAAAATAAGCGACGAAGCCGATATTGTGATAACAAGCCACAATCATGCTGATCACAACCATACAAGCGACATTAAGGGTGAATTCAGCCTTATATCCAAGCAAGGCGCCCTGGAGATAGAGGATGTGAAAATAAAGACCATCAACACGTATCATGACAATTCCGGGGGAAAAGAACGGGGAAATAATTTAATTTCGGTGATTAACACTGATAATTTAGTTTTAGCGCATATGGGAGACTTGGGACACAGTCTTGATTACGGGGCGCTGCAAGAAATGGGCAAAGTGGATATATTGCTTTTACCGGTTGGCGGATTCTTCACAATCGATGCCGCTTTGGCCGTAAAGGTTATGAACGATATTAAGCCCGGCATTACAATACCTATGCACTATAAAACAGCCAAGTGCGTTTTTCCTATTACGCCGGTGGAGGATTTTACGAAAGGTCAAAATAATGTCCATGTGCTCAAAGAATCGGAAATCATGATTAAAAAAGAAACTCTGCCCCGTAAACGGGAAATTATCGTCTTGCAGCATGCCTTATAACCGATATATTTTCCGCATGCCACTTTTGAAAAAATTATATATTTTGAATATAAAATTGCTTTGGAGGAACCATCAATGGAAGTAAGAGAAAAGGTAGTTATCGTGACCGGCGGCGCCCTGGGAATAGGCCGCGCCTTATGCCAGCGCTTTGCCCGTGAAGGCGCGCGGGCAATTATTGTGGCCGATGTTAATGAAGCGGGAGCAAAGGCGGTAGCCGAAGAGGTTAAAGGCAGAGCCGTGATCTGCGATGTACGCAAAGAAGACGATATTATCCGTCTGATCCGCTTTACAGAAGAGACGTTCGGAGTGGTCGATATTCTCTGCTCTAACGCCGGGATAATAGTATTGGGAGGAGTGGAGGTTGCCAATAATGATTGGCAACGGATCTGGGAAATCAATGTCCTGGCACATGTCTATGCGGCGCGGGCAGTTATTCCCGGCATGATCAAGCGCGGTGGCGGCGTCTTCATGATTACCGCTTCAGCGGCAGGTCTGCTCAGCCAGATCGGTTCCGCTCCCTATTCCGTCACCAAGCACGCGGCGGTCGGAATGGCCGAAAATCTTTCCATTACTTATGGCGAGCAAGGAATAAAAGTATTTGCTTTATGTCCTCAGGCGGTGGAAACGGAAATGACAAAGCAGGGCGGGGGCGTCGCTGCAGTTGATGGCATGATGAAACCGGAACAACTCGCCGAAGCCGTGATTGAAGGCTTCAAGCGGGAACAATTCCTGATCTTGCCGCATCCTGAAGTAAAAACCTACATGCAGCGTAAAACTGCCGATTACGACCGGTGGCTGCAGGGTATGCGCAGACTGCAGACACGCTTTTTTCAGGGGGTACCCCTCAAAAAAAGTAGCGGCAGATAAAGTCCCCCTTAATAAAGGGGGATATAGGGGGATTTTATGGCATTCCTTAACCTCTCCCCCAACCCCTCTTTACTCTGAAGGGCACGCGTAGAAAAGAGGGGAGTGCTTAAGTCAATGACATTGAATATTAACCATTGTAGTTTCTGATAAAGGAGGAATTTTTATGAGTGCAGATGATAAATGTGCTTTAGTCAGCAATACAACTGATCTGGATAAAGCATTAAAGGAAAAGGATAAAGTCATCGCTTTTGTTTATGCCTCCTGGTGCCCTTTTTGCAGAAAAATTTTACCCGTATTTCAGGAACAAGCCCGGGACGGGCGGCGGAATTTTCTTCTTGTCGCGGATGACGAGGAAAATATCGCGGAAAGATATACAATAGATGTCTTCCCGACGCTGTTGTTTTTTAATAAAGGAGCTGTTTCCCTGAGGCTCGATGGAAAGCCGGGTGTGGGCTTAAATGAAAAACAAGTAAAACACTTCATTAAGTCCTGCCCTCTGCCGGAAGCTTAATACCATTTCTAAATCAAAGATGATATCGAGGCGGCAAGGAGGAGGCGACGGCAGGTCCGCCGCGGCGGATTGAGGAAGCCGACGACGCTGCTAACGAAGAAATAGCAATGTATTTAAAGAGAATGGCCGGTCGATCTGGCGCCGGTCTTTCTTTTTTTATTAGACTATGATTATTTACTAAAAAATATAGTCACCCTATGGAATAAAATATTACTTGACAGTTAGACTATGATGGTGTAGATTATACCAAACTTGTAAAAGGGTGTGTTATGGCAGATCATGTCAAAACAAAAAGCAGAAAAGACCGTATTATGGACGCGGCTCTGCACATCTTTGCCGAAAAGACTTTCCAGGAAGCGACAATCTCCGAAATCAGTAAGGAGTCAGGGGTTTCGGAGGCTACCATTTACGAGTATTTCGGCACTAAAGAAGACCTTCTCTTCGCTATTCCCGAAAAAATATCCAACGATACTTTTGAAGAATCAAAGCTGGTTTTGCCTTTCATCAAGGATGTGGAAGGACGGATGCGGGCAATATTGTTGAGCTATATCCAGTTATATCAGAACAACCCTCATTATTCGGCGCTGGTTTTGCTGCAACTTATGTCCAACAAGCGTTTCCGGCAGACAGCCGCTCATGCGGCTATTCGCCGTTCCGCCCACGGTCTATTGGATTGTATTCGTGATGGTATCGCCGACGGCACTTTCCGTAAAGATGCCGATGCTTATCTGATTCGTTCTCTGCTGATGGGCACCATTGAACACTTATTTATTCACTGGCACATGCAGGGGATGCCCAAAAGAGAAAAAAGCATTATGGATATGCTGGACCCATTTCTGGAGATTGTTTTGAGCGGCATTCGAGCCAGGAGGGAAGAGACCGGTCTTACTCTTCATCTGCAACTGGAAGACGCGCGGGCGCTCGGAAAACTTCTCCAGGCAAAGGGGAGATTGAAAAAGGACAGGCCTGAAGGCGCCAGGAAGGCTCCTCAGGCGAAAAAACACAATAAATAAAAAAACCATATAAAAGAAAGGAGTATCATCATGAGAACCAAGAAAGATTACATCAAAGGTCTGTCCAAAATGAAACGAAACCTTTATTACGACGGCCATTTGATCGACAGGACGGACGAACTGCAGATGGATTGCCTCAATACCATCGGTACAACGTACGACGAAGCGGCCAAGCCGGAAAACCAGGATCTGTGTACGGCTATTTCTCATCTAACGGGAGAACGGATCAACCGTTTTACTCACATTCATCAAAACAAGGAAGACCTGCACAGGAAACAGGATATGACGCGCATGCTCTGCCAGAAGGTCGGCGGCTGCATCCAGCGCTGCATGGGAATTGACGGCAGCAACGCCATCTATAACGTTTCCTTTGAAGCAGATAAAGTGAAAAAGGGAGCCACGCAGTATCATGAGAATTTCAAGAAGTGGCTGACCCGTTTCCAGAAGGAAGACCTTATCGGCTGCTGCGCCCAGACGGACGTGAAGGGCGACCGGATGCTGCGGCCCGCCGACCAGCCGAATCCCGATGCTTATGTGCGCATCAAGGAGAGAACCAAGGACGGTATTGTTGTTGAAGGCTGCAAAGTCCATATTTCCGAGGCCTCCGTGGCCGACGAGGTGCTGGTGCTCCCCACCCGCGCATTGCGTCCGGAAGACAAGGACTATGCCGTAGCCTTCGCCGTTCCGGGTGACTGGGAGGGGCTCAAGCAGGTAGTGACCATCCATAATCTTAGACCGAGAGAACACTTTAAGCGCGGATTTATGCCGGGCGCCACCGATTCCTATATGATTTTTGAAAATTGTTTTGTGCCCTGGGAAAGGGTTTTCCTGGCCGGCGAGTATCAGCACGGCGGCGTATGTGCTCTCCTTTTTGCCCTGTTCCATCGCCATTCCTATTCCGGCTGCAAACCGGCCATCGGCGATGTCATCATGGGAATGGCCGCCCTGGCGGCCGAAGTGAACAACATTCATAAGCAGTCCCATGTCCGGGAAAAGCTGGCGGAACTGATTATGACCACCGAACTTGGTTATGCCGCCGGATACACCGCATCCGATCTGGGCAAGCCTGAAGTCTACATTCCCGGTGTCGGTTTCATGCCCTACGGTCCCGGCTCCTTCATTCCGAATTCGATTTACTGCAATGTCGGCCGCTGCCTGTCGGGTGAGGCGGTCTGGCGCGAGGCGGAGATTCTGTGCGACCTCTCCGGCGGCGTCACGGCGACCTTCCCCCACGAGAAGGATTTCGTCAATCCGGCAACAGGCAAAGCACTTTTGAAATATACCAAGCGCAATCCGAACATGTCGCCGGAGGATCAGGCCCAGTTCTGGAGATTACTAGGTGACGCGCTGTGCTCGGCCACCGCTGGCATCCACAACATCGGCAGCTACCACGGCGGCGGTTCGCCGATTATGGAGCAGATCGCCATCACAACCCAGTACGATATCGAGCCCCGCAAGAAACTGGTGAAATATATCGCCGGCATGAGTGGCGGCGACCGGGATGCCTTGAGCCCCGTGGCGAAAAAAGCGAAGAAATAAAGCAAAACCCCACAGTCTCACCAACAAAACCTTTCCCTCCCTGTGATCCTCCCGGAAAACAGGGAGGGAAAGGTTGTATCCTCACAATGAAAGGAGAAATTTTATGTTCGATCTGTCCAAATTTTCCTTAAAAGATAAAGTAGCCATTGTCACCGGAGGCAGCCGCGGCATTGGCCAGGCGATCGCCTACGGTTTTGCCAAAGCCGGGGCCAAGGTGATTATTACGAGCCGTAAGGCGCAGGACCTGGAAGCGACGGCAGCCGAGATCAGGGCCTTTGGCGGCGAGGTTCTTGTTCTTCCCGCCCATCTGGGCAAGATGGAAGAGATCCAGAAAATGGTCAACGCCGTCATGGATAAGTACGGCAGAATAGACATCCTCGTCAATAATGCCGGAGCCAGCCCCGCTATGGGGTCGGTCCTGGACTCCGATGAGCGCCTTTGGGACACCATCATGAACCTGAACTTAAAGGGAGTATATTTTGTCAGCCAGGCTGTAGCGAAGATTATGAAGAAACAGGGTGGCGGCAAGATTATTAATACAGCCTCTATCGACGGTTTCAAGCCGGAGCCGGGCGTCAGCGTCTATTCCATTTCCAAGGCGGGCGTGCGCATGATCACGAAAGCCTTTGCCGGGGAGTTGGCCCCCTATAACATCCAGGTGAACACCATCGCTCCCGGTCCCATCAACACGAAAATGATGAATTCCCATTGGTGGAATCTAACTCCTGAGGAAGCCAAGAAGGCTAAAGAAGAGCTGGATAAGGTCCTGCCCATGCACCGCATCGGACAACCCGATGACATTGCCGGCGCGGCCATTTATCTGGCCTCCGCAGCCTCCAACTATACGACGGGCACAGAGATAATTATTGATGGCGGCGTGTTGCTGTCCAATATGAATATCGTGGAAGGACACTAATCGCAATGAAGACATTAGAACATTTATTGGCGCCCATCCGGGTGAGATCCTTAGAAATACCGAATCGGGTAGTCATGCCGCCTATGGGAACAGCCCTTGGCAATGATGACAGCACCGTCAGCGAAGCGAACCTGGCCTATATAAAACGCCGGGCTCAGAGTGGCGCCGGACTCATCATCACCGAGATCACGGAAGTGCATCCCCTTGGTTCCGCCTCACCCCGGTGCCTTGGCGTCTGGGATGATAAATTCATTTCGGGACTGGCCAAGCTTGTCGATGTGGTGCATGCCCAGGGGAGCAAGATTGCCATGCAGCTGCACCATACAGGCCGTGAAAACTATCTGCTTCAGCGGAAAAAGAAGGCTATTGGGCCTTCAGCAATACCTAGCTATATCTTCGGTTTTCTGGGAGCGCCGCGCGAGATGACGCTGGAAGATATCGAGGAGACCATTGCGGCTTTTGGCAGCGCGGCCATTCGGGCTAAAAAGGCAGGGTTTGATGCCGTGGAGCTTCACGCGGCACATGGCTATCTCCTCATGCAGTTTCTCTCGGCCAATTGCAATCAGCGTACGGATAAATACGGAGGAGATTTCCGCGGACGATCCCGCTTCATGATCGAGTGCCTCCGGGAAGTGCGCAAACAAGTAGGCAATGATTTCCCTATGTCCATTCGGATTTCCGGCGAGGAGTGCATCAAGAACGGCTATACCATCTCCGACATGCAGACCATTATTCCTGATCTGGTGAGTGCCGGTGCGGACATGATCAATGTGTCCTTTGGCACTCATGGCAACCCGGAAGTGAACATTGATACACCGAACCCGAGCGCTCCTGTTGAATACGCCCCGGGCTTCAAGGCATATCTGGCCCGGAAAATCAAAGACGTGACGAAGGTCCCCGTCATTTCCGTAGGTCGTTATGTCGATCCCTATGCCATGGATGAAGTCATTGCCAGGGGAGACGCGGACCTTGTTGCCGTGGCAAGGCAACACCTGGCCGACCCCGATTTCCTGAAAAATGCCAGGGAAGGACATCCGGAAGACACTCTGGAATGCCTTGCCTGCAATCAGGGATGCATTGAGCGCCTTTCATTAGAGCAGCTCCCGATTCGTTGCGCCATTAATCCACAAACTGGTCAGGAACTGCTTTACCCGGTGGGCCCGGCGGCAGTCAGCCGCAACGTTTGGGTTGTTGGTGGTGGACCGGGCGGGCTTACAGCTGCTTTTGAGGCTGCACGCCTCGGGCATCATGTAACCCTCTTCGAGCAAGAAAAGGAGACCGGCGGAAATGTACGTTATGCCGCGAAGGCGCCCTACAAAGCAGTGTACGGTAAATATATTCAGACCCTCACGGCAAATTGCAAAAAGAAAGGTGTGGCTATCAAAACGAACACCGAAGTCACCGAGGCCATGATCGAAGCGGGCAAACCCGATGCAGTCATCCTGGCCATCGGCGCCGACAAATCCACTTGCCCGGCCGAGGGCATTAACTCATCAGTGGTTTGTGACGCCTGGCAGATCCTGGATGGCGAAGTCAAGCCCAAGGATCACGTTGTCGTCATCGGCGGCGGCCTTGTGGGTATGGAAACGGCTGATTTCCTGCGCGAGAAGGGCGTCAAGGACATTACCCTGGTTGAGATGCTGAGCAAGTCACCGGTTTTGCCGCAGGCGGCACATGGCTACATGCTGCATAAACGTCTTCGGGCAGGTGGGATCAAACTGATGTTCGGTACAACTGTAAAACTTATTACAGAAGGATCGGTTGTTGTTACCAAAAACGGCGAAGATAGTAAGCTCGAACCTGTCAACCAGGTTATTGTCGCCATAGGTGTTACTCCGAGAAACACACTCAAAGACATGCTTCAGAAAAAAGGTATTCGTCATTTCATCGTCGGTGATGCTGTTGCACCCCGCCGGATTATTGAAGCGACGACGGAAGGGGCGAAAGCGGCCTGGGATATATGATCCCAGTTCGCATTGAAGATTTCCGCCGCAAGCAACGGGAAATCTTCAATGCGGAATCTTTTTTTATTTATTATTCGCCTACTTACTCCATTTTTAAAAACTGCCGCCAAAGAGATCAAAACAGCCTCATTGCAATAAAATAATTACTTTTGACAAGAGGCTTGACGGGATGTTTCAGGTATGATAACGCCACAAACAAATGTTGGAGAAACCTGCTTTGCGGTGTTAAACCTCGAAGAAAAAAATCTAATTATAACGATTCAATCATAAAACTAAAAAAATATCACAGGAGGAGTTATGAGTAAAAGAGATGTAGTATTTGTTGATGGTGTAAGGACAGCTTTCGGAACCTTGGGACGCACACTGCGTAACTTTACGATGGAACAGCTGGGCGGCATTGCCATCAAAGGCCTGCTTGCGAAAACTAAAATTATTGAAAAAGGCGCCCATGTGGATTCCGTTTTTGCCGGGTCAGCCATCGGCGGGACCTCCGCCTTGAACCCGGCCCGTTGGGCCTCCCGGGCCGGCGGTCTTCCCATGAGCACGGCGGCATCCTATGTGGAAATGCAGTGCGGTTCGGCCATCGATTCCATCAACCACGCTGCCTGGAGAATCATTGCCGGTCAGGCCGACATCATGATCGCCGGCGGTATGGAATCCTACAGCCAGGCATGCGCCAAATTTCCCATGTCGACCGAACCTTTCCGGATGATCCCTCCCCTGCCTATTGCCCCGTCCCTTTCCCCCTTTCCCGAGGAGTGTATAGGAATGGGATTGACCGCGGAGAATTTGCAAAAGCAGTATAATATATCGCGTCAGGCGCAGGATGAGTTCGGTCTGCGCAGCCAGATATTGGCCAAGAAGGCTATGGACGCCGGTTATTTCGTGGATGAGATTATTCCCGTTATGGTTCCCCAGGGGAAGAAGAAACCGCCCCTGGAGTTCAAAGTGGATGAGCATCCCCGTACGACCTCCATAGAAGCCCTGTCGGCTCTGTCGCCGGCGTTCATTAAAGACGGAACGGTCACCGCTGGAAACGCCTCCGGTCGTAACGACGGCGCCTGCTTCGTTCTGATGATGACCCGCGAGAAGGCCGAGCAGCTGGGATACAAACCGATGGCCAAATGGATCAGTGGCGGCGATTTCGGTGTCGATCCCAAGATCATGGGCATCGGGCCGGCTTATGCCATTCCTCAGGCCCTGAAGCGCGCCAACCTGAAGATTGCCAATATGGACGTCATGGAATGTAATGAGGCCTTTGCAGTTCAAAATCTGGCGGTCATTGCGGAACTCGAGAAGCAGATGGGCGAAAAGATTAATATGGACAAATGGAACCCCAACGGCGGCGCGATTGCCTTCGGTCATCCCAACGGCGCTTCGGGCTCCCGTCTTTGTATCTTTACGATGAAAGAGTTGATCCGCAAGGGCGGCAAGTACGGCTTCTTCAGTTCCTGCTGCGGTGGCGGTTTGGGTGTAGCCACAGTCATTGAGAATCTGCAGCGCTAGCATTTTACACGAACTGCCTTGAGCGGGAAAGTGTAAAAAATCGTAGTATTTAATTTTTTTGTGCCGCCAGGTTCACCATATCCTGGCGGCATTTTACTTGTGACCTTCAGGTTACTGATTACCAAATATTAATTGCGGTAATCCGCAATTTTAGAAACGAGAGGAATTGTGGCCGAAAAATTTATTAGCGATAGAAATTTAAAGTTTTTGCTCTACGAAATGTTTGATGCAGAGTCCCTTCTTAAGTATCCCCGTTATGCCGATCACAGCCGTGAGATCTTTGACATGGTTCTGGAAACGGCAATGAAGATGGGGAAAGACCTTTTCAAACCGATTTTTTCAGAAATGGATAAACAGGCGCCGGAATATGTGAAAGGCGAAGTCAAGGTTCATCCTCAGGTCAGGACGATCATGCGGGAGTGTGGCGCCGGGGGGTGGATTGGCGCTACCTTCAACTGTGAGCACGGCGGGCAGCAATTACCGGAAATGGTGGGCATGATGGTACCGACGGCGATCTTTGCGGCTGCCAATTATTCCGCCGCCGTCTTTCATGGCCTTACAGGGGGGGCAGCGGGGCTGATCGCTTCCTACTGCTCGCAAGAGATGAAAGACTTGTACCTTCCCAAGATGATGGCAGGCGAGTGGCAGGGAACAATGGCGCTCACGGAACCCCAAGCGGGCAGTTCTTTGACTGATATCACCCTGACGGGAGAACCGACGGATCAGGGTTATTACAAATTCAAAGGGCAGAAGATTTTTATCTCCGCCGGCGAACACGATGGCGCGGATAATGTCATCCACCTGGCCATCGGCAGAATTAAGGGCGCTCCTGCCGGCATTAAGGGCATCTCCCTCTTTGTCATTCCTAAAAAACGAATCGAAAACGGTAAACTGGTTTTCAATGATGTTAATTGTGCCGGTATCTACCACAAACTGGGCTATCGCGGCGCACCCATCACTCAACTGGCTTTCGGTGAAAACGATGATTGCCGCGGCTGGTTGGTTGGCGAACCCAACAAGGGCCTTTCTTACATGTTCCAAATGATGAACGGAGCAAGGATTGATGTGGGCTTGGGTGCAGCCTGCATTTCGTCGGCTGCTTATTACGCCTCCCTGGAATATGCCAAGGAACGTCCTCAGGGTCGCAGACTTTCTTCCAAAGATCCGCTCTCAGCGCAGGTGCCCATTATCGAGCATGCGGACATCAAAAGAATGCTTTTGTTCCAGAAGGCCATCGTTGAGGGATCGCTCTCATTACTCATGCAGTGCAGTCTTTATCATGACATGGAAAAAGTCACCGAGGGCGAGGAGCATGAGAATTACAATCTTTTGCTGGAACTTCTTACTCCTGTGGCGAAGACTTATCCTTCGGAGATGGGAATTCTCTCCTGCAGTCAGGGTCTCCAGATTCTGGGCGGCTACGGGTATTGTGATGAGTTCCCTCTGGAGCAGTTCTATCGCGACGTCCGGATTCATCCGATTCACGAGGGCACGACCGGCATTCAGGGTATGGATCTTTTAGGTCGCAAAATGATGATGAAAAAAGGCAAGGCCGGTCAGCTCTACCTGGCCAACGTTCGCAAGGCCATCAAGGCGGCGGAAGATGATGCCGAAATGAAACCTTTTGCAGCTGCCCTCGAAACGGCATTAGGAAAGTTGGAAAAAGTTACTGCCCATCTCTTTGGCGTTGCCGCCAAGGAAGGCCCGGAAATGTTTCTGGCCGATGCCACGCTTTACCTGGAATTCTTCGGTATTATTGCCATTGCCTGGCAGTGGCTACTGCAGGCAACCGTGGCAAAAAAAGCGCTTAAGGGGAATGTTGGCCCCGGCGATGTCAATTTCTACAATGGCAAAGTATGCACCTGCCGTTATTTCTTCGGCTATGAACTGCCCAAGATTGAAGGTTTGGCCACACGCCTGCTAAACGGCGATGGCCTGACGGTAACCATGAAAAACGATTATTTTGAAGAATAATTGATAAACTTTTTTTGTTGGGTCGAGCCTTTGCGGCTCGTCTCATACATTTCGCTTTCAAAGGATAACGAGGCGGCGAGAAGGAGGCGTGTAAGGAACGGTCGCGACCGTTCCTTACAAATACGTTGAAGAAGCCGACGACGCTGCCAATAAAGTTAGCCAAAGAAAGCGAATTGGTATCAACAGATCAGGAGATGATATGGATATTTTGACAAGCAAGCAAAACGGTATTCTCGTAATTGAATTCAACCGGCCGGAAAAGAAAAACTCCATCACTGCTGCGATGTATCAGATGATAGCGGACGCGCTGAAAGACGCGCAAAGCGACGTGGCGGTACGCGTCATATTATTTAGCGGCAAGCCGGAAATTTTTACCGCAGGAAATGATCTGGAAGACTTCATGAATAGTTCTTCACATGTCGAGCTTGCCGATCGTCCGGTAGCACAGTTCATGTTGCAACTCAGTCAGGCAACAAAGCCTGTTATCGCTGCGGTAGCCGGCGCGGCAATCGGTATCGGTACGACAATGCTGCTGCACTGCGATCTGGTCTATGCCGCCGATAACGCGAAGTTCTCGATGCCGTTTGCCAAGCTTGGTCTGTGTCCGGAATTTGCATCCAGCATGCTCTTGCCGCAGATAGTTGGCTATCAGCGCGCGGCGGAAAGACTTTTTTTTGGTGAATCGTTTTCAGCACATGAAGCTTTCGAAATGGGACTGGTCAACAAAGTTTTGCCGCCTGATGAACTCCTGACGTTTGCCAAGGCGCAGGCAACAAAGCTGGTGTCATTACCGGCATCATCGCTACGCACAATAAAGAGTTTAATGAAATCCGGCCAGACCGATATAATCATGGCGAAGATATGGGAAGAAGGCAAACATTTCGGCGCGATGCTGCTGGCGCCGGAAGCGAAAGAAGCGTTCAACGCGTTCTTCCAAAAACGCAAACCGGATTTTACTAAATTTTCATAAGTCCACTTTTTTGTGGGTTGCTTGATTATCCATATCAAAAACTATATTATTTGCAAATAAACAAATTATTCCAAGCATTTTTGTGTCTTTCATTATTTTCTTGACAGTCATCCGGCATTCGCTTATAACATTAAAGTTGAACTTTAATGTTTGGGCTTGCCTATGAAACTGAAAATTGGTGAAATAGCAAAAAGAAGCGGCGTTCGTACCTCCACGATCCGCTATTATGTGCAGGAGGGGCTACTGCCCAAACCCGAAAAGGCCAACGAAAAAATGGCCTACTACAATGAGGGCTGCATTGAGAGACTGCAAATCATTCAAGAGCTTCAGGAAAAACGCTACTTCCCGCTCTATCTCATTAAAAATATTTTGCGCCGCATGGATGAAGGCCTGAGTCTGCCGGAGGCGGAAACAGTGGAAAATGCCGTATTCGGTTCGGATGATCGCATTGGTCGAGAACTTATCGATCGCCCTGCCTTTCTTGCCGCGACAGGCCTTACGGAAAAAGAGTTAAAGCAGGCCGAAAATTTAGGCATTCTTATTCCCTTTACCACCGGCGCAGATAAAACGCTTTATAACGAAGATGATATACGCATTGGCCGGGATGGCCTCAAAAAAATGATCAAACTGGGGCTGGCGCTCGACGAGTTATCGTTTTTCGTCGAACTGGGCAAAAAAATAGTGGCAAAAGAAATGGTGCTTCGCCGCAAAATTGTTACCGGTAAATCTACCAGAGAAAATATTCTCATCACCGCCGAGCTCACGCGAATTGGCGATTTCTACCGCGACTATATTATGCGGCGTCTATTCCAGAAACAGGTTGAACAAAATATTCAAAAGAGCCTTGTCAAAAAAAGAAAATCTGCCGCAAAGATTTAACGGCAACAAAATATAAGGAGGTGTGTCATGTACAATACTGCGATTACAAAAATGTTCGGGATCAAGTATCCCATTATCTGCGGGGCGATGATGTGGCTATGTAAACCAAATCTCTGCGCGGCCGTCTCCAACGCCGGTGGCATGGGCAACCTTACGGCGGGCAATTATGAAACGGCCGATGACTTCCGTGCGGCAATTCGGCAAACACGCAAACTCACCGATAAGCCTTTTATGGTGGCAATTACCCTTTTGCCTTCCGTGCGGATNNCACAAAGTTGGTGCACTGCGTCACGCGCAGCATGCGGAGAAAATCGGATTTGATGGTATTTACGCGGCGGGGATCGAAGAGGGTGGCCATCCCTTAAATGACGATGTCACCTCTATGGTGCTTACACCAAAGATTGTTTCCTCGGTAAAGATTCCTGTTGTTACCGTCGGCGGCATTGCTGATGGCCGGACCATGGCAGCAGCATTGACGCTCGGGGCGCAGGGCGTAATGATGGCGAGTCGCTTTATCGCAACAAAAGAGTGTGAAGTGCATGAAAATATCAAGCAGGAGTTAATCCGCAAGCAGGAATTTGATACGGTCATTTACGGCAAATCCATCGGTTTGCAGGGTCGCGGCCTTAAATCCAAAGTGCTGGAAGAGGTGTTGGCCATTGAAGCGCGGCATGGTGGCTTTGAAGAATTGATTCCGCTTCTTTCAGGTCAGAAAGTTAAAGAGGCGTGGGTGACTGGCGATGTGAATTATGCGCCACTGATGGTGGGCCAATCCATCGGCCTAATCAACGATATTCCCACCTGCAAGGAGTTGCTGGAAAGAATGGCGGCTGAAGCTTGCGATTCTTTGGAAAAGGCAAGCAAAGCTTGCAACGGATAAACAGTACCGACAAGTAATAAGAAAAGGAGCAGTTATGAAAACACGTATCACTGAAATGGTCGGAACCAAATATCCGATTGTGCTTTCCGGCATGAGCTGGATCAGCACTCCTAAGATGGTTGCGGCAGTATCCAACGCTGGAGGTCTGGGAATTCTGGCTACAGGGCCGCTCAGCAGCGCACAAACACGTGAAGCTATTCGGGAGGTCAGGAAATTAACGGATAAACCCTTTGGCGCCAATGCTACGCTGATGTTTCCGGGAGCCGCGGAAAATGCCAAAGTCCTTTTGCAGGAAAAAGTGCCGGTCATTAATTTTGCTCTGGGCAAAGGCGATTGGATTGTCAACGAGGCGCATAAATACGGTGGCAAGGTTTTTGCCACCGTTGTCAACGTCCGTCATGCCAAACGGGCTCAAGATTATGGCAGTGACGCGGTTATCGCCACCGGCCAGGAGGCGGCAGCTCACGGCGAAGATGTCACATCGCTTGTGCTCGTTCCGCATCTTGCCGAAAATTTGCAAATACCGGTTATTGCCGCCGGAGGTTTTGCCGACGGCCGGGGATTAGCGGCGGCACTTGCTTTAGGCGCCGAAGGTATCGCCCTGGGCACAAGGCTGATGGTAACAAAGGAAAGTCCACTGCATGACAACTACAAAAAAATGACACTGGAAAAAGAGGTCTATGACACGCTTTTCTCCAAGCGTTTTGATGGCATTCTCTGTCGCGTGATGAAAACTGATGCCGCCAAAAGGGCGATCAAAAGAGGCTTGAACCTGCCCGCTGCCTTTTTCAATTCACAGGAAATTGCCAAACGGGTCAATATTCCTTATTTCAAACTGTTTCTCGGCGTTCTGGCATCAGGCTGGGCAAACGCCAAACAGTTAGCCTTTATGGCCAACGCCTTTAAAGCTTTTAATCTGGCAACGGAAGACGGCGACATAAAGACCGGCGTGTTACCTGTGGGCCAGGTGCAAGGACTGATTCATGACGAACCGACAGTTGCGGAGTTGTTTGAGAGAATGGTGGCAGAAGCGCAAAAAGCACAGGCAAAAATTAACGCAGCGCTATCTTAAGAAAGGGCGTATTGTAATTTAATGCGTGTTATGATATGGTGCTGCACAAAACTATTAATGAGAAAGGAGAAATACAATCATGTCAGTAGCAACAGTATTAAAAGATATGGAAAAGTTGATCGGAAAGGAAATTTTTGTTTCCGATTGGACACAGGTCACGCAGGAGCAGATTAACAAATTTGCCGATAGCACAAAAGATCATCAGTGGATTCATGTCGATGTGGAAAAAGCAGCCAAAGGGCCTTTCGGCAAAACCATCGCGCACGGGTTTCTTACTCTTTCCCACCTGCCGTTTTTCAGCTATCAGGTTCCGCTCAAATTCGAAGGGGCAAAGATGTCGATTAACTACGGCCTGGATAAAGTGCGGTTTATCATCCCCGTCGTTTCCGGTGCAAAAATCCGCGACCGCATTGTACTGTCTGGGCTGGAAGAAAGACCTGACAATCGGGTTCTGATGATTCAGACACACACGATAGAGATAGAAGGACAGGAAAAACCGGCGTGTGTTGCGCAGGCCCTGGCGATGATTTTCTTCTAGAATTGTAGACTTTACAACATTTAGTTTTTAACTTTTGATAGCATTCCCATCACCATTGTTACATGATCAAAAAAAGGGTTGCGGAAAAATCCGCAACCCTTTTTTTATTTAATACATATTACTAATTCTAGCAGGTGAAGGCCTCATCGGTCATTTCCAACGGAGTCTTATCGCCCGCTTTGATGGCTTCGCAACGGGACTTCAAGGTCGTCAGGATTTCATTAGCGAAGTATTTCGCGGATGCGATTCTGCCGCTGTAGAAAGCAGCGTCTTTGTCCGCTCTCTGCAGGGCTTTCTTCTTACCTAACGAAGCGGCGCCCTTGGCTTCATAGATGGCTTCCAGTTTCTCAAAGGCAACACCACCGGCGTCGAGCAGGAAGTGGCCGACGATCACGTCTCCGAAGAGTTCCAGGTATTTGCAGGCATTGAGGACGGGAAGGAGGAAGTCCCCCGATTTGCCGGCTTGGGCGAAAAACATGGTCAGCTCGAGCCAGGCGTTGGAGGCTTCTTCCAGGAGGCTGGCAGCCTTGCCGAGTTCCGGATTGGCTTTCATCTTGGCGATGTTGGCCTGAATCAGAACGGCCAGGTTCATAATGTTGGCGCCCTTTTTCTGGCCCAGTTTCCGGCCGACGAGGTCAAGGGCTTGAATGCCGTTGGTTCCCTCATAGATGGTGGCGATCTTTTCATCGCGCATGTACTGCTCAACGGGATACTCCTGACAGTAACCGTAGCCGCCATAGACGTCCATGGCCAGCGAACAGATCAGGAGACCCTTATCCGTGGTGTACGCCTTGACGACCGGCGTCATGAGATCCAGGAATCCTTCCCATTTTGCTTTTTCCTCCTCCGTCTTCGCGACTCGAGACATATCGATGCAGTTGGCGGTGAAGTAGCAGAGGCTCCGGAGACCCTCGACATGAGATTTCATCCACAAGAGCTTTTTGCGGACGTCGGGGTGGTTAATGATGGTGACGGGTTTGGCGTCAGGATTTTTCATCTCCCAGATGGGGACGAACTGGACGCGCTCCTTGGCATAGGCCACAGCGTGCTCATAGGCGGCCGAGGCCGTACAGAGGCCCTGCATGCCCGTTCCCAGTCTGGCTTCGTTCATCATCTGGAACATGATCTTGATACCGGCACGCTCGTCGCCCAGAAGCTCACCTAGGCACTTTCCATCTTCGCCGAAGTTCAACGTGGCCGTGGCCGATCCCTTAATACCCATCTTGTGCTCGATGCCGCCTGTGTTAACGTCGTTGAACTCGCCCAGGGAGCCGTCATCATTGACACGGTATTTGGGGACGATGAAGATGGAAATGCCCTTCGTTCCGGCAGGATCGCCTTCGATGCGCGCCAGAACGGGATGAATAATGTTCGGGGTGAGATCGTGATCGCCTGCGGAGATGAAGCACTTGGTCCCGCTGATCAGGTATTTTCCATCGGGAAGACGTTTTGCCATTGTTCTCAGTGCGCCAACGTCGCTGCCTGCGCCGGGTTCGGTGAGGCACATGGTGCCTGTCCATTCACCGGAGAAGAGTCTATGCATGTATTTTTCCTTCTGAGCGTCCGTGCCGTAGGAATGGATAAGTTTGGCGGCGCCATGGGTGAGACCCGGATACATCAAAAAGGCATAGTTTGCAGCGCCGAAAAGTTCCGAATTTGCAAAGCCGACGGAAGCGGGGATACCCTGTCCACCGACATCGGGTGAATCCATGGGGTTGAGCCAGCCGCCTTCGCAGAACTTCTTATAGGGTTCCCGGAAGCACTTGGGAACCGATACTTTGCCGTCCTTCAGTTGACATCCCTCTTCGTCGCCCTCTTTGAGCGTAGGGGCAATGACATTGACGGCCAGCTTTTCGGCCTCGTTCATTATCATCAAAAAGTCATCTTTGGAGAAGTCTTTAAAGGCTTCCGTTTCAAACAGCTTTTCAATGCCCAACTGTTCAAAGAGAACAAACTGCTGATCCCGCGTATTTACTAATAAATTGCTCATAATTAACTCCCTTCTTAATGTTTTGATATTTCAAACGTTAAAAACGTCCGTTGATTAAAGTTGATTCCTTATTTTAGGAATATGACTATAATTCTAAATTTGACCAGAAGTCAATCAAAATATACTAAGCAACGTCAGCAACAGTTGTTTCCGAAATTAAAATTAAAGGAAAATAGACCGATGTATTTAATTTTGTTTATTATTTCTCTTGAATGCATGATATTCGGCCAGTTTTGCCAGGGCGAACATAGCCCGGGGAATACCTTCATAAAGGGGAATACTAGCTGATTTAAGGACTTCTTCCACCTTTTTCAGTGTTTTCCGAATCAGGGGGTTGGGCTGGAACTGCCTCCAGGCAACAACTAATGGCTTTCCCCTGGTATGTTTGCGAGCCTCTTGGGCTAGATAGACAGCAATCTTTTCGGTTGAGGCTCCCTGACCGCGGCTATATAACCAATCCATGTGCAGTGAAATAATAAACATATCCAGATAAGACGTAGCGGAAAGCATATCCAGTGTTTTTCCCAATAGTTCCGGCTCCAAAAGTACTATATGCGCATCCACGGGATTACAGATCATATTACCTGCCGGAGGGATAAATTCACGCAGTTTTGTCATTAAATCCTCAGGTAAGGCTGGAAGTTCCAATCCCACTTTGGCGCAACTATCTGCCGCGGCGACACCCACACCTCCGCCGGTGCCGATGACCGCCACCCCCTTGCCCGTTGATTTTCCCAGATGTGAAAAGGCAAGTGCTACTTCCGCCATTTCTTCCAATGATTCCACCCGAATGGCCCCGCTCTGCCTGAAGAAAGCGTTCCAGATTTTCTCGCCGCCGGCTAGTGATCCGGTATGAGAGGCAACAGCCCTGGCGCCTGATTCGGATAAGCCGGCCTTGAGAATTATTACCGGTTTGGTTTTGTTTATTTGAGTAACCAGATCAAGCAGCCTGCGCCCATCCTTAACTCCTTCCAAATACATAGTTATGATCTGTGTTTTATCATCCTGCGCCAGATATTCCAGAAAATCAGTACTATCCAGTGTCAACGCATTACCGTAGCTGAAGACTTTGCTGAAATGGACGTCGAGGCGCTCTGAAGCATAGTTGGTATAATCCTGGGCATTGCCGCCACTCTGGCTGACAAAAGCCACCGGGCCGCTCTTATCGGATGCCCCGATCCAGGTCAGAATGCGTGATTCGGGTATGTATAGCCCCATACAGTTAGGCCCTACTACATTGAGGCCACCTTCCTGCGCAATGTTTTCAATTTCCTCCTGCAACCGAATACCTTTTGCTTCTCCCGTTTCTTTAAAGCCGGAAGAAAAGATATGCACGTTTTTACTGCCGGAAGCCACGCAATCTCGGAGCGCAGAGGGTACATAAGGCGCAGGAACCGATATGACCACAAGATCGATTGGTTTGCCGATCGCCACAAGGCTGGGGTAAACTTTGAGGCCAAGTATTTCATCCGCATGGGGATTAATGGGATAGAGCTCTCCGGGAAATCCGAAAGCGGCAATACAGGCAAACATGCCGGGGAACCCTTCGGAGTGAGTTCGGGTTGCGCCAATCACGGCAAGTGAGCGGGGATGAGTCATGATATCCAAGGCTGCGTTTATTTCCTTCACTTTATTGACGCGTGGCGTCTTTTTTTCTGCAGGTGTTTCCTTCTCACTCAGGACTACCAAAGCATCAACAGCAATGACCTTTCCCTTCGGCGTAATAATCAGTGGATTAATATCAATTTCTTTAATGCCGGGTTGCTCCAGGCCAAGACGAGATAGTCCCAGTAATACGGCCACTAATTGGTCTTTCTGGGCTGCCGCTTCGCCACGGAAATTACCCAGTAATTTGCTTGAAGACAGTTCATCGATCATTTGCCGGGCCTGAATTGCGGAAAAAGGAGCGATACGAAAGGTTGTATCCGCCAGAGCCTCTGTAAAAATACCACCCAGTCCGAACATAACCGCAGGGCCAAACTGAGCATTGCGAAATAATCCGGCAACAAATTCCCGCTTGCCCTCAACAAGGGGCTGAATCAGACAGCCTTCCCAATCAGCGCCTGCGGCCTGCTTGATCGTGCGAAAGGCATCGCGGACTTCTTTGGCCGATTTCAGGTTAACCTTTACCAGATCTCGTTCTGTTTTATGCGTGAGTTTTGCGCCGTGGCCTTTGGCAACAACAGGAAACCCGATTTTTTGCGCGCGCAAAACAGCTTCATTTGTGCTCATGACAATTTTATCTTTGACAACCGGTACTCCGTAATGACTCAACAATTTTTTTGATTCATCTTCAGACAGGTTCAACCGTCCTTCTCTGTTGGCGCGATCAAGAATAGCTGTCGGTTTCATCATTTCCTCCACCCAATTTCAAGTATGCGGTTCCAAATCGAATTTGAAACGCATGTTCATTCTGTGACAAACGTCGAAGCGATAATACAAAAAAAAGCAAATGTCAATAATTCCTTAATTGGTGTTATCATTATCCTTGACATTGAGAAACCTTATTCATATCCTCAATCCATCTTTGATTAGCACTGCGGCAATTGAGCACGCCAATGAAATTGCGGATAAGCCTGGACACTGAAACCTTAAGCCCACGAAATTTCTGGATTCCGGCACTCGTGCCCTCGCGTCATCTTCAGGTGATCAGGGTATTCGCCGGAATGACGCTGTAAAAAGATCCAGAGGCAAGGCGCGCAAGCCGTGAGGAATGAATCCTACTATTACGCAGGCCGCAGGAGCCTGCCCTGGCAAAGGAGACTGTGTCGCAATAGCAAAAAATGTCATTCCGAACGTATGTGAGGAATCTTAAAGTACTGAATTTATTGAAATCAAGATTTCTCGCTGCGCTTCGAAATGACACAAAAATGAATTGCGACACAGTCTCAAAGGCCGGGGAACTTTGGAAGTGTCATTGATGAGGAGTACGTATGGCCAAACTAACACTAGATGAGTGGATTTCCCGCTTAAAGAAAAATAAGAGCTTTAATCATAACGCTGCGGCAATTGTGGAAATCCCTGCCAAACAAGGCAATTGGGAAGATTATCCCGCCTGGGTGAATCCTTCACTGCGCAAGGTTCTAGAGAAGCGCGGGATGGAGAAGCTCTACAGGCATCAGGCGCAGGCGGTGCGCTTTATTCGCAACGGTCAGGATGTCGTACTGGTGACACCGACAGCCAGCGGTAAGACCCTTTGCTACAATCTGCCTGTGCTGCAAAGCATTCTGGAAGAGCCGGAAACACGCGCCTTATATCTTTTTCCGACCAAAGCGCTGGCCCAGGATCAGATGCATGAAATCCACAGCCTGATTACCGATCTTGCGGCCGACATCAAAACCTTTACCTATGATGGCGATACGCCCGACAACGCGCGTCAGGCCATCCGCAAGCAGGGGCATATTGTCGTGACCAATCCCGATATGCTGCACGCGGGCATTCTGCCGCATCATACTAAATGGCAAAAGCTATTCGTTAATTTAAAATACATCGTCATTGACGAACTGCATATTTACCGCGGCATTTTCGGCTCGCACTTTGCCAATGTTATCCGCAGGCTGGTGCGGATTTGCCGTTTTTACGGCGCTAATCCCGTTTTCATTTGCTGCTCGGCCACCGTGGCCAATCCCCGCGAACACGCGGAAAAAATTCTGGAGCGTCAGGTAGCGCTGCTCGATAAAAGCGGCGCGCCCACGGCGGCCAAAACTTTTATTTTGTATAATCCGCCCATCGTCAACCGCGAGCTGGGTATAAGGCAAAGCGCCATGACGCCCGCGCGCAAGATTGCCGCTGATCTCATTGAAAACGACATTCAAACAATTGTTTTTGCCACCAGCCGCCTGAATGTCGAAGTGCTGACCAAGTATCTCAAAGATAAATTTGTAAAGACCAAACCGCTGGCTGATCATTTCGTGACCGGCTATCGCGGCGGCTATCTGCCCAATCTGCGCCGCGAGATCGAAAGCGGCCTGCGCACCCGCGAAGTCATGGGGGTCATCAGCACTAACGCTCTGGAACTGGGCATCGATATCGGCAATCTGGAGGCCTGCATCATGACCGGTTATCCCGGCTCGATTGCCAGTACCTGGCAGCAGGCCGGACGCGCGGGCAGGCGCACAGGACGTTCCCTGGCGATCCTCATCGCCCGGAGCAATCCGCTGGATCAGTTCATCATGGAAAATCCCGATTACTTTTTTGCCCTTTCACCGGAGCATTGCCGCATCAATCCCGATAACCTTCTCATCCTTTTGCACCACATTAAAAGCGCGGCTTTTGAACTGCCCTTTGAAAAAGGAGAAAAATTCGGCGGCGAGAATCTGGAAGAGTTTCTGCAATACCTGGAAGAAAAAGGCGTGCTGCACCGGAACAACGACCGCTGGCACTGGGCGGCGGAAAGCTATCCGGCGGATGAGATAAGCCTGCGGGCGATTAATCCCGAAAATGTGGTTGTTGTTGATACCACCGACGCGGGTAACCACAAGGTGATTGCTGAAGTGGATTGGGACAGCGCCTTCACCGCCGTGCATGACGAAGCCATTTACATGCTGGCCTCCGAGCAATATCATGTGGACAAGCTCGATCTGGAACGCAAGAAAGCATACGTGCACAAGGTCGATACCGATTATTATACCAGCGCCATGACCTATACCAATGTGCGGGTGATCGATTCTTTTGAAAACCACCACGAGGCCGGAGCAATTGTGGAACACGGTGAAGTGCAGGTCGTGAGCAAGGTAGTGGGTTACAAAAAGATTAAATTTTATACATCGGAGAATCTGGGCTACGGTGATGTGAATCTGCCGGAGAAAGATATGCACACCACCAGCTACTGGTTTACCATCCCGCGCGACCGTTTGCGCCAGCTCAATTTCACCGCGGCCGAAATTATTGATGGCCTGTCGGCTCTGGCCTACACGCTGCAACATATATCGGCCATGTATCTGATGGCGGATATACATGACATTGATAGATCGCTGGGCGATAAAAGCGGCGAGTGGTTTGTGAGCCAGGGGAAAACCGGACGCGTCATCACATCGTTTAATGCCGGGAAACCGGAAATGACCGATAATAAAACCGGGGCAAGAATTGACGAATTCGATCCGACGATATTTATCTTTGATTCTTACCCGGGCGGTATCGGATTTTCCGAGCTGCTCTATCGGGAGCATGCCAATTTGCTTTTAGCCGTCAAGAGCCTGATCGAAAAATGCCCCTGTGCATACGGTTGTCCGTCCTGCGTGGGGCCTACATTGGAAGTCGGCAAAATCGCCAAAGAAATTGTTCCGCAGATTGTGGGGCTGTTGATCGGGAAAAGTAAATAGTACCTTAATGTTTGTCATTCCGGCGAAGGCCGGAATCCAGGCGTCGTCCCGGCGAAAGCCGGGAACCAGAAACTTTGAAATTATGACTAAACAACCAGCCGTGTATATTCTGGCTAGCGCAAGAAATGGTACACTATACATTGGTGTGACGTCTAATCTCATCAAGAGAATATGGGAACACAAGAATAATATGGTAGAGGGTTTTACAAAACGTTATGGTGTTCATCTTGTTTGGTTCGAGCTTCACGAAAATATGGATTCTGCTATCGAACGAGAAAAGAATTTAAAGGAATGGAAACGCCTCTGGAAATTGAATTTGGTCGAAAGAAATAATCCTGATTGGCGGGATTTGTATGATGATATTATTTGACTGGATTCCGGCCTTCGCCGGAATGACAAAGCAGAGAAGTATTCGGATAAAACAAATCCATATCAGTTGTTGAAACATGAAATTGATTGATAAATTAAAACGCCTGACCGGCGAAAATATTCCGAAAGATATGGTTGATGAAGCGAAGCGTATCCATCAATCATCTCCATCCAGAAAAACGGAGATTGACGAGTTGCGCCACCGGATCGAAACAGTCATGAACCGCAGGCCGCTGCAGCCTAAAACGTCCACAGGCGGAGAAAATAATCTGGCCGAAATTGTCCCCGGCGAAGAGATTGAAAACGAACACGGCAGATTTTTTCTGGTAAGCGACATTGTTTCCGGCAGCAGCCGCCACGGTCACCGTAACATTAGAGAGGCGTTTGATTTTGACATGACCGCGGCCGCGATGCTGGCCAACAACCCCTCCATTAGCCAGTATTGCTCTTCGGATGCCCTGTTTCTCGATACGGAAACCACGGGGCTTGCCGGCGGTACGGGGACGATGGCGTTCTTAATAGGCCTGGGTTGGTTTGATGAAGGGCATTTTCATGTCCGGCAAATTCTCGCGCGTGACTTTGGCGAGGAGCGAGCAGCGCTTTTTTATCTTTCACAGATTGCCAGTCAGAAGAAATTTCTGGTTACATTCAACGGCAAGGCGTTTGACGTCAATCTTTTAACAACGCGCTTTATTTTAAATCGCTTGAAAAGTGATCTGGCAGGACTGCCGCATCTGGATTTGCTGCATCCGTCGCGCCGTATTCTGGGACATCGTCTGGAGAACAGTCGCCTGGTGACTCTGGAGGAACAGGTGCTGGGTGTGCAGCGTGAAGGCGATATTCCCGGGTGGGAAATTCCGCAACGCTATTTTGACTGGCTGCGCAAACGCGACGGACGATTGCTTGTGGCAATATTTGAGCACAACCGCCTGGACGTTATTTCCATGGCGACGCTCACCGCGCATCTGGTCGAGATATTGACTGCACAGGCCATGGCACAATACGCGCACGCCGATGATTATCTGGCCGCCGCCCGTCTTTTGCTCACGCGTTCCAACGCGCAGGGTGTGGAAAAAATATTAAACATCTTTCAGGAAAATAGCTGCACTGATTTTTCTCCTGTATCGAAAAAGAAACTGGCACAGTTATACAAACGCACCGGGAGATTGAACGAAGCAGCACAAATCTGGCAGGAACTGGCCGCCTGCAAGCCTGTAGAATTCTACGCCATATCGGAACTCGCCAAATGGCTGGAGCATCGCGCACGCGAGCATCATCAAGCCAGGATATTAGTAGAAAACGCATTGAACCAGGCAAATACTTTCTCCACAGAAGAAAGGGAATCCCTTTTGCATCGCTTAAAGAGGCTCAACGCTAAATTAGAAGAGTAATAGCCGAAACAGATACCATCATCCAGGTGAAAAATTATCTCAATAAGCATTTGAAATAGTGCTTTATAGGCTATTGCCAAATCTAATTCTTAATGCAGCCACTATCAGAGTTAACTTTCGTGGCGATCTCGCAGTTACCTCCATTTGTCATGCCGACTGAAAGGAGACATCTTTCTTTTTCATTTCTGTCATTGCCCGGCTCTTTGCCGGGCGTATAACCTAAAGGTCACGCGTGCCGGGTGACCAGGCAATCCAGTAATCCTTCGTCATTCCGGCAGCGAAGCCCGGCAGGTCGCCCTGGCGCATGCTGGGTATGTCTGAGCAGGCGACAAATCCAATCATATCTTTCTTCTCTCCCTCGAGGGGAGGGACTGAGGGAGGGTGCAGATCACCTCTGTCACTGCCTGGCTCTTTGCCGGGCGGATGCCGGGTTACCAGGCAATCCAGTAATCCTTCGTCATTCCGGCGTAGGCCGGAATCCAGGATATAAAGAACACCCCCTCTGTCATTGCGATGAATCCGCAACTGCGGTCAAAGAAGCAATCTATTTTTTTTTAACCGGCAACTGTGAACTGTTTTTTCTTGCATTGTTTCCCAGAAGTTGTATTATCCCTACGAATACATTATCAAAAAAACAAAATTCACATTCATTATAAGGTTTGGATATGATCGAAAACACCATAGAAGCATGGCACAAAGTGGTTGAAGCTAAGGATGCAGCCGGTTTGGACAATATTCTTGCTGAAAATGTTGTCTTCCATTCTCCGGTTGTTCATACGCCGCAAGAGGGAAAGTCGATAACCAAACTCTACCTTACCGCAGCTCTTCATGTTCTCAATAATGACACCTTTAAATATCTAAGAGAAGTCATTTCAGGCAACAATGCGGTTCTGGAGTTCTCTACAGTGATAGAAGGAATCACCATTAATGGCGTGGACATGATCAGTTGGGGCGCGGATGGCAGGATTACCGACTTTAAGGTCATGGTTCGCCCGTTAAAAGCCATCAACTTAGTCCATCGAATGATGGGAGAAATGCTGCAAAAGATTAAATAAACGATATGTCATTCCGGCTGGGAACCCCGGCAGGCCGCCCCGGCGCATGCTGGGCATGCCCGGGAACGAGCCGGAATCCAGTGAGAGTGCAAGGTTAAGCTTGATCTGATTGGGATTGCCCGGCATAATATTAAAACATTGAATTGCCGGAATAAGGATAAATGCAGATAGAAAATAGAAGCGTTTCCATAAAAGTTCAGCGGCTTCTATAAGTTGCATCAATNNGGCGTCCTGAAAACAAGGGAATATGAAGGTGAAGACAAGGTCATAAGCCTCCGTGAGGCCATTGCACGTCATGTCAAGCCTGGGGCGAGTATTCACCTTGCGGCAACCCACTGCTGCTCGGGTGCCGCCATCCTGGAGATTGCCCGGCAGTTCCACGGAAAAAAGCCCGGCTTCACCCTGATTATGCGGGGGATTCGGGATACCGTCTCGATTCTCATCCATTTGGGGCTCATCAAAAAAGTCATTACCGCTTTCTCCGGAAACGTCTATCCTTGGTACAGTCCTAATCCCATAGCCCAGAAGGCCTACATCCGCAAAGAGGTCGAACTGGAAGACTGGTCGATCCTCACCCTGCCTCTGAGGCTGATGGCCGGCGCCCTGGGTGTCGGCGTCATGCCTACAACATCGCTTATCGGAAGTTCCATGGCCGAGAGCAATAAAGATACATTCACCGTCATTGATGATCCCTTCGTCAGCGGAAAAAAGATCGGCCTGCTGAAGGCTTTGAATCCCGATATTTCTATTGTTCACGGCGTGGCGGCCGATCGTGAAGGAAATACCATCCTCACGGCGCCTTACAGTGAAAGCCTCTGGGGCGCTAAAGCCAGCGTAGGCGGCGTTCTGGTCACCGTGGAGAAGATCGTCTCCACAGATTTTATCCGCAAGCATTCCCACCTGGTGAAGCTTCCCGCCTATATGGTGAAGTCCGTCTCTCTTACGCCTTTCGGCGCGCACCCGGGCGGTGTCTGGAATCAGGGGATCGAGGAATTTGAGGCCTATGCCGAGGATTATGAATTCATGGCCCAATTCAACAAACTTCTCAAGGATCCCGACGCCCTGGATGGCTGGATCAAGGAGTGGGTGCTGGATTGTCCCACTTTCGACGACTATAAATTCAAGCTTGGCCGTAATCGTATCCTGTACCTCAAAGGCAATGCCGATCACGATGCCTGGCGCTATCAGTTAAATGCCTCGGAAGAAAAAATATCCGAAAAGGATGCAGCCAATTCTGTTGAAACCATGGTCATCATCGCCGCCCGGGAACTTGAGGCGCGAATTCTTCGCAGTCAGCACAAGACGATGCTGGCAGGGGCGGGAACGGCGAATCTGGCGGCCTGGGTTGCCAAGTACAGCCTGCAAAAACAGAATTACATTGTAGAGCTCCTGGTAGAGCTGGGATATTTCGGCAATTCTCCCCGTCCGGCAGAGCCTTTCGTTCTTAACTTCGGTAATTTTCCCACCTGCAAGATGCTTACAGACACGCTCGACACCCTGGGCGTATTCACCTGTGGCGCTACAAACCGGTGTATCGGTGTTCTGGGAGGGGGACAAATTGATAAACTCGGCAACATCAATTCCCATTGGATGTCGGATGATGTCTATTTGACGGGATCGGGTGGTGCAAACGATGTCGCCACCGGGGCGAAGGAGACCATGGTGATCATGCAGCAGTCGCGTCATCGCTTTCTGGAGCAGGTACCGTTTATTACGGCGCCGGGCGACCGCGTGAAAACTGTGGTATCCACCATGGGTGTTTTTGAAAAGCCCGACGATGGCCAGGAATTTATCCTGACCAAGTATTTTGCCGGCCATAGTGACGCGTCAGAAGAGGATATGATCAGAAAAATAAAGGAGAACTGCGGATGGGAATTGAAGGTGGCCCGGGAGCCCGAAAAGGTTGCTCTTCCGACGCCGGAGGAACTGAGACTCTTGAGGATATTCGATCCGCAGAAGTTCTATCTCAAGCAGGCGGAACCTTAAAAAACATTCCTCCACTTTCGTCATTCCAACAGCGAAGCCCGGCGTATGAGACTGTGTCGTAATCCTCATTTGTCATTGCGAAACGCCTCTCAGGCGTTGTGGCAATCTTAAAGTACTGAATTTATTGAAATCAAGATTTCTCGCTGCGCTTCGAAATGACACAAAAATGAATTGCGACACAGCCTCGTATGCCTGGGCAGGCGGGAATCCAGAATATAAATCCAGTCCCTCTGTCATTGCGATGAGTCCTTATAAACGGACAAAGAAGCAATCTGTCTTTTTAACCGATAACTCTTTTTACCCTGTCGCACGCCACTATTTACCGTTTGCTTTTTTCTGCGAAAAGTTATTGAAATAAAAGATATTTTTCAGTATATTGTTTTTACCGTTTTGTGTTCTTATGATATTCTAAAATTTAAGACACTGCCACTGATGGGCAGGAAGATGAGGTGATCAAATGGAAAAGCAGGAGAATATTGAATTATGGCTTAATTCTTCTGATGACAACTACAAATCAATGATGAACATGTTCAAAGCGCGCGAGTACATGTGGTCATTATTTATCGGTCACCTTGTTGTTGAAAAATTACTTAAAGCGTACTATGTTAAAATGATTGGTAACGAGGTCCCGAGAACTCACGACCTTCTCAAACTTGCTATTAATGCGGGCATTGATCTTGATGAAACTAAAAAGGATGAGTTGCAATATATTGCCCTTTTTAATATTGAAACTCATTATGATGAATACAGAAGAGATTTTCGTGCAAAGTGCTCGAAGAAATTTGCTGAAGAAAACATAAAGGAATAAGAAAGTGGCTAAAAGAAAAGCTACAAAAATAGTCTATGAGCTCATCAGGCGATACGTTGAAGAGCTCAGAAAAAGAAATATAAAGATTGATCAAGCCTATCTTTTCGGTTCGTACGTGAAAGGTACAGCCACAAAGTGGAGTGACATTGATGTGGCGTTATTGACTAAAGAGTTTATTGGCGACAGTTTCGACTTTAAGTTTCTTCTGATGAAAATCGCACGGGAGATTGATCTGGACATCGAGCCGCATCCCTATCTGACTGCCGAATTCAAAAAAGAAAATCCAATGGCATCAGAGGTAATAAAAACTGGCGTCAGGGTGTTTTAAAGAGACAGTTCGTTTTATCCCGCGTTAAGCGGAGGGTATAAATGATACCCGTGGTTAGTGAGACTTATTAATTAATACCATTCCGATTTCAAAGGAATCACCATTAATGGCGTGGACATGATCATTTGGGGCGCGGATGGCAGGATTACCGACTTCAAGGTTATGATTCGCCCATTAAAAGCCATCAACTCAGTCCCATCGAATGATGGAGAGATGCTGCAAAAGAATTAAACAGGGTTGAATTAAGAATAATTAGCTGGGTGTATTAGTACGGTGCATTTACTAATTCTCGAGATGCCTGCTTGAGGAAGGGGAAAGTGATATTTCAAGACCCCAGGCTATTCGAACATTACAATTAAAATGCTAATCATTGAAAGAACATCAGATGAAAATATCAATCCCATTGAAAGACATCATGATCGCACCAGGTAAGCGATTCGATCCTGCTGAATATACCGAACAGGACGTGATTGCCCGTATCAAGAAGCTTTATGGCGTGATTGCAGAAGTAATGGATATCGTGGTCGACGGCGGAATGGCGCACATTGAATTCCGGGATGCAACACCGGAAAAGCACAAAGAAGCCATGGAAAAACTCCACAAAGGAATTGAAGAGGCGCAAAAAGGTCAGCTTGTAAAAGCCCTGAACCTCTTCAAGGAAGTCCTTGCCGTGATACCGGAAAACCTTGATGCCCGCCGGAATATGGCAAAGGCATACCTGGAACTGAACAACATTGAAAAGGCCAAGAAGATATTCCAGGAAGTTCTGCAATTGAACCCGACTGATCATGATGCAGCAATCTTCCTCGGAAATATTTACGCCCGAAATGAAAACAATCCGGATGTGGCCGCATTCTTTTATGACCTCTGTCTCCAACACCATCCCGATGATGCGCTACTGTCCTATAACTACGCCGCTCTGATGCTTGAAAAAGGAGAATTTCAGAAGGCGGAAGTGCTATTCAAACAGGCTATAAAGGGCGGCAATATGCCTAACGCTTATTATGGTCTGGCACTTCTTTACCGGATGGCAGGCAAGCTTGATGCCAGTAAAAGCGTGCTGGAAACAATGTTTGTCCGAATACCGCAACAGACGTTGGCAAAAGAATATGCAGCGATATACGCCGAAGCCCAAAATCTCTACAGCAAGTTGATCAAAGAAATAAACGGGGAAGGTCCTAATTAATTGACATCGTCCGCAATTCCTTGCCATTACTATATTTCCGGTTGTGCCTGTCGGCAGGCAGGCGATTGGAGATTCATACTTCAACCGCATTTTCAAAGATAGGGTGATAGGAGAGATTTGGCAGGTGAAAAGAACAAAAGGTGCACCGATTTCTCAAAAGAAATGACATCGCAACACGTACGTTTCTCTGATATCAAGATTATAATTGAAAATGGTTGAGATAAAGTGGTATTGTCTGTTGCATTGAAGGTAAAATATTTTATTGATTCAAATCAAATTCAAGGAGCATCAATGAAGGATATAAACTACGCACTTATGCTGATCAAGGCTAACAAGCTTGACAGCGCAAAGGATAAAAGGAGTAACAATATATGGAACAAGAAGATTTGAAAAACGATCTTGAGGAAAATGCAAAAGTATTGGACTCCGAAGAGGGTGATCCAATCGATTTCTGGGATAAAAAGCAAAAGGAGTTGGTTACGAGTGTGGTTGATTACAATCTTGGCACTCTATCTCAATTAATAAAGGACAACATAATAAATTTATCGCCAAAATATCAGAGACGATTCAGATGGGATGTAGAAAGGCAATCACGGCTCATTGAGTCGTTTTTAATGAATGTACCCGTACCACCAATATTTCTCAACGAAGATAGTTATGGCATATACTCAGTAATTGATGGGAAACAGAGGCTTAACGCCATAAATGACTTTTTTTCGGGGAAATTAGAATTAACCGGATTGAAAGTGTTTCACGACATCAATAACAAAACAATCCAAGATCTGCCGATTAAACTGCAATCTGTTGTAAAAACTAGACCAACAATACGAGCAATCATTATTCTGAGGCAATCTGATAAGGATGTTAAATTCGAAGTATTCCGACGATTGAATACTGGAGGAGTTACGCTCAATCCACAGGAAGTCCGCAATAGCGCATATCCTGGTTACCTCAATGACACGATTCTTGAACTCTCTGAGCACAAACAATTCCACGCGTTATTGAGAATAAAAAACAAGAAGCGTTCCACCATTTACCAAGAAATGCGCGATGCGGAATTCGTCCTGAGATATTTCACATTCAAGGATATTTGGGCTGATTTCAAAGGTAGCATGAAACGGCTTATGGATAGCTTTATGTCTGACAATCAATATATGCCCAAAGAAAAGGTTGATCTACTTAAGGCTGAGTTTTTAAATACAATCGAGCTCGTGCAAACAGGTTTTGGCGATTTCGCCTTTAGGAGGTGGGTCCAAGAAAAAGATCAATGGCGCAGTCAAGTCTTAGCATCCCTATTCGATGCGCAAATGTTCGCTATGCGCGGTTTGAAGTTAGGACTGGTGGAGGAGAAGAGGGCATTTATTATCACTGGCCTAAAGTCTCTTTTTCTTGATTTAGAATTCTCAAAATCTATCAATGCAGCCACTAACAATGTGGGGAATTTTCGTACTCGTGTACAAAAAATGCAGAAAATGCTTAACAATGCTATAGCGGAGTGAAGTTAATCATGCCTAAATCTGCGGCTTTTTCTGAACTTAAGGATTCTCTTTCCATTGCCCAAGAGTTGCTTAAGATTGATAAGACATACTATTCAGATCCACCGAAAACACACGAGCAAAAACCCGTGCAAGGCCTTCGTGGTGCAGCATCTGTGTTCGTAGTAGCAGCATTTGAGCGGTACTTGAGAAATGCTATTGAAGAGTATCTCTCAAAATTGACCACCATACCATCAACTATGTATCATCTATTGCCTGATGACATTAGAATTAATAGTGCCTTCCGTACACTCGATTATGCAATGAAAGGTTCCCCTAATAAGCCTAGCAAAACTAAGAAGGAACGTCTTCCTGACATTAAAGGAGCCTGCCAGAAGGTATTGGACGATGTTGTTAATCCCACGGCTTTTAATAATACTGGTGGAAATCCGAGTTCGGTAACTTTGAAAAATTTATTAAAAGACATCGATGTCAACGACATTTATGGAACGATTCGCAGCGGCTTTATTAGTAAATGGGGTGATCCAATCGCTCAGACTTTCATCCCCGACAAGCTGGATGAAATAGTACAAAGAAGGCATTATGTTGCACATACTGCCAATGCCCTTAACATAAGCCGATCACAACTTAAAGAATCAATACGATTTATTCAAATACTTAGTGAATTGATAGACAGAATACTTAAAAAGAAAATTCAAGAATTATCAACCATGGTAAAATCACCTTAAGGGAAAAACTTGGCTCAAATCTTGGCATAGCTCGTCTATCGGTAAGAAGGTTTGATATAATCCGGGGCGCTTCAAATTAATTCTTGAGATGCTGCTTGAACGAAAATGGGGACAAATCTTTTTTCTTGACAATTGCAATCGACGAACCACGCAGGCCCTCGTCAGTCCTAGCTTTCGTACTTTTTTAGAAAATACTGGATTCCGGGTCGCGTTTCACTTGCCCGGAATGACAAAGGGCGGAATATTTCGGATGGTTGCATTTAAGTGCCGATAGAAAATAGAACCATCACAATAAATCTCATATCAAATGTATTAAGAACGAAGAGAGTCAATGCCGCTAAGCTGGAATGAAATTAAAACACGCTCACTTGCCTTTTCCAAAGAATGGCAACAGGACAGCTCCGAGGACGCCGAAGCAAAATCCTTTTGGGATAGTTTTTTCAATGTGTTTGGCATTTCCCGCAAACGCGTGGCCAGTTTTGAAGAGCCTGTCAAAAAGCTCGGAGACAAGCAGGGCTTTATCGACCTGTTCTGGAAAGGTGTGCTGATTGTCGAACACAAGTCGCGTGGTAAGAGTCTCGACAAGGCTTATACTCAGGCGCTGGATTATTTTGACGGTATCCGCGAGCGCGACTTGCCCAAATATGTGCTGGTGTCTGACTTTGCCCGTTTTCGTCTTTACGATCTGGAAGAAAACGAACAACACGAGTTTGAACTAAAGGAATTGCACAAGAATGTGCATCTGTTCGGTTTCATTGCCGGTTATCAGACCCACAAGATTCAGGAGCAGGACCCGGTCAACATCAAGGCTGCCGAGCAAATGGGCAAGCTACACGACCAGATGAAGGATGTCGGTTATAGTGGGCATCCGCTGGAACTGTATCTGGTGCGTTTGTTGTTTTGTCTGTTTGCCGAAGACACCGGAATTTTCGAACGTCAGCAATTTCGGGACTATATCGAGCAGCGCACTGGTGAAGACGGTTCCGATCTCGCCCACCATATCAGCACATTGTTTCAGGTTTTAAACACACCGCGCGAAAAACGTCTGACAAATCTCGATGAACAACTCGCCGCATTTCCTTATGTCAACGGCAAGCTATTTGAGGAGATGTTGTCGACGGCGAGTTTTGACGCCGCCATGCGGCAGGCGCTCCTGGATTGCTGCGCGCTTAACTGGAGCAGAATATCGCCCGCGATTTTCGGTTCGCTTTTCCAGTCCATCATGGACAAAGCCGCGCGGCGCAATCTCGGCGCTCATTACACCAGCGAACAAAACATTCTTAAACTGATCAAGCCGCTCTTTCTGGATGCGCTATGGGAGGAGTTTGAGAAGGTCAAGAACAACAAGAACAAATTGTTTGAATTTCATAAAAAGTTGCGCAAGCTGAATTTTTTCGACCCGGCCTGTGGATGCGGCAACTTCCTCGTCATCGCTTACCGGGAGTTGCGATTGCTGGAGCTGGAGGTCTTGCGGGCATCGCGCACCAACATGCAAAGTGCGCTGGATGTGCATTCGTTGATTCATTTGAATGTCGATCAGTTTTTCGGCATCGAGATTGAGGAGTTTCCCGCGCAGATTGCGCAGGTGGCTCTGTGGCTGATGGATCACCAGATGAATTTGCTGGTATCGGAAGAGTTTGGCCTTTACTTTGTCCGCATTCCACTCAGCGTAAGCGGCACGATTGTTTGCGGTAACGCGCTGAGAATTGACTGGAATAACGTCGTGCCCGCCTGGCAGGTCAGTTACATCATGGGTAATCCACCGTTTGTAGGACACCATCTGCAAACCGAAGAACAAAAGAAAGATATGCTTGCATGTTACGGCAATGACAAGGCAGCTGGCGTCATGGACTATGTAACAGCTTGGTATTGTAAGTCAGTAAATTACATCAAGGGATCTGACATTAAGGTAGCATTTGTATCAACGAACTCGATCGCTCAGGGCGAACAGGTTGGTATTTTATGGCGTAATCTTCTGCAAAGAACGCAACTATACATACACTTTGCGCACCGTACGTTCAAATGGAGCAACGAAGCAAAAGGCAAAGCTGCTGTTTATTGCGTAATTATTGGTTTTGGAACCAAGGAGGCTACAAAACCTGTACTTTTCGATTATGAAACACCAACGTCCGAAACCACTCTAACGACTGCAAAGCAAATCAACGCATATTTAGTTGATGCGCCTTGGATACTTCTTGAGAATCGAAGTTCAAATCCTTTTGGTATGCCTGAAATGATGTATGGCAGTAAACCAACAGATGGCGGAAATTTTCTTTTTTCCGATCAGGAGAAAATCGATTTTTTGAATGGCGAGCCGAATGCATCTGCTTTTATAAAGCCATTTATTAGTGCTCATGAATATTTGCATGGTGAAAAGAGATGGGTCCTCTGGCTAGTAGATGCTGATCCGAAAAAGCTCAAGAATCTTCCTAAAATAATGGAGCGAGTCAAAGCAGTTGAGGCCTTTAGAAAGGCAAGCAAAGCTGAATCAACAAGAAACTATCCCTATCCAACTCTTTTCAGGCAAGTAACTCAGCCCAAAACTGATTATTTATTGATACCTCGGACAACTTCAGAAAATCGGGAGTACATTCCATTTGGTTTTTTCGATAAAGATCACATCGTTAGTGACACATGTCAATCCTTGCCAAAGGCCACCTTGTTTCATTTTGGAGTTATGACATCAGTTATGCACATGGCATGGTTGCGTTATACCTGCGGACGACTAAAAAGCGATTATAGATATTCAAAAGATATTGTTTACAATAATTTCCCGTGGCCGGAAAATCCAAGTGAAAAGCAAAAGCAAGCCATTGAAACCGCCGCGCAGGCTGTGCTGGATGAACGCGCGCAATTCCTCGGATCATCCCTTGCCGACCTCTACGACCCACTTACGATGCCGCCCGTCTTGCACAAAGCACATCAACATCTTGACAAAACGGTGGATGCTGCCTTCGGGAAAACCAATTTCAAAACCGAAGCGGAGCGCGTGGCGTTTTTGTTTGAATTGTACCAGAAATATACCAGCCTGTTTCCGCCCGAGAAACAAAAACGGCGTAAAACTGGCTAAACGACAATTAGCTGACGGGTGAAGCAAATAAAGGTAACAGTTCAACTTAATTCAGGAGGTTGTATATGAACACAAATGTTGCGACCGAAAAAGATAAACAAATGGCACAACACTGCGTCGAGTGCCCGGTATGCTCGCACGCCAGGAAGAAGCAGCGTGGGATCGCTTATTGGTTTGTCAAGACTATCGAGAATAGCGTATGCCCATACTGCGCGGCGTATGAGAGGGTTTACGGTAAAAAGGCCCATGAGGCTTAGGGAAGTTGGGAGAGGAATAAAATGGAAAACAACCAAAACCGCTTTGTGTATCTGGACAATATCAGAAACTTTCTAGTATACAATGTTATTCTATTGCATGTTATTCTAATGTTCACCTATCCGCTAGCGTTCTACTGGGCCGTCATTGATAAAGAGGGGTCGTCCAGAATTTATGAGACAGCTGTAGTGTCGATGACCATTTATTTAATGCCCTGTCTCTTATTCATTGCCGCCCTTTTCATATTTCCGTCATTGAAAAGAGTTTCTCCCCTTGAGTACATTAAAAAAAGATTTCTGCGTCTTTATGTGCCGGTCATCGTTTTTCTCTTTTGCGTGGCTGATATCAGTTATCAACTCCTCTTAAAAAGATTAAACAGCGTCGCTCCGACCTATTTGGAGACATTCCTCAACTCCTGGCGTGGATTTATAAACATACCCGGAATATATCTTACAGGTTCTGGGACTGGCTCATCGTTTGTAGTGTTTGGATTTCAGCATACCTGGTTTTTGACCTTTCTCTTTTTTATCACACTGATTGTTGTTGTATTGAGCCTGCCTTTTAAAAGAAAAAGCAGTGAACCGAAAAAAGTGGACAGCAGAAAAGAAATTATACTTAAAACGATTCTCTTTGCCGTGGTGCTGGGCATTTTCTATGCCGCAACCATGGTGTATTACTCCATGCACGGTATTACACCAGGTCCATTTTTAATAATAGGAAAAGTGGTATCGTTTCCGAATCATCAAATCTGGGTACTTCTTCCGCTGTTTTTATTCGGTTTGTACGTGTATAAAAAAGAGTGGCTTACGGGGGACGATATCGGCAGCTGGAAGCTGTGGGGGACAATGGCATTTGTGTTTCTCGCATTATATGTCCTGCTGCAACATACCGGTTGCGTGCCTGCGATTGAGGAAATGATGAAAGTTGCTGAGCATAATCGTCTATTTGACAATAAAATGCCCAGACCGCCCATGAGTTTTTCCACTCAAGTTGCCTTTTTGGGCACCTATTTATTAGAACCACTGGCTTGCATATTTCTTTTGATGTTTTTTCTTTCTTTTGCCAAAATGTTTTTCAATAAAACAAACGCTATTACAACCTTTTGTTCCAAACATTCCATCAATGTGTATGTTCTTCATCTTATCCCTGTTCTTATTTTGCAATACACTTTCATGAATGTGCCAATCACACCCATCATAAAAATTATATTGATGGCCATCATCATTATTCCCGCATGTCTATGGCTGAGCCATCGTCTGGTTTATCCGTATCCTAAAATAGCTATTGCGTTCTTTGTCGCGCTGAAGCTGGCAGCGCTTGCTGCCGGATTTACCTTTTACTACTACGCCCTGCTTGTATTGATTTTCATTTCCTTTGCCGGCGCTGTATATGAATCAGCAAGGTACATGGTTGCCCAGAAGGCCAGCCTGAAACCCGTATGAAAGGAACAAAAATTGTGGTCAAATCTTCAATGGGGAGGAAACGATGAAGACTTTAAAGCTTTTGGAGTATAGTCAATTTTTAAGGCACAAATATCTGGAAACCTTAAGCAAGCTTTCCTGGGAGGATCTTGTCAAGGATCGAGGCGCCAGTTTCCCGTCCCTGAGAGACATCTACCTGCATATGGTCTTTGTGGTGGATGCCTATATTAATTATGCACTTCAAGGCAATCCCAATTATCCGAGCCTCAACTATAACGAATACGATAGCATCGAGAAAATCACGAAATATCTGGAACAGGTGGAATCCAAAGCCAGCGGCTATCTGAGCAAAGTCACGCCGGAAGAACTGGCAAGAAATATTGAGAGAAAGCAAAAGGACGGCTCGACATTCCTTGTACCCGTTGAGGATATGTTGCTCGACTTTTTCCAGGAAGAAACGCATCATCGGGGAGAACTTATAGCGCTGTTATGGCAAATGGATGTTACGCCTCCCCATATGGGCTTTATTCAGTACCTGCGGAAGCAAATGCGTAAATAAAGGCAGCAAGCCGGGTCGCGTTTCACTTGCCCGTGGGTGAATTCCGGGTACACAACACTTGGCGAATTCATTCAGATCGCATCCGCTTATGGGTCGGCTCTATCCCTCATTAGCTATAGAGGCCCTCAATCTTATCGCCGTAGCGTTTTATGATCTCGCGGCGGCGAAGCTTGAGGGTGGGCGTCAATTCTCCCGCCTCTTCGGTAAAATCGTGTGGGAGAATGGCGAAACGCTTGATTTGTTCGTATGGCGCCAGACGACCGTTGACATCCTGCACATGATCGGATACGGCCTGCCGAACCTTTTGATCAGCGGCGAGGGCTGCCGGTTCCCTATCTGCGAGATTTTCCCGTTTGGCGAAATTCCGAAGTTCATGTTCACTCAAAGTCATCAAAGCCGTAAGATACTTGCGGCGATCGCCGTAAACCATGACCTGACTGATCAGCGGCATGGTCCGGATGAGGTTTTCGATGTTCTGCGGGGCGATGTTCTTGCCGCCTGCCGTGACGATCAGATCTTTCTTGCGGTTCGTAATGGTGATGAACCCCTCGTCGTCCATGACGGCAATGTCGCCCGTATGAAACCAGCCTTCAGCGTCTATGGCCGCTGCCGTTGCCTCCGGATCCTTGTAGTAGCCCTGAAAAAGTCCCTGTCCCCGGAGAAACAGTTCGCCGTCGGGGGCAAACTTTGCCTCCATCCCGGGAATCAATTGTCCCACAGTTCCGAATTTGAAACGTTCCGCCCGATTCACCGTCGCCGGGGCGACGGTTTCCGTCAATCCGTAGCCTTCCAGAATCAGGAGCCCCACGGCATTGAAGAATTCCAGCAGATACATGAGCATGGGCGCTCCGCCGCACAAAAGATACTTGACCCGGCCCCCGAAGACATCATGTATTTTCTGAAAAACCAGACGATGGGCAACGGCATGTTTCAGGGCCAAAAAAGGCGGCAGTGATCTATTTTCTTGACGGTAGGTCGCCGCTGACTTGCCGACAGCCACGGCCCATTGAAATATCCGGCGTTTCAGGGGGGACCCGGTAGCCAGCATCCGGTGAACCCGGTTGTATATCCGCTCAAAGATCTGGGGTACGCTGACCTGAACTGTCGGGTGGAGTTCTTGGAAATTCTCCACGAGTTTGTCGATACTTTCGGCATAAGCGCCGACAATGCCGAGGTGCAGTGCTGCATAGACGGTCATTCTCTGAAGCATATGGGTCAGGGGAAGAAAGGCGATGCCGAAATCGCTTTCTTCGTAATGATGCATCTTTGTGGCATTGATGGCCGTATGGTAAAGATTGGCGTGGGTAATCATGGCCCCTTTGGGTGGTCCCGTTGTCCCGGAGGTATAGGCAATCGTCGCCAGATCTTCAGGCTGGACGGCCCGCCAGACAGTTTCGAAACGCGCCGGGTCGGCTTCATGAGTGCTCCGCCCCTGGGCGATGAAGGCCGTAAGCGTGATCACGCCGGGAGGAAGATGTTCTCGACTTGTTTCGAAGAGAATCATTGTTTTCGGTAAGCCCGTCTCGGCCTGGACGGTAAGGAGCTTGTCCAGAAGTGCGTCGTCTTCCACGAAGCAGATCTGAGGGCCGCTGTGAGCGACGATATGGGTCATTTCCCGGAGGCTTGCCGAGGGGTAAAGACCAATCGTGACCCCACCTGCGGTAAGAATGACGAGATCGGTTTCACTCCATTCTTTGCGGGTGCGGCTGGCGATTCCGACGGTATCCCCTTTCTTAAATCCCAGAGCGACGAGGCCCATGACACCGGCCGGCAGGGCTTCCAGGGATTCTCGCCAGGTGACAGGTTCCCAAATGCCTGCTCTTTTTGCCAGCGTCAGCGTTCTGTCGCCGAAGCGTCGGGCCTGGTTCATGAAGATCCCTGTGACTGTCGGGGGATCGTATAAAGGTTTTGTTTCGTCCATAGTAGAATGCCTTTCTTATTTCTTTAACGCGGGAGCCTACCTTACCCCGAAATATGTATCAAGTTCAAGTTGAGCCTTTTTCCCCGTAACGTAGATTGACACCCTCTGACAACTTCATAGGGAGTCATGTTTCGGAGAGACAGGAAATATCAGCAACCTTAATTACACTTAATGATCCGTGCCAATTCTTAATTTCTCCTTTTTGAATTTTGATAGCGCCTTGTCTAAGGCCTGTGCCATATCGGAAATGGCCAGATCGGCGCCCTTCTTGAGCTCTTCCCATCCCTCACCGCCGACGTTCTTGAGCTGTTTGAGCTTTTCCTCGGCTTCCTGCTTTTTCTTTTTCAGTTCTTCGGTTGTCTTCGCGTAATCTTCTTTCATGACGATGGCCGTCTCACTGCCCTGCTGTTTTAACTCGTTAATGTTCTTGTCCCATTCCAGGATCTTGTCCGCAAGTTTCTGCAAGTATGATTTCTTTTCATTTTCCATGATGAGTATCTCCCTGATGATATTTATTTGATAAAGTATCTTATTTAATTGATGTAAGTCTTTTTTTGAAATATTTAGTTTTGTTCATCTTTAACCTCCTTATTGTCATCCATGGTTTCAAAGACGCTTATCGTCTTTTTCTTTAACAATGATACAAGACTATCAATATCCTTACGGATTATTTTGTTAAATTTATTCTCAATGTGATCAAGCATTTTCAGAATCTTATCTCTGTCATCCGGTCTGCATTCAAGAGCTTTCTTAATAGCTTCCGAAGTATCTCTATCAGCATCACAGATGTAATGAAATATTGACGCATAAATATTATCGCAAGAGAGATTAGACTCAATAGCTTCCAGATATGATATTTGTTGATCTTTGATACAGTCTATTACGTTATCGACATACTCTCCATCTACGACTTTGTAATAATATTGGATAAAATTTATGTGAGCGATTGTATCCGCCGGAAATATCGCCACTCTTCCATTTTCTGTGTTTTTATAACCAATTGCTTTAGAGATGTTTCCTTTTTGAATGTACTTACGAAATGTTGCTTTCTTAAAGAAAATTCCTTTCCCGGATAATAATTTATCGATGTCTTCCCAAGTTAACCCATCTTTATAGAGTTCCTTAACTTCATCCAGTTCTTTACTGGTAAAAAGAGGAAATCCTTTGCTGATTCCCTCTTGATACCCTGGTAAACTAGTCACAAAAGAAACAAGATGTGCTCTTGATGTGGTACCGTACTTTGGTATTTGTACTGATCTGCTAAGTTTCTTTTTCATTTTAATACTCCTTTTAAGTATTTGTGTATATCGTTATCATTGGGTATATTAATCCCATATATGGATTAATATGTCAAGTGTTATTTTTATTCATAGCCCCATTATCATCAGAGTCCGGAATTCAGGGGACATAACACTTAATTATCTTGACCGGGGAAAATCGGTGTCATATCTTCAATGGGGAGGAAACGATGAATACTTTAAAGCTGCTGGAGTATAGTCAATTTTTAAGGCACAAATATCTGGAAACTTTAAGCAATCTCCCCTGGGAGGAAGTTATCAAGGATCGAGGCGCCAGTTTCCCGTCTCTGAGAGACATCTACCTGCATATCGTCTTTGTGGTGGATGCCTATATTAATTATATACTGCAAGGCAATCCCAATTATCCGAGCGTCAATTATAACGAATACGACAACATCGAGAAAGTCACGAAATATCTGGAACAGGTAGAATCCAAAGCCAACGCCTATCTGAGCAAAGTCACGCCGGAGGAACTGGCAAGAAATATTGAGA
>PLNU01000152.1 GCA_003142835.1 Syntrophaceae bacterium
AACATAACCGAAAGGAGGAAAATACATTGGAAAATATATATCTGCAAAACAGGCACACGCTCGTTATCAACGGAATACCTATCCAGGGTTTTGCCGAAGGAGACTTCATCGGAATCAAACAAGACGGAGCTGCCGCTGCTCGCACAAAAGGAGGCGATGGGCCAGCGATGAACATCTCAACAGATCAGGGCGGGCAAATAAAAATTTCCCTCTTGCCCACATCCCCGGCACTGGGGGCTATGTATGCAATACGTGAAGAACAAAAGCAGACTCCTTCGTTTTTCTCAATCGTGCTCATGTCCGGCGTAGGAGAATTAATCGCAGCAGCAGGTTGCGCGATGGGTGAATTACCGGAAGCGAAGACAGGTGGTCCGACTATGCAGGCAAGAGAATTTCTTTTTGAATCTCTCAAAATTAAAATGGATACCAGTTTTACCACTCCTGTTGCCGGTGGCTTTATCTAAAGAAACAAGTTTAACGCTTGGGACTTAAACTTTAACCTTTAAAAATTCCATGAAAGAAGGAGGCATCGATTATGGAAATCAGAAAAACTACAATCAATGGCAGGGAATATCGTATCTTACAACCACCAGTACGCCCCGCCATGTTAATAAGTGAAAAAGTTACAACGCTCTTCGGTGCATTATACGTAAGTTTTTTCTCTGATTCAAAAGCTCAGCAAGGATGGCCTAAATTCACACAGGCATTACAATCTATCGATCCCGATAAAGCCGATTCTTTGATGATGGAATCCGCGAATATTTCTAAATTAAGTTTTGGAAACGTCCCAATCTTCGAAAGCATTGAATTCGAACGTCACTTCGGTCAATATAGGGAAGATGTTTTCGAAGTGCTAACCTGGTGCCTTTGGGAGACTGTACGTGATTTTTTTCCCAAACTGGACGCCTTTATCCAGACAGTCAAGAAGGCAATTCAAGAAATAGAGGAGGGGCGGAAGGTATCCCAATCCCCGAAGGATGGGGAACAGACTGGTGGTTAGGGCGCCCGGTCTGGGCTGGATTATGTACTTGGAGCCAATTAATTGACGGTACTCTCCACTTAAAAGATTTGATGGAAATGCACAAATCCCTAAATTTGAAAGAATGGATCGAACGAAAGTCATATGAATTAATAACTGAATCAACAAAAGGTAAATAGGAATGTCAGGGCAAACAGTAATTGATGAATTGATTACAATTTTGGCCGTGGATGTTAAAGCGGGAACTCAGCCCGTTGTTCAACATTTTACGTCAATGTTGGATGGTGTAACAAAATCTGCTGGGTTTGCTACCGCTGGACTTATGGCCACCGTAGGCGCTCTTGTCGGTTCCGGTGCGGCTATATTTGATTTTTCTCTGAAACAGGCACACACGGCCGCGACCATGGAGAGGATGTCCAAGATAACCGGTATCAATGCGGCGGAATTGCAAAAGTGGAGAAACGTGGCGGCAAACGCCGGTGCCGATGCGGACACCTTTCTGCAAGATATAAAACATCTTGGCGAAGCCGCTGCGGATTATCTTTTACCGGGACATTACAATGAAGGATTTTTCCGTTTAGGAATTCAACCCTTTAAAATAGTTGACGGCGTTAAGGTACCTAAAACGGGGGATGATGTTGTATATGAAGCACTTGAAAAACTTCACAAGGCCACCACAGCACAAAGAGAAGTAATAATAAAACTGTTGGGCGTAACCGATCAAACTCTGTTGATCTCATTAAATACGTTGGATAAAATAAAAGAATGGCAACAAAAAACCCACCTTATCAGTCAAGAGGATTTGGATAGGGCTAATGAATTTGATAAAAAATGGTCTGCGACGGTAGAAAAATTCCGCAATATAAAGATTTCGCTTGGGTTGGATGTTATACCTGCCGAAAATAATATTGCTGAATTTTGGGACAACGTTTTTAAGGAGAAAAAAGAGGGAGAAAAATGGGAATTTGTTATCCGGCCAGAGATTTCCCGAGAAGCCTCTAATCTTTTCAACGAACAACTGACAAAGTTGGAAAATAGATGGAAGGTGTTTAAAGATTATTTCAAGAGAGAAAATCCCGATCTCATAGAATCTTTTAAGTCTGTATTTGATGTAATAGAAAAGTCTTGGAACAAACTGGCGGAATGGGCAGGACGACAAGCCGGTCTCACACCAAACCCTGATAAAAAATCAGTGCCGGCATCAGTTCCAGTTCCTTCTGCACCGGGTGCATTACCAATTTCCAAAACACCAAACCCTGATAAAAAATCATGGTGGTATCAGAACAGTTTATGGGAATCTTTCATTGCTGTAATGTCAGAACCTATGAAAAATAAAAAACAGCATGAAAGCAAAAGTAAACCTATGCAGGCATCAGCATCTCATCTAGCACCGAAGACAACGAGGAAAACTATTCCGGCCCAGCTATCGGCGGCACCTGTACCTGCGGCAAAAGGAGCCCTCCCTGATTATTCAGGCATGAGAAATCAATGGCGGGAACAGGCGTTACAATTAATTTTAAAACATCCTGATTGGGACACAAAAAAAAACAGCCCTCTCAGACCAGTGGCGCACTCTACTATTCATCATTCAGAAAATCATGCTGTGAATAACAGTCCCGTCATTAATGTGCATCAGCACATAACGGGAGCAAATTCAAAAGAAATAGCAGATAAAAGCGTCGAAGGTTTCACGCAAACACTCCAGCTCTTATATCCAGGCGGCCTGTCGCCCATAATAGGATAATAAAATGCTTTATCCAATAGGAATGCCAAATCTTAAAAAAATAACTGATCCTGTCTCTTTGGGCGGAAACGTTATTGCGATTATGCGACGGCAAGCAAACCTTGCGGCTGCGATATCCCGCGCAGCTTACGATAAGGCAAGATTTTACAGAACCGCATATGGTGGTTATGTTGACTTTGTACAAAACCCTTCCAATATGGATCTTATAACAGGGATTCCAATATCTACCAGATTACAGGAAGCATATACTTATGCCGCTGATGTTCCCGAATTTGCTGTCGAGTCGGGCGTCTTTTATCAAGATCACATTATTTTGCATCCGGTTAGAATTGACTTACAATTTGAGGTAAGTAACTGGGTTAAAACCACACCCAAGCAATCATTAGATAATTTGGAAAATATATACAATAGTCGTGAGCCAATTAATTTAATCACACAACATAAAAAAATAGACAACATGTTCTTAGTTTCGTTGAATGCTGAAAATAATATGCCGGAATGGGGAAAACTATCATATCGGGCATCTTTTCAGAAAATAAATCTCGTATTATTAAATAAGACTTCAATGAGTAAAGATCAGGTAACGGCAACATCAAATACTCAAGGTCCCGTCATCACAAAATCGTTGGAGCCTCCAGTGGATTATGGATTAAAAACTCCATGGACTCCACTTACTAATGATAAGGCGGGAATCTTTAATGGGGTTTCAAAATGACAACTCCAACATATAAAATTATTGATCTTGCTCCTGATGGGCAAAGCAATAGGACTGTCAGCATGGGGACTGTCGTCATTCAATTAGTGACTAGATATAATTATTCGGCTTCATGCTGGACGATGGATATTTTAGATTCTCTGGGCAATTTGATGTTGGCAGGCTTAATGCTGGTCCCGAATGTTGATATTTTAAAACCTTATACAGCGATTAAGGAATCATTGGGCTCCCTTGTTCTTGTAGAAGTGAACGCTGGTGATTACCAGTCCCCCGATTTGCTGGGAATTAATACAGCCCTTGTTTGGTTTCCATCAGGGACGGAGGTTGTATTGCCGATATGAATAATGACGGTCCTTTCATTCGTAATGTGCAGGTGAAGATAGTTATTCCATTAAATAACGCAGACCCTAGCCAGGGAGGAAAAACATATACATTTACAGGTGATGGGTCCGCCAAAAAGTTGCGGATAAAATTTACAGTTCACAAGCATATGGCGAGTACAGGAATCCCGTCACTCATGCAGATATATAATCTTACAAGAGAATTGAGACAAATATTAAGTGAAACCACTGACGCAACAATAACATTAAGCGCCGGATGGCAAAATACTCAGATTGTGCAGATTTTTAAAGGCGCATTGCTATACGTGACACATCAGAGAGACGGAGCAAATATTGTCACTAATTTGTTGTCCATTGAAGGATATTTTGGATCGATTAAACAGTTTATCGATGCAACGGCGATTAACGGGAATATGCTTCAAGCCCTTGTTTATAGTTTAGCCTCTGAGATGCCCGATATAGATGTTGATATGAATTTTATTAATGTTCCTAATATAACTTTCGGAAATCAAGGGTTCACTTATGCTGGGACGACTGACATGACCTTGGACAAACTTTCCAGAATATACGGATTCACCTGGTGGATTCATAATGGTATTTTCTACGCAAAGACAGACGGTCAACCGTTCGATTATCCCAGCGTGCTTGTAAATGAAAGTAATGGTTTGATTAGAGCTGACCCCATGTTGTTTTTAGCTGCTGACGCATTAGAAAACCGACAGACAGGGATTACCGTAAATACATTCTTCAATCCCAATATAAAAGCTGGCGGTAAGATTAAACTGCAAAGTGTATTAAATGACCGGTTGAACGGAGAGTATGAGGTACACAATATAACTCACATGGGTGATACACATGGCGATTCATGGACAACGATTGCCGAAAACGCCAGATTTTTCATTCCAAGTGCATCATTAAGGTAATTATGGATAATAGGCTCGCAAAAAAAAACGTGCAACTGAGAGAGATCATTGATCGGGCATTGTCTCAAATGAATACAGGCATTCCCGGGAAGATTATTTCTTTCGATCCGTCGACTCGGACTTGTAAGGTTCAACCGGGGATTCAGATGAAAACAACCATGAGGGGCATAGTTTCTTTTGAGTCTCTTCCAGTTATTATAAA
>PLNU01000168.1 GCA_003142835.1 Syntrophaceae bacterium
CTTTTATCGGCGGACCGGGACCATTAAAGCTCGATAGTCTTGATGCCATGGAAATTGCCATGGAGCTTAGGTTTCAGTTTGGCGTGGAATTAAAAAACGCGTCAACAGCAGCGAAGGCCATGCAGTCATTTGACTCACTGGCCGATTTTGTTATTGAAGCGCCGAAGGTTAAAAAGTGAGCAAAGGCACTATTGATATTCGCGGTTGGGGCGCCGTCACAACACTGGGATGGAGCGCCCGGGAATCTGCAAAAAATCTGCTTTCCGGAAATGTCAGGCCCGCTGATTTTTGCACGTCTTCCCATTTAACAAACCGCGACTTGAAAGCTTTTGAGGTTTCTTATACTGGAAACCCGCTTAAGAAATCGTGGGCGATGCTGGATAGCGCTCTTACAGAAGCATTCAGCCGTGCGGGACTTACGGCTTCCGAAATTGCCGAATCCTGTTTATTGGTGGGAACAACAGGAGGCCTTTTCATTCGTAACGAATATGAATTTACGGAAATTGTGCGGCAAAATCCCGGCAAGGAATCGCCACCGATTGCCTGCCGTAACCGCGGCCCCGGCGAAGTGGCCGATGCCATTGCGCAGAAATATGGCATTGGCGGTCTTATCATGACCTTCAGCATGGCCTGTGTTTCCAGCTCTCACGCTTTAGTTGTCGCGGCGCAACTGCTGCATCAGAAGAAAATCCGCCGGGCGATTGTTGTCGGTTTTGAGCCCCTCTTGAATTTGACCTTGCAGGGTTTTGCCAGCTTGCTTCTTTACGATCAGGAACAATGCCGGCCGTTTTGCGCCAACCGTTCCGGCATGCAACTTGGTGAAGCCGCTGCTGCCGTGATACTGGAAGAAAATGGATCAAGTAAAAAAAGTAAAGCAGCTTATAGGTTTGCTGGTGGTTATTTATTTAATGACAATAATAGCCTGACGTCGGCAGGTGTCGATGGCGAGATGGCCAAGAATGTTATTGGACAGACATTGACTGCCGCGCAAATATCGCCTGCGGAAATTATGGCGATCAAGGCTCACGGTACCGGAACAAGAGACAATGATCTTTCCGAAGGGCGGGGTCTCGTCAAGGTGTTTGGCGATAATTTGCCCCCGATTGTTTCACTCAAAGGCGCTATCGGCCATACACTGGGTGCAGCCGGCGCGGTGGAAACAGCTCTTTGGATTTCTTGTCTGGAGGAAGGAATGCTGCCGCGCAGTTTCGGTTTTACGCAAATCGATCCTGAATTAGGGTTTGCTCCGTCTCAGGTTAACATTCCCGCGCTGGCCGGCGCTTACCTGTGCACGTTCTTTGGCTTCGGCGGAACGTGCACGAGTTATATCATTATTAAAAACCCGTAGGGAACGGTCGCGATCGTTCCCTACCATTCAGGCTGTGCTAAAATAATAAAAGTATGAACACACCAATGAATAATAAAAATAAGCTCATTTCTTCCATGCCGGTGATTGCGGCAAGTTATCTTGGTCCGGCTCTGACGCCAAATCTGGATGTTGCCTGGGATGAGGCACAGTTACCGTTTAACCCTGATGATCTGGTGCAAAAAATTATGGGGCAGCCGCTGCGCCGCGCCGGAAGGTTTATCAAACTGGTTTGCTGCGGCGCCTTAACCTGTTTAAAGAACGTTCCGAAGGATGTGCTGCAAGAAAAAAAGATTGGAATATTTCTGGCCACAGGCCTCGGCAATGTCGATGAAATTTTACCTTTTATTACTCAGGTCTTCAAGCACGAAGGTGGCTTTCCCAGCCCCAATCAATTTGCCAATTCCGTGAGCAACGCCGCCGCTTTTTTTCTGGCGCGGATTTGCGAGATTAAAGGAGTTGTGCTCACTATTTCTCAGGAAGAACTGTCTTTTGAGTCGGCGCTCTGGCTGGCACAAAGTTACCTGGAAAGCAGCGAGATTGATCTGGCGCTGGTCGGCGGCTGCGATGTTTTTACGCCCACGGTGGCCGATTATCGCGAGCGAATGGACTTAAGGCCGGATAATCACCGCTCAATGTCCATGGGAGAAGGCAGTTCCTGGCTCCTGCTCGGGAACACCAACGGTAAAAAGATTGGAAATATTTTGTCGGTCGAACTTGACCATAACTCCAAGACGCGGCAGCAGTTATCTTCCAATGAAAATATTTTAAGCGAGTGCGAAAAGATCGCAGACCATTTGATTGGCAAGCAGAATAAGCAAAAAATCATCCTGCCGGGATTTCGCCTGATCGATATGGATCATTCATTTTTCAAGGACAAAGGCTGGAAAGTGGAAGATTATCTGCCACATTGCGGTATATATCCGACGGCTACCGCTTACGGACTGGCGCGGGCTTTGCTTTCGGGCCCATCGGCTTTCTTTGTTCATTGTAATTATCACGCGGCAGGCAGGCGGGCACTGGTTGCCGCTGAATCAACTTAGTATTTTTATCTCTGGCGCACAAATTAATATGAGAAACATTCCCGCAAAGCAAAAAAACAGCATTGTCCTTGTCCATCCACGGGGATTCAACTGGTTCCCCGGGAAGCGTGATATTACCGATATTGCCAATCGCATGGTTCCGCAGGGATTGCTCTCTATTGCGGCATATCTTCTCGAGCAGGGGCATGATGTTTTTGTCTATGATTGTCTCGGGCCGCAGGCGACATTTGATCTTGCCGGGCAAGTGAAAGTAATTCTTAATTATCGTCCTCAGATAGTCGGTTTTTCCGCCACAACATCTTCCTTTCCTGATGCTGCCGATCTTGCGCTGAAAATCAAAGAACAATCCCCCGATACGATAACCGTTTGCGGCGGAGTTCATGTTTCCGCCCTGGAAGGAAAATTGCTAGAAGATTATCCGGCCTTTGATTATTTAATTGCCGGTGAAGGCGAAATCACGATGGCGCAACTATGTGCGGGAGAAGAGCCCGCTGGCATCAAAGGACTTATCTGGCGGCGGAAAGAAGAAGTCATTACCAATGAACCGCACCCGAAGATTCATGATTTAGACTTTCTGCCATTCCCTGCCTACGAAAAGCTCCGAGGTTTTCCGCATGAATACCATTTACCGCTGTTCAGTTATATCAAGGCACCCGGGGCAACAATGATTACGTCGCGGGGCTGCATGTTCCAATGCTCCTATTGCGACCGCTCCGTTTTCAAGAAGGGGTTTCGCTATAATTCAGCAGCTTATATTTACGAGCACATGAAACATTTGCGGACAAGATTCGGTGTCCGGCACATTAATATTTATGATGATTTGTTCACCGCCAACCGGCCTCGGATTGTCGAGCTCTGCGACAAGCTTACCCGCCATCCGCTGGGGATAAACTTCAACTGCGCGGTGCGTGTGGGCTACACGGATGATGATCTGCTCAAGATGCTCAAAGATGCCGGTTGTCTGATGGTTTCTTTAGGTATAGAATCAGCCGATCCGCAGATGCTGGCGCGCCACAAATCCGGTGTATCGCTCGATGATGTGCGCGATACAGTGCAGCGTATCCAGGCCGCGGGCCTGCGAGCCAAAGGCTTGTTTATGATGGGCTTGCCCGGCGAGACAAAACAGTCCATAAAGCGCACTTCCGATTTTATTATTTCGCTGGGACTCGATGATATGAATATGACGAAATTCACGCCGTTTCCCGGCGCGCCGCTTTGGGCGAAAATTCGAGAAGAAGGAACATTTAATGAAGACTGGCGGCTGATGAACTGCCTGAATTTTGTTTTTATCCCGAAAGGAATTGAATCGCAGGAAAGGCTCGACCATCTCTATAACGAACATGTTAAACGGTTTTATTCTGATAGTACCTGGCGCATGAAATTCCGTAAGCGTCTATGGCAGCATCGCAAAAGCCTCATCTACTTATTGCGGCATTTGCCATCATTCTGGTCGGCAAAAAATCAGTTTGAACCGGATAAATAGATATCTCATTGCCATCATATTATGATTAAAAGGTGCTCAATAGTTCTTCAATTTTTTCTTAAAACTTCATCAAAATTAATGATATTACATGTGGCAAAAATCCACCTATATTTCTCTTGACGAATCATACCAATGTAATTATAATGTAATCACATTAATTATGTGGGGTATAAATTTATGAGAACAAATATTATTCGGATAGGCAACTCTCAGGGCATTCGCATTCCTAAAATCATTATAGAGCAGAGCCATCTCGGCAATGAAGTGGATTTGGAGGTCGAGGATGAAAAAATCATAATTCGTTCTGCCTCTCATCCACGTGAAAATTGGGAAAATAAATTCAAGCTGATGGCGGAAAGCTTTGATGATAAAATGTTGGCCTCGGATTTAACGGGACATTCCAACTGGGATAAGGATGAATGGGAATGGTAGTAAAACGTTTTGACATTTTTCTTATTAATCTTGATCCAACCATTGGCAGCGAAATTCGTAAAGCCAGGCCGTGCCTGATAATTTCGCCGGATGAAATGAACAATTTTATTGCGACAGTTATCATTGCCCCGATGACGACCAAAGGCAGAGATTATCCCACACGCGTACCTTGCACGTTCAAAAGAAAAAGCGGCCAGATTGTACTGGATCAAATTAGAACGGTAGATAAAATCAGGCTTATAAAAAAGCTGGGTAGCATTGACGTAGATTCACAGGAAAAAGTATTTTCAACTCTTGCTGAAATGTTTGCACCGTAAGTTAAATAAAAGAACTTATGGCAGCACCGCAAAAGCCTCATCTACTTATTGCAACATTTGCCATCATTCTGGGCAGCAAAAAATCAGTTTGAACCGGGGAAATGAATTATGGTTTTATTAACTACATCTACCAAATGAGCAAATGCGACTTGAAAAATAAAAGGAATTGTAAGAAAAGTTCCCAGATATTTATTTTTCCCGCACCGCAAAAAAACACCTTCCGGCGTTCCCGTTTGGTACCGGCAGGAAGGTGCAACTCAATATTCGCGGCTATACTGCCGCAGGAAGCTGGCTGGTTCTGCAGATGCTTAGGTGCATGCCGCAGAACTCAGGGGCGCACAACCCGGAAACCGACAGTGCTGTACTGGATAAGCGGGGTGCCGTAGATACGATAGGCAACCGAAGCGACAGACGCAAAGTAGTTCCAACCGCCGCCGCGGATGACACGGGCCGTGCCCGAAGCCGCTCCCCAATAGTTCGTCTGTGTTCCCGTGGGATACGCATCAAACCAATCCCAACACCATTCCCACACGTTCCCGCTCATGTCGTAGAGGCCAAGTTCGTTAGGCAGTTTGGTTCCTACCGGTTGGCTCTTATAATTGACTGAGCTGTTTTCCCAGGTCCAGGCATAATCCCCAATAGAATTGCTTCCCGTGCTCCCCGCAAAGGCCTTGAGGTAGCCTGTAGCTCCCGCTGTGGCCCCCATAGCCGCCCACATCCATTCCATTTCCGTCGGCAGGCGGTAGCCGTTGTTGGCCCATGTAGGTGTTACCGATGCATCGGTGATCGGATATCCTGTAGCGGGTGTGCGCCCGGTAATCGTATATACCGGAGTCAGCCCTTCGGCGATACTCAGCTTATTGCAGAATTCCACAGCGTCGTACCAGGTAACCATTTGTACCGGATCAGTGGTTCCTGTGGAATGTGCTGTAAAGCTGGGATCAACTCCCATCACGGCCAGAAATTGAGCTCGGGTAATCTCATACTCGCTCATGCGGAAAGCCGATACCGTGCTGATGTTGGTTGATGCGGAACCCCGCGGGACGCTTCCGGCAGGTACGTATTTTAATGTGCCGATGTTGGCTGAGGTGTAATCACCGGAAGTGCTCGACTGCGTCAGATAGAAGTTAAGGCCTGTCTGATCGGAGCCAATATAGTATGCAGAGTTGGTATAGGTATCATAGCCCGATTTGGCGACGGAAAATGCGTACGTGCCGGCGGGAATGCCGGTAATTGTAAATGTTCCGGCGCTTCCTGTAGTCGCTGTCAGGCCGGCGATCGAGACTGTTGCCCCGGATAGCACTGCTCCAGAATCGCTCCCTACATGGATCGTACCACTCATTGAGTAAGTAGCCGTAGACGTCGTCGTGTCTATAACACGCGGAACAATGGCATCACCACTATCTACGACAACGGGTAAGCTTAAAGGGTTAAAGGAATACCCAGACAACGATGGTGTAACTGTATAAGAACCATTTGGGAGATTGGTGAACTTATAATAACCGGCTCCGTCTGTTGTAGCGCTTGCAGAACTGTCACCTGACAGAGCAACAGTTACGCCAGATAACGGTGTACCACTTGCATCGGTAATTCTTCCGGTAATGCTATATGCCGATTCACTAAGAGGAATATTTATATCAAAGAGCTCAATACTAAAGTTAGCAAGAGTCCAATCGAAAACTTCCAGTTTTCCCCCGGCATCACCCTTTATTCCTACACTCTTCTCTAAATGAAAGTTTGGGGTAGAAACGGCTGCAATCTTGCCATAAGGCTTAACATCAATATATGGTCCCAAAGCATCATAGAGGAAAAACCCTAATTCCACTCTTAAATATGGCATTAAAGACAACGATACTTGATCACTAATAGTATAATAAGGCGTAAAGGAACCACTGTAAGAAGCAATAGGTGATGGGGTGCCGTTTGTATATTCAAAGCCAGCAGTCATAGAGCTTGATGATGTAAATCCGGCATTTATATCAACTTTATTTTCCGCAGAGATCTCTATCCCAAGATACGGTGTGAAATCAATTGTAAATATAATAGGAACCGGAACGGGTCCGACAGTTACCCAAACAGTTATGGTAGCAAGTGTTTTAGATAATTTCTTAAGTTCTTTTTCCGGGCTATAGCTTATTGCCTGGGTAGCTGAAAAAACCCCATCCAGATTCAAAGTTTGAGACCCTGTAAACGCCACTTTAAATGTGTTTAATTTAGACCCAGATATATCTATATTATATGTTAGATCTGGAGTGAATTTATAGTTGCCCGAGAGACTTGCACTATAACTGCTGGACCCACTGACATCGGTTAATGGTATTTGACATGATATATCGGGAATATTGACAGTGTCGCTTGTACCCAATGCTTTTTTAATAATTTTAATACTTTTATTCACTAAAGATTCATTACTGACACCAGTAATAGTTCCACTTACATGCAGTTCCTGAAAAGCATCCGTCAGAGCTGCGGGAGTTGTTGTAACCTGCACTGTACCGTCTGGCAATGTGGTAACGCTAACTACTTTTTTTAGAAGACCCCGTGGAGCAGCAGTTGTCACATCGGAAATGATAACATCATCTTGTTTCAGAGCGTCAAGTTGTGTAGTCGTGGCTGAAAAAGAAAGATTTGCTCCATCTGCAGATACGGATGAAAGGTTACCCGTGGTACTGCTATCTAGTTGTTTTGCATTAGATGCCAGAACTGTCGCGTTCGGGTCGGAATTATTGCTCGTCCCGCCGTCGTCCCCACCGCCACTGCAAGCCATAATCGCCAAAAGCAATACTGCCGCCAATACCACAAATATTTTTTTCATTGCCCTCTCCCTTCGTTAATAATAAAATAACCCGTGCATCCGCTAAAGACACAGAGGTTTTATGATTGATGTATTAATAATAAAAAAAGAGGAGCGTGATAATAATCGCGCTCCTCCGGCTAATAAAAGTTTGGTAATAGAGATTGCCACGGAGCGCAAGGCGCTCCTCGCAATGACAAATAAGGTTAGATCTGCCTGTCTGTCTGTCTGTGCATGCTGTGTGCCATTATTTTAATTTATTTATGTAAATACCAATCTTGTGTTTTCTTAAATACGACTTCATAATTTATGTCAAGGGATGATTTAACAGGAAAATTTGAATATCAAAATCACGCCATAAACGAAGATTACCATTTAAGTCTTGCATTTATATGCATGAAGGAAATTTGTATAGGAGGACGTTATGACTGTATACACACTTTTATTTACGGCTACGAAGCTTCATCCTGTTGCAGATCGGATTTAGGTGTAATAAACACTCTGTGTTCAGAGATTATCACCGGTTGCCAAAGATAGCCCGGGCCGAATACCCATATTAACTTGGTTCAGTTTCTGGCAATTCTTTGCTCAAAAATATTTCTAGCCTCATCAGCTACCGCTGAAAGCGAAAAATTATCACTTCTGTATTCAGGCGTAAGTGTTCCGATTAATTCCACCTCAATTTCAATATTGTCGCGAGTATTAAACAAAAAAGTCCCGGGCTTGAATAATTTATCAGTATCCTTAATATAAACCAGCTTCAGTGGGGCATTACAGTAACGGGCGATGCTGAATACGCCCTTATTGAAAGGGGCAAGTTTTCCATCGCGGCTTCTTGTGCCTTCCGGAAAAACAAAAAAGTTGCCGCCTGCCGCCAAATGTTCTTTGATATTTTCCAGATTTTCGACCATTGCTTGCCCCATCAACTCACTGGATTCTGAGGGCATATAGCAGGAATTTTTCAGTAACCAACTAAAAAAGGGGACTTGGAAAAAAGTGCTTTTAACGATCGTACACTGCCGCTTAAAAATTGAAGTAAGCAAAATTGGATCAAGATAAGACAAGTGATTGCAAACAACAACTGAGGACTGAATTTGCCGAACTTCTTTTTGGATTTTAAATTTTGCGCCCGGAATCAGAAAACGCGTTAACGCAAAAAAGTTCTTCATATTAATGTGGTTTAAATTCTGAAAAGCCCGGGCACTATTTTCCGAAAATAAATACGCCGGTATGTGACCAAAAAGAAAAATTACTGTGGAGCCGAACAAGAAATATGCCCATATAAATAAAGTAATGAAGAAAGCTGATACATTCTGGAAGATTTTTTTAGAAGACATTTTATCTTATGAAAATTTCCTTATCAGCACAATAGTATTGACGCCGCCAAAAGCGAAATTCTGCGTGGCTGCGATTTTCACAGGCTTTTGCAGAATCTTTTGCACATGTTTAATCATCGCGCAGCGCTCGTCAATATCTTCCAGATTAAGCGTTGGCGCGATAAATCCATCCTGCATCATGTAAATAGGAAGGATAGTTTCAATGGCGCCGCAAGCGGCCATGGTGTGACCAAGGTAACTCTTTAAAGCGACAACATATGGATTTATCCCGAAAACGGCGCTGATTGCCTGCGCTTCGATAATATCGCCCATTTTCGTGGCGGTAGCGTGAGCGCTGACTAAATCTACATCGCCCGCGTTAATCTTTGCGTTTTCCAGACCAAGCTTAAGCGTCTTTGTTATACCGTCCAGATTGGGCAGAATCAAATCGCCGCCGTTATTATTGCAGGCAAAACCTATAACTTCGGCCAGGATATTAGCGCCGCGCTTTTTGGCATGCTCATATTCTTCCAGCATTACCGCGCCTGCGCCTTCGGCCACCACAAGACCGTCACGCAATTTATCAAAGGGACGCGGTGTGCGTCTAGGCTCGGAATTAAAAGCTGTGGAACAGGCCAGTAAATTATCGAAAACTGCTACAGTGATTGTATCGTATTCATCAGCACCGCCGCACAGCATGGCCTCCTGCAAACCATATTTGACCGCTTCATAACCGTAGCCAATCGATTGGCTGCTTGTTGTACACGCGGTTCCCGAAGATATGACCCTGCCGGTGATGCCGAACATCTTGGTTATATTGACGGCGGTTGTGTGCACCATTGATTTCAAGTAATCAACAGCACCGATGCTCTGATACGCGGCTTTATCCTTTGCTTCAAAAAAGACCTTATAAATATTCCGTTGCACGGTAGGAGAACCATGAATGGAACCAAAAGCAACCCCCATCTTTCCGGATGTTATAAAATCCTCCGGCAGACCTGATTGTTCCAGAACTTCCTTGGCCACCTGGCAGGCATAATAGGCCACAGGACCCATTGTTTTGCGATACTGCCGTTTAAAATCATAATCAACAGGATAATCTACCGTACCGTAAACTTTGGAATGAATAAAACGGCTGACTAATTGATCTTCGCGCAATGTTTTAACGCCGGAGACACCTTTTAAAAGGCTCGCGACAATCTGATCTTTGCCATGACCGATTGGCGTTATCGCCGAACAAGCTGTAATAACGACTCTACGTTCCATAAATTATTTTTTCACCGGCGCAACTTTCCTGGTCTCAGCAAGTTTTTCAACATAGTCGCAAATCTGATTTATCGTGCGAATATCCATGGCTTGTTTTTTTTCTTCCCGGGTAAGTTCCGAACCTAAAAACTTTTCTATTTCCAACAAAAGTTCGATAGCATCGATACTGTCAAAAGCGTACGCTTCTCTTAAGTCCACATCCATCTCAGGATTTTCAACTTCAAACTCCCGCTGAAAAATGTTTTTAATTTCTCTTTCAATTTCTTGACGTGTCATTGTTTGGTTTGAACTCCCTGAATTTGATTATGTAATCTAGCATAAAATATCTGTGGCGTCCAGCATTACGCTTCCCATTTAATCTCCTCGGCAAAGCGCGAAGCTCCGATAATTTGCCTTACAGCGTTAAATGAACCAAGAATAGTGCCTAATACTCCCGGCGCCACAGCGTTTTGCCCTGCGAGAAATAAACCGGATATGAGTGGTTTACTTAAGGAGGCAATTTTGAGCAATTGGGCTGACGAACGCATTACACCGTAACAGGAACCTTCAGGGCAATTCACATAATCCCGCAGGGTCAACGGCGTGAAGACATCCAGTATCCGGGCGTTTTTCAGGCCGCCAAAAACTTCGTTGGCTTTTTGCAAAAGGTCTTGCCCAATGCTTAGTTTTTTTTCTTCATAGTCTTTACCACGCTTGCCGGAAATTGTATTTTCCCACTTGCTCCATTCACTGTATAGTGATCTCGTGAAGATGGAAATTAAATTTACGTCTTTATCATTGCTCTGGCGCAATTGATAAAAGATCCCATCCTTGATCAGTTCTTTTTCATCGTTATAACGCTGGTAAATATTATGATCGATCTCAGGATGCGCGGACGCATCAACACTGATCTGAACGGCAACAACTCCTTCCGTTTCCTTCAGGTTTGCAATACGTTGCCGGTAAGAGCTCTTCAGCGCATCCGGTTCCAAAAGATTGAGCAATATTTTCGGATGCACAGCGGCGACAACTGCATCCGCCGAAAGTAAGATTCCTGAGGTCAGCCTTACCCCTGCAACTTCTCCCTCATCCAATATTATTTTATCGCAGCCATCATTCAGAATGAGTTTCCCGCCCAATTCTTGAAAACGCCGCGTAAAAACATCAGCCATTGTGCTGCCGCTTACTTTTAACCTCCAGGAAGAAAATAAATAACCGGCCAAAACCATGTGATGAAAAATAATCGGACACTGGGCTAACTCAACACCGATCAACTGGCAGGGCACAGCCAGCACCGCCCGCAAACCGGCAGAGGCATCAAATTTATCCAGAAATTCTCCCATCGGCTGGAAAAAATCCATGTTTTGAAAGGGATCACCCTGATTGATTAGAAATGCTGGATCCAGCATGCGCCCGGCGATCTCGCGTAAATTTTTCATGATTACGTCCAGCGTCATAATTTCCGCAGGAAAAGTACTTTTCAGACTTTTTTCGAAAGCGTCAATGCTTACAGGTAAATCGAAAACAAAATCATCAAAAATATAACGGTCGATTATGCCTCCTTGTCCCATGCGGAAGAAGAGCTCTTCCACCGATATTCCCAGAACACGAAACATTTTGCCCAGAGGCTC
>PLNU01000162.1:0-141 GCA_003142835.1 Syntrophaceae bacterium
CGATATCGGCATTTTTCAGGAGCATACCTTCATCTGTTCCATCATTGGGATAGAAAGCGATGCCGATACTCGTTGTCACAACGAGTTGATGGGTGTCTATGAGGAAGGGCTTATAAAAGCTGTCAACGATCTTCTGTGCAA
>PLNU01000162.1:212-9590 GCA_003142835.1 Syntrophaceae bacterium
CCCGTCAGGGAATCATGGTAGGCCATCTGCCGGATCTTTTCCTCTGACTGCTTACGCTCGGTGATGTCGCGGACAATACCCCGAAATCCAATCAGTTCACCTTCGGACTTTCTTATAAGGGATACGGATATTTCAACATAAGATTTAGTCCCGTCTTTTTTGGTAAGTTCCAAATCATAGGCTTTAACAGGTATTCCTGTTTTGTAGACTTCAACAAAGAGGTGGTATAATGCTTTGGCGGTTTTTTCATCCGCATACAGATCACTATTCTTGCCGATCACTTCCTCACGGGTATATCCGAGATTTTTGCACTCAGCGTCATTAACGAACGTAAAATCGCCGCGAAGGTCAGTTTCAAAATAGCCGTCCTCCATTTGCTCGATGATGGTCCGGTATCTTTCCTCACTTCGGTACAGCGCCTCTTCCACCTGCTTGCGTTTAGTGATGTCCCTAAAGGTCACCACCGCGCCCATGACCTTGCCGTCATTGATGATCGGCATGCTGGAATACTCCACGGGGAAACTGCTGCCGTCCTTGCGCCAGAGCATCTCGTCCGTGACATGGTTTTCGGTGGCCTGGGTGTAGGAGGCATACATGGGGCAGTCTTCATCCGGGTAGTTGGAGCCGTCCTTGTGGGAATGGTGGATGAGAGCGTGCGCGTTTTGGCCTAACATCTCCTCTACGGAAAACCCAAGCATGCGCAAGGCGGCGGGGTTGACGAAGGTCACCTGCCCCGTAGCATCGACCCCGAATATGCCATCTCCGACTGCATGAAGTAACAGGCGTTTGCTCTCTTCACTTTGCCGAATGGCCTCTTTGGATCGGTCAAGGACATAGATAATGCCTGAAAAAAACATAATTAATAAGCCTACAGAAATCGTTGCCAGAATGCCGAACAATTTGTAATCCCTGATATGATTTGTCGGGGTCAGAAGCACAATCGACCATCCGTCGCTGTCAATCACCTTCCTGGAGACAAAATAATCCTTTCCTTCTAAAGTGACTTCCGTACCATCAGCAATTTCCTTTTTTAAAAAAACGGTTTCAAAGAGTTTATTGCCGAATTGCCGGGAAGCAATCAATGTTTCTTGTACTGTTTTGTCCAGCGGCCAGAAACTTTTTAGAACCATTGCCGGCTTGCTGGACAGAAAAATAATGCCGTCCGGGCTGATGAGAAAGAAAAAGGGGTATTTTCTGAAAAAGGTCCCCATATCGTCAAGATCCTTTTTCATTGCGACCACGCCAAGCACTTTACCCAGACGATTCTGAACCGGGTAGCTTGCATAGAAGCCCCTCTTTCCGGAAGTAATGCCCAGCGCAAAATAACGACCGGCTTGACCGACTTGGCCCTTGGTCGCTTCCTGAAAATAAGGACGAAAACGATAGGATTTTCCTACAAAGCTGTCCGGATCGTTCCGGTTGGAGGATGCCACAGTCATGCCATCGGCATCCATCAGGTACGACACGGAAGTGTTTAAAGCGGAATTGTATCTGTCTAACGCGCTATTGGCATGTTCGATATCCTGATCCCTTTCAGACATCAGTGCGGGAGCGATCCAGGGAGAACCGGCCAGGGATTTAACGGCCCCTTCGATGTTTGTGAGTGTATCAGATACATAGATGGACAGGGTTAATACTGAAGCTTGGCTTTCTCCGATGATTTCCTGCCGGGCTTTATTGCCGAGATAGTCCGTGGCAAACCAGCCGGCAACAGCGACGATCAGCAGAAGAATAATCGGTAATGAATAAAAAAAACGTCTTTTATTCATGCGCAAGACCTCTCAGTCAAGAGAAAAAATATCCACATTGCAATGAACTATGTTTTTTGCACGTCATTATTTCTTTGCATTAATTCCACGTTGCCGACGATCCCTACCCAATTATTGAATCAATCAACATTCTTCATTGTTGCTATGTATTTTCTACAAAGCTCACGATAAACGTCGATGCCGTCTTTAGCCATGATTTTTTGCTTGTCAGTGACATTATGGGTAACCTTGGCCGGGTTACCGGCGACAATTTTACCGGAGGGAATATGCATGCCTTTGGGTACAATTGAACCAACAGACACAAAAACATCTTCTTCGCAAACAACGTTAAAGAGGACAATAGCGCCTATGCCGATTACGCATCGTGATTTGATGTGTACATCATGCAGAATCACGCCGTGAGCGAGAGTGACATCATTATCAATGATCACTTGAGAACCGGGATAAACGTGGATAACAGCATTATCCTGGACATTAGAACGATCGCCGATTGTTACCGGACCAAAATCTGCCCGGATAGAGACACCCGGTGCGATCAGACATTCATGGCCGATTTTTACATCGCCTATTAAAACGGCGTCAGGGTGGACAAAAGAATCGGCAGGCACTTGAGGCCTTTTACCATCAAATTCATAGAGCGCCATAATTATTGTCTCCGTCAGGCCGATTAAGTTAAAGAAATATTAACCGATCCGCCACGGCCTAAAATATCGTGCAGATGGAGATAACCTTTAATCTCTTTTTTCGCATTTACCACGGCCAGGGCAGTGATCTCATCTTTTTGCATGCGCTCCACAGTTTGTGCCAGTGACGCATTTTCGTCTATTGTTTTAGGATTACGCGTCATCAAATCGTCGATGGTTTTACCTTTAAAAGAAATATCTTTGCTGACCATACGGCGTACATCACCATCGGTTAAAATTCCCAGAAGTTTATTTTTTTTGTCAGTAATCAGAACAAATCCGACATTTCTGCGGTCAATTTCTTGTATCGCTTTTTGAGCAGATACCCCGGTAAGTGCTCGCGGGATTTGTTTTCCTGCGATCATAACATCACCGACTGTCGCTTTTAATCTTATTCCAAGACTTCCTCCCGGATGAAACTCGTAAAAATCTTTTTTCCGGAATTGTCTTTTATCAATGAGTGCGATAGCTAGCGCGTCACCCATTGCCAAAGCCGCGGTGGTGCTGGACGTTGGGGCAAGACCAAAAGGGCAGGCTTCTTTTTCCACGGAAACATCAATGACAATATCGCTTACGCGGGCGAGCGTCGAGGTAAGATTGCCGGTAAAGGCAATGACAGGAGTTCCGATATGACGTACAGAACTAATGATGGGAATTAATTCGTTTGTTTCACCGCTGTTAGAAATTGCCAGAAGTATATCTTCCTTGGTGACTATGCCCAAATCACCATGGATGCCCTCCACAGGATGAAGAAAAATTGATTGTGTTCCTGTACTGGTAAGCGTGGCGACAATTTTTCTTCCAATCAATCCTGATTTTCCGATTCCGGTAATTATAACTCGTCCCTTGGATTTATATATCGCATCCACAGCTTTGGAGAAGTTGCCGTCAATCTTATCAATCAGTCGCAGAATGCTCTGTGCTTCTATTTTTAATACTTCTTTTGCCCGTCGGATTGTTTCTTGATTTTTTTTCATCTTTTCATCCTTAATAATATCCGCAAATTTTGTATTCCCCATTTCGGATAACAACTTTATTAACTAGCAAAAAATACAAAACAAGACAAGAATCAATTATTATTATTATATCTGAGCGTCAGGATCTGTTTACCTCATTTTTTTAAGCCTGCTCTTTTAAGTATTTATACCATTTCTAAATCAAAGATGATATCGAGGCGGCAAGGAGGAGTGTAGGGAATGGTTTCAAACCGTTCCTTACAAATACGTTGAGGAAGCCGACGACGCTGCCAACAAAGATAGCGCTTTGATTTAGAATTGGAATTATCGGTAATTATGAGGTTTTCTTAATGTTGGGCAGGGGAAATAATTTCAAAAAAAAGATAGCGCCAAGAATGCAGACAGTACCGCCAGTAAAAATGGTGTAGGGAACTCCGATGAAACCGGCTACGCTACCCGCAAGTAAGGAGCCAAAAGGCGCCATACCCATAAAAGAAACGACATAAAAGCTCATCGTACGGCCGCGTTTATCATCATCTACGTTGGTTTGTAGCCAGGTATTAGTCGATGCGACCTGTAACATCATCCCGAATGCGGCAATAAATACCATTAATATGGAAATCCATAAAGAACGTGAAAAAGAAAAGCCAATCAGTCCGATGCCGAAAATAAATGCCCCCATATTTATTATTTTTTGCAGTCCTTTTATGTTCGTTCGTGAAGCAAGATAGAAAGCTCCGAGCAAGGCACCTGCTCCCAGTGCCGACATCAAAAATCCCAGTGTATGAGGACCGCCTTGCAATATGTCTTTAGCAAAGGCAGGCATGAGGACGATAAAAGGTACTCCCATTATGCTGGTCAGGCTCACTAGTATAAGCATGGCTCTGATTCTTGTATTACCAAAAACATAGGTAAAACCTTCTTTTAGTTCCTCCATTACACTGGTTTTACTGATGTTTATTTTTATATGATCTATGTTCATAGATAATATAGCGACAATTACAGCTATATAACTTAAAGCATTAATGAGAAAACAAATGCCTTCGCCGACTGTGGCAATCAAAACGCCGGCGATAAAAGGTCCGATGAACCGACTTCCATTAAACATGGCCGAATTCAGGGCAATAGCATTGCCCAGGTCGTTTCGGTCGTCGATCATGTATATAACAAATGATTGCCTGTTGGGCATGTCAATGGCATTCACACAGCCGATAAATAGGCTCAGTAAAATTATTTGCCACACGGTAATAGCGCCGGATAAAACAAGGATTGCCAGAACCAATGCTTGAATCAGGGATAACGTTTGAGTCAAAACAAGAATTTTATGCCGGTTGAATCGATCCGACCACACGCCGGCAAAAGGTGTGATGACAAATGTCGGGAATTGGCTGACAAAACCAACCAACCCTAAAAGGAAAACGGAGTTGGTCATCTTATAGATTAACCAGCTCACAGCAATTTGCTGTATCCATGTGCCGATGAGAGAAATGAATTGACCAATAAAAAAAAGACGGTAGTTACGGGACTGTAAAGTGCGGAATAGAAATTTAAAGTTCTTTAAATTTTGAAAAATAGCCATGCCTGTATTTGATTCCACCACTGATTTTGTCAGCCCTTCACTTTTTTCTCAGGTAAAAAAATAAGAACAAAGTTAAAGCCGGCAAAATAATTACCGATATGACAATGCGATTAGAAAAATGGTTAAAAGAAGAGCGTGCATTCTTATGCTTTATTATAAAAAGTTTCTTCTTTAATATAGCTTAACTAATCCAGAAGTCCACAATATTTTATTCATACCTTAAAGCATCAATTGGACTAAGCAGAGAAGCTTTATAAGCCGGATAAAATCCAAAAAAGATACCGACCAGGCCGGAAAAACCAAAAGCCAGAATTATGGATAAAGGGGAAACAATTGTTGTCCAACCGGCTGCCGCCGATAAGATGGAAGAACCGGTTACGCCCAGGGTAATACCAAAAATTCCACCGATCATGGAAAGAGTGAGAGCTTCGATGATGAACTGAATACGAATGTCCCAGGTTTTTGCCCCGATGGCCATACGGATGCCGATTTCTCTTGTCCGCTCGGTAACAGATACCAGCATAATATTCATAATGCCAATGCCGCCAATTAGCAGGGAAATCGAGGCTATTGCGCCCAGTAATATGGTCATTACTTTTGCGGATTCTTCCGCTACCTGCATCATCTGAGTCAGGTTTCTTACCGTGAAATCGTCTTCTTTATTAAGTCCGGTCCGGTGCCTCTGACGCAGCAATTCCGTTACCTGCTTTTCCGCGAGCGACATATCTTCGGCGCTTCTTGCTTTAACCATGATGGTACGCACCATTCCCGGTACTGATCTGCCAACGATCTTCTTTTGCGCTGTGGTCACGGGGATATAAATAACATCGTCCTGATCCTGACCAATGATAGATTGTCCTTTTGTCTCCAGGATACCGATAACGGTGAAAGGCACTTTTTTAATTCTGATTATCTGGCCGATAGGATCAATTCCACCGAAGAGGTTATCTACAATGGTTTGTCCTAAAATGCAGACTTTGGTGGAACTTCGTATATCCTGATCAATAAAGGTTCTTCCTGCCACAAGCGACCAATCTTTTACTTCCAGGATACCGGATGTTGTTCCATAGATGCCTGTTGCCCAGTTTTGATTTCCGTAGACAACCTGTGCGGCGGTATTAACAATGGGAGCAACCGCGCTGACCGCCGAACATTCCTTCTCGATGGCTTCAGAGTCATCCCTGGTCAGCGAAGATATGCTGCCGCTGCCCATGCGTATGCCTCCCTGCGTAATGCTGCCGGGAATAACGATGATCAGATTGCTGCCGACGCTGGCAATTTGTTCGGATATCTTCTCGCTCGCGCCTGTGCCGACGGCAAGCATGGTGATTACCGCTCCCACACCGATTATTATGCCGAGCATAGTGAGGAAAGAACGCATTTTGTTGACCCATAAAGCACGCAGGGCAATCTTGAATGTTGAGTTTACATTGATCATTTTTTCACCACTGGATGATCGCTGACAATATGACCGTCGAGAAATCTGATTATTCGCCTACTGAAGTTCGCTATATCCTGCTCATGAGTTACTAATATTATCGTTGTCTTGGCTTCCTGATTTAGCTGGACAAGCAATTCCATGATCTCCACACTTGTTTTTGTATCGAGATTTCCGGTGGGTTCATCGGCTAAAATCAGCGGTGCATTGTTGACCAGCGCGCGGGCAATAGCGACGCGCTGCTGCTGTCCACCGGAGAGTTGATTGGAATGATGATCCTCGCGCCCTTCCAATCCCAATTTAGTAAGCGCGCCTAAAGCCCTTTGTCGTCTTTCTTTTGCGGTAACATGATTGTAGAGCAGGGGAAGCTCGACATTCTCTACGGCGGAGGTGCGGGGTAAAAGATTAAAACCCTGAAAGACAAAACCGATTTTATGATTTCTGATTTCCGCCAGTTCATCAAGGCTTAGTTCTCCGATGCTTGTGCTATCCAGCAGATAGTCTCCATCGGTCTGTTGATCAAGGCAGCCAATCAAGTTCATAAAGGTGGATTTGCCGGATCCTGAAGGTCCCATAATTGCCACAAATTCTCCCGCGTTTATTGTGACTGATATATTTTCAAGAGCACGGACAACATTGTCTCCGACACAGTAGAACTTGCTTAATTTTTTTGTCTCAATGAGAGCCATCTAAATTACCTTAACGTATGAATCTGGGGGTGCCCGCGCCCGGCGCCGGCTCATTCTTCTTGGTGCTATTGGAAGAATCGGTGATGATTTGCTGTCCTTCAGTTAATTCGCTGGATATCACTTCCGTATAATTACCGTCACTGATGCCGGTTGTAATCTTTACGTTCTTCGGTTTATTATTCTCTAAAATCCAAACGCCCGGGCCCTTAGGCCCCTTTGTTCCTTTTTGATCGGGGGTTGCTGCTGATGTTGCCGGTTTAAAACGCAGAGCGGCATTCGATACACGTAAAACACTTTGTTTGCTTTCTGTCTCTATGGAAACATTTGCCGTCATACCCGGTTTGAGTTTGAGACCGGTATTATCAACTATAATTACAGCGTCATAAGTGACGACATTGGAGACAGTGATCGGGGCGTTTCTGACAACAGAAACCTCACCATTAAATGTTGATTCCGGATAAGCGTCAACCGTAAAAGCAGCTTTCTGTCCTACTTTTACTTTGCCGATATCGGCTTCGTCAACGCTTGTATCTATTTGCATTTTGGTTAAATCCTGGGCAATGGTAAATAATGTTGGCGTCTGAAAGCTTGCCGCCACCGTCTGGCCGATATCGATATTACGCGAAATGACCGTGCCATTCACCGGAGAAAGTATTTTTGAGTATTTTAAATTGATTGAGGAAGAATCAAGAGCGGCTTGAGCTTGTTGAATTTGAGCCTCGGCAACTTTGATCTGTGCTATGGCGGAAAGATAATTTGTTTCAGAAGTATCAAGATCACTCTTGGCAATAAAATTTTTGGCATAGAGAATTTTGTTTCTCTCCAGAGTTGTTTTTGTGTCGCGCAGCATGACCTGCGATTTTTCCAGGTTGGCTTTGGCAGAAAGTAAGTTTGCCCGTGCTTGTCCCACCTGGGCATCAAATATAGCCGGATCAATCTGGGCAAGTAACTGGCCTTTTTTTACCGGAGAGTTAAAATCTACAAACAGCTTTTGAATGGTTCCGGAAACCTGCGTTCCCACTTGCACTGTGGTTACAGCATTTACTGTCCCAGTTGCCGATACTGTGGATTTGATGTCGCCACGCGTAATTTTATCTGTGATATATTTCTGTTTGCCGTCTTTATGTTTGAATACAAAAAAAAGAACAACTCCCAACGCGATAACGACAATCAAACCAATTATAATTTTTTTCATTTCTGAGCTCCCGCTCCCATTGCCTTTTCCAGATTTGCCTGCGCCACAGAGTAATCGGACAAAGCGGTAATATATGTCATCTTAGCGTTATTCAGGGTGATCATGGCATCTGTAATTTCAATTGAACTTCCAACGCCCGCCGAATATCTGCCTTTGGCCAGCTCTACAGTTTCTTCCGCTTGTTTGACGATGATCTTTCCCGCGGAGATTCTTTCGGCTGCTTCTTTGAGCGATAGATATGCGGATTCAACTTGAAGATATACTTTTTGCATCAATAAATCTTCATTGGCCTTAAAAACATCTAAATTGGCCTTAGCTTCATCAACTTGATATTTAGTGGAAAGGCCGGTAAAAAGAGGAAAAGTTAATGTTACGCCAACGCTCCATTCCTTATCCATTACCAAGTCATTACCCGTATCGCCGTAATAGCCGTAAGCGGCACTGCCTGATAGAACAGGTAAATATCCTTTTTTATTCAGGTCGATGGTTTTCTCCAATCCCTCTTTTTTCTTGAGTGTCGAAAGAAGATCAGGCCTGTTCTTATAGGCATTCTGCAGGGCTTCTTCCAAAGAAACTTCGTAGGGACGATAAGCTAATTCATCCTTGATTTCATATTCAGCGGCATTTATTATTCCCATGGCGTTGGTGAGTGTAATCTTCGCGATGCGCAGGGCATTTTCGGCCTTAAGTAAATTTATTTTAGCATTACTTAAATTCACTTCGGCACTCGTTACATCGATTTTGGAACTTTTTCCTGTTTCAAAAAATACTTTGGCTATTTCATAATGCTGTTGAAATTGGTTAACAGTTTCCAGCGCGACATCNNAATATCTTGAAGATCCGCTTGCGATGATTCTTTTCCCAAACTTTGAATTTGGACCTGATTGTAGGTTTTGCCAAAATCAAATATCGTCTGACTTAAACTTAAGGTATTGGAATATTGATTATAAGGATCAGTATTAATAATTGATGTGGGAGAAGGATCAATACGTTGATAGCTGGAAGGACCAATACGCTGATAACTGGATTGAAAAGTAAGCTGCGGATAATAACCTGCTCTGGCCTGGCC
>PLNU01000101.1 GCA_003142835.1 Syntrophaceae bacterium
ACACGTTAAGCGATCGGCTCGCTAATGAGCGTCGCCTTTTTTCGGTTTTGAAAGGTGTCTCCGATCCCGCTCCTCGGGATAGTTCGACCAGCAAGATTCAGTGCACTTCGTTTCTGAAGCCTGGGTCTCACTAATCTTCTTTGCTGCTTGTACTTGTAGGTGATGAAGTATCAGCGGAAGTCGTCGAACTTTCAGTTGCTTTTGTTTCCACTTTTGGTTCTGCTTTTTCTGCTTTAGCGGCCACCGGAGGTTTCTTTCCGGCGTAATCGGTTACATACCATCCTGAACCCTTCAAACTGAAAGAGGACAAAGAAACCAATTTATGCACCTTACCTTTGCAGAACTTGCAGCTTTTCAGTTCCGGCTCAGTGATTCCCTGAAACGCTTCAAATTGTTTGCCGCATTTCCGGCATTTATATTCATAGATAGGCATAGTAAAAACTCCCTGTATTTAATTAAATATGTCACAAATTTTATAACGGCTGCTAAAGCAGTCTAAAACCATAGTCAAATCATGATTGCCAGCGGGCTGCAAGGCATTTCTGGTTAAATCATGTACAACTTTTTCTTCCTGTTCCTTTTCCTCAATAGATGCATTAAAATCTATGTTACCGTTACCGAAGCGCAATACGTGAATCAATTCATGCACAGCAATGTAAAGCATCAGAGGGCTTAATTTTATAAATGAATTAGCCCGGTCAACCGCATTCAGAATAATATTGTCCTGCAAACAAACCCTATAAAAATCAAAGCCCTCTTTACCTTCTTCTGCAGAGCTACCCGGCTTTTCGAACGAATATTTGCAAAGATGAGCAAACGCGCCGTCTTTTACTTCATGTTGCGTGAGATATGCAAGAGTTTTTACATCATATTTATTTTTACGTAATTGGTCTTCGCTCATTCTAAAATGGCGTGATACCACCTTTTCGGCATCGCTAAATGCCTTGTTGGTAAGTGGCAACTGCGCAGTGTTAAAATAATGAGACATAAACTCACCACAACAACTATCCAAAATGTATAAGTAATATATGCCCTTAAACAGGTAGTGTCAAGATGGTTAACAGATTTTAGTTAGCATATCTATAAATATGCCGGAAAATCAATAATAATTTGACATTTTCATGGACAAAAGCTTATATTTGCAAAACGTAAGAAGGATAAGTCATGCGGCATAAATCAGGTTCTCATCCAAAAACAAAAATCGGTGTTTTATATGGCGGGAGGTCGGGCGAACACAATGTTTCTCTTTGTTCCGCGGCATCAGTGGTTTACGCGCTGGATCAAAACAAATATGAAGTTATAGCCATAGGCATTGACAGAGATGGCCGTTGGTATGTTCAGGATAAGCCGGAAATTCTTCCGGATAAAGATTTCGGCCAGATTCTCTCCTTAAAAAAACGGGGGAAATGGCTGGTTAATCATTTTGAGCAGGAAAACAAGCTGCACATTTATAATATTGAAAATAAGAATGAAGAAGTTATAATTGACATCGTTTTCCCTGTTTTGCATGGAAACTATGGCGAGGATGGCACATTGCAGGGATTGCTGGAGCTGGCGATGGTTCCCTATGTCGGAGCTGATGTAGCCGGATCAGCTGTGGGGATAGATAAAGATATCGCTAAGAGGTTACTCAGAGAAGCCGGCATTCCGGTTGTGCCGTCTTTAACCATCAGTAAACATCAGTGGCAAGACAACCCCGGGATTATTATTCAGGATGCTCTAAGTAAGCTCGGAATGACGCTTTTTGTCAAACCTTTGTGCACCGGCTCTTCCGTGGGAGTAAAAAAGGTAAAGGGAAAAGAGTTACTGCCGGAAGCGATTGACTTCGCTTTTCAATTCGATACCCGTATCATGATCGAAAAAGCCATTGATTGTCGGGAAATCGAATGCGCAGTCTTGGGCAACGAAAACCCGGCGGCATCAATACTGGGAGAAATCACTCCTAATCATGAGTTCTATTCCTATGAAGCCAAGTATATTGATCCGAATGGCGCAACGATGAAAATACCCGCCGATATTGATGGAAATCTTGCCGGTCTAATCCGCAAAGCAGCTGTTAAAGGTTACATAGCTCTGGCATGTAGCTCTCTGGCCCGAGTCGATTTCTTTCTGGATAAAAAAACCAACGAATTTTACCTAAACGAAATAAATACGCTCCCCGGCTTTACCAGTATCAGCATGTACCCTAAACTCTGGGAAGCTACAGGCCTGAAATACAGCGATCTGCTGGATAAGCTGATTGCCTTGGCTTTGGAAAGACATCGAAATAAAATGAATATTAAAACGGATTGTATTTAGTTGAACCAGGGCGTCTATTTATTCTGAAACCGGGATTACGACTAATTTGAATACTTTGGCAGGTTCCCGGATGAATACGATCATGAACGGCACTTGACCCATGGGTGGAATCTTGGCTTCCGAAAGATTGCTGGCCGGTGCGATGGACAGGGCCGAAAAGATTTTGTCTTCGTCGAGTTTCTCCAGTTTATCATCGGTAAGAACATTGCCCGCAAGTGATGTCTTGGAGGTTAAAAGCAATAATCCTTTCGAATCATAAAGCTCTCCAAACAGTTTAACTTTGGATATGTTTGCGGCTGTATTGTTTTTCACTATTCCTTCAATAACTCTAATGTTCCTTCCCAGGGAAGTATTCCTGATGAAACGCTGTTGGACGTCAATGAATTTAATCTTGCCGGTATCCGGATTTTTCTGCTCATTATCGACCGTTAATACTTTATCGGCATAGGGGATATTAGCGACCATCCATTGCAGTGCCTGATTTTTTTTCTCCGGGTAGAACCATAAAAACCCCAAGGCCATAAAGAAAAGAATTAAGAACACAATGATCAGAGCTATCCAGGTAATCTTATGGCTTGCGGCATTTTCTGGTGCGAATTTCCTTATTTCTTCATTACTATCAACATTATAAGGTTGCCGAAATAATTTGTTGTCCGAGGGGGAATTAAAACTTGATGTTTGCCGGTCTTTTTTTACACTCTTATCGAGCAGTTGATTTTCATCAAGGCTTTTCGCCGTTTCCATCCAATTTTGGTTTATGTTGCTTTGCGCATCTTTAGTGAAAGCCTTGTCTAGTGTAAACGGGGTTTTCTCCCATCTCTCTGTGCTTACTTTATCATCCGGAATTTTAGTCTTCGATTTACAGTCAGATGGTAAAACTTTTGCCATCAAGGTCTCAGCGGGTAATTGATCAATGTTTTTGCTGTCAGCAAGTTCCGCGTTGAAGATGATTTCTTCTACAGTGGGTTCTTCTTTGGTTTTTGCTTCTGATTTAACTTCTTTGTTATCATCGCCAAATATTGCATTAAACCGCTTTTCTATTTCGCTGATAACTTTTGATTGATCAGTGCCCTCATCTTTCTTTTCATTTTCCACACCAGACAGGCTATCGAGGCGACTTTCCACTCCCCGGAGAAATGACGAGTCTTCAATATTTTTCATTTTGCTTGCTCCTGTTTCAGTTCCTTTTCCAGAGAAGCCATTGCATTGTCAATCGATGCAATAACGTTACCGGCAGTATCAATCAACATGACACTTTTAACATCAGAGCCGATTAGATTTTCCGTTAAAGTATTGTGTGTTTTATCAAGTTGTTCCTAGCCTAACATCATACTCGCACTTCCCTCATCCGATCTGTTGAAGAATACAATTTATGGGCGCAATAAAAAAATCACTTTTTTTATCGTTGGCAAAATAAAATATAATATACGACTTTTCCCCCCAACCTGTCTAGAACAAAGATTTTAAATAATAATGAATATTTATTGACAGATTATCAAATACTGCTATATAAACCCAGTTTACGTTAAGTGGGTTTATACCAATTCGCTTTCTTCGGCTAACTTTGTTAGCTGCGTCGTCGGCTTCCTCAACGTATTAGTAATACGTCTGCGGAGCCTCCCCCCTTGCCGCCTCGTTATCCTTTGAAAGCGAAATGGTATTAGTTATGGTGCTCGTCGATTATGCGCTTTTCCCAAGAATGTTCGATTAGTTATAAATGAATACATTTAATGATTTAATGACTATAAATAATTAAGGAGTGTCTTTATGTCCGGTTTTGTCAATAAAACAATCGGTCAGGTGATTCAGGAAGCAGCGTTGCATTATCCGGAAAATCCAGCCCTGATTCAGCCGGAATTTAAACTTCGCCAGAATTATCGTGATTTTTATGCCAGTTGCCGGGAAACTGCCAAGGGGCTCATGGCTATGGGCGTCAAAAGAGGCGATAAAATATCCGTCTGGACCACTAATATTCCGCAGTGGGTCTATCTGCAATTTTCCCTGGGGATTATCGGTGGGATTCTGGTAACCGTCAACACTAATTACCAGTCTCATGAGCTGGAATACATCCTGAAGCAGTCCGATTCGACGACGTTGTTTCTTATTGATTCATACCGGGACACCAGCTTTTACAATACTGTCCGTAATATCATCCCGGAAGTGGATGGCTGTAAACCGGGCNNGATCAGGAATTGGAAGACCGGATGAATTCCCTCGATGATCAAGATGTCATCAATATGCAGTATACATCGGGGACCACAGGCTTTCCGAAAGGCGTGATGCTGACTCATCACAATATCGTCAACAATGCCCGTATGGTCGGGGATGTAATGGGTATGACCGATACGGATAGTCTCCTGATTCAAGTTCCTTTATTTCATTGTTTCGGCTGCGTGATGAGTACGCTTAATTGTGTTTATCACGCTTCGGCAATGGTTTTATTGGAATTTTTCGATCCGGCCAAAGCTCTCCAGACAATTGATGCACAACGATGTACGGCTGTAAATGGTGTGCCGACAATGTTTGTGGCGATGTTGNNCCTGAAGAGACAATGAATCAGGTGCGCACGAAAATGCACTGTTCCGAAGTTGTAATTGCCTTCGGTCAGACGGAATCATCTCCTGTAATGACGATGACGCGGCGTGATGATCCGGTGAAGCTGCGCGTGGCAAGTGTCGGCAGACTTTTACCAGATATTGAAGGCAAGATCATTGATCCGGAAACTGGCAATGACTCGCCCGTAAACATGCAGGGTGAGATAGTTACAAGGAGCGCCTGCGTGATGAGCGGATATTATAAAATGCCGGAAGCAACAACAGAGGCCATCGACAAGGAAGGCTGGCTCCATACAGGAGATTTGGGAGAGGTGGATCAAAACGGTTATTTCAAGGTTACAGGACGGATTAAAGACATGATCATCCGCGGCGGTGAAAATATCTATCCCCGGGAGCTTGAGAATTTTCTCTATAAACACCCCAAAGTGATGAATGTTCAGGTAATCGGCATTTCCGATAAGAAATATGGGGAACAGGTTTTGGCGGCAATTCAGCTCAAGGATGGACAAAAGGCCACGCCGGAAGAATTCAGTGAATTCTGCAAGGGTAAAATCGCGCGGCACAAGATTCCCCGTTATTGGGATTTTGTTGACGGCTATCCGATGACGGCAAGCGGTAAGATTCAAAAATATAAAATGAAAGAGATTTTCTCTGAAAAATATAAAACCACATCATAAAGGATTAAGCAACATGACCAACAAATTTCAGCGCGATACGATTGGCGACATTTCCCGCAGATCCGCATCGCGATATCCGGAAGAGCCGGCAATAATTTTTCGAGGCAATACACTAACCTTTTCTGAATTGGAAAAAGAAGCCTGCCGGTTTGCCAATCTGATGCTCCACTATGGCGTTAAAAAAACCGACCGCGTGGCAATCATCGCTTACAATTCGCCATATTATCCGATCTCACTGCTGGGTCTTTCCAAAATCGGAGCAGTGCAGGTGCCGGTAAATTATATGCTCAACAGCGAAGAAATATCCTATGTTGTTTCGCACTCCGGCGCGAAAATATGTCTGGTGGAGGATGCGCTTCTTACACTTGTGGAATCCAGAAAAGAACTTTTCAGTTCGGTACAAAAATGGGGAATGATCCCCGTTGGCGCAGGTTCTCTCCCTGATGGTTACTTTAACCTGGAAAAAGAGATGTCGCTCATGTCCACTGATGATCCGGACATTGATGTTTTTGCCGAAGACATTGTGCAGATAACCCTATACCAGCGGAACAGAATCAAAACCGAAAGGCGCGATGCTTTCCAACCGCTCGCTGATGTCCCAGTATTTCAGTTGCATTATCGACGGTGAATATGAAAAAAGCGATATCAGCATTAATGCCCTGCCCCTTTTTCATTGTGCTCAACTGCACTGCTTTCTTATGCCGTTTATCTATGCCGGTGCTAAAAGTATTATTCTGCATAAGGCTGATCCGCTGGAGATGATGAAAAGTACTGAGGCATATGGTGTGACTCATATGTTTGCTCCGCCTACTGTCTGGATAGGCCTGATTAATCACCCTGATTTCAAAAAATATAATCTGGGCAGTTTGAAAAAGGGGGCTTACGGCGCCAGCATTATGCCGGTCGACGTCATTAAACAACTCAGCCAGACCTTTTCCGGAATGCGCCTCTGGAATTATTATGGACAGACCGAAATGGGGCCGGTGGCGACAATGCTGAAGCCGGATGATCAGCTGAAAAAGTCGGGTTCCGCCGGAAAGCCTGTAATTAATGTGGAAACGCGGCTTATGGATGATGACGGAGGTTTTGTTTCCGCAGGCCAGGTGGGAGAAATAGTCCACAGGTCCGGTCAGGTTATGACCGGCTATCTTAATGACCCGGAGAAAACCGCCGAGGCCTTTCAATTTGGCTGGTTCCACAGCGGTGATCTGGGCAGTTTCGATAATGATGGTTATCTGTATGTTGTGGACAGGAAAAAAGATATGATTAAAACCGGCGGCGAAAATGTAGCCTCCCGAGAGGTGGAAGAAGTTCTGTATGAGCATCCGGAAATTGCGGAAATCGCAGTGATCGGCCTTTCCGATCCCAGGTGGATTGAAATTGTTGCTGCGGTTGTCGTTTTGAAAAAAGGTTCAAAATTGACGCCTGCTGAAATAATCGACTTTTGCAAAAAGAGACTCGCGGCATTTAAATGCCCGAAGAAGGTGTTTATTGCCGATAAACTGCCCAAAAATCCGTCGGGGAAAATTTTAAAAAGGGAGCTCAAGGAAACATACAAAGCATGATTTCTGAAATATTCATTAAATAAATGGTGAAAATGCATGAACGATAAAGTTATTTCTATCGGTGCGCTGGCCAAAAAACTGGAAATGAGCCAGCGAACCATTCGCTATTACGAGGAGATTGGTCTGCTTAATTCTATCAAGCGCATTGAAGGGGGGCGCCGGGTTTATACCGACGTGGATCTGCGCCGTTTGAAACTGATCAAGCGGCTGAAAATCATGGGTATGACGCTATCGGAGATGCAGGAACTGGAAGCAATGTGGGCAATTGAGAAATCAAACGAAAAGGTGCTCAAGCGTCTTTCGGAGCTTTTGGGAAATCACCTGAAGCGGATTGATGATCGCATTGCCGATCTTGATATTCTGAGAAATGAAATTACGGAGTATCAGGAGCGAATTCAGACAAAGATTGGAAAGTAATGAACAGATCGTCTTTTTAATCCCCCTTTAAAAAGAGGGATTCAGAGGGATTTATTAAATGCTGCCCTTCAACAAGAAACTCAAACCGTTCTCCCGGAATTTAAGAAACAACATGACCGATGCCGAGCGGCTTATCTGGTCGAAGATCAGGAGGAAACAGATAGGCGATTTACAATTCTACCGGCAGAAAAATATCGGCCATTACATTATTGTGGACTTTTACTGCCCAGAGGGTAAACTCATTGTGGAGATAGATGGCGGGCAGCATTATTAGAGTGATGGGATGAAAAAGATCGGGAAAGGGATCGATACCTTCAGATGCTTGAATTTACCGTGCTACGTTTTTCTGACATAGAAGTTCTCAAAAACATTGATGGAGTGGTTGAAAGAATTCTTGAACATTTAATTTCCTCCTTGGCTATCCTTTAGCAAAGGAGGGTATGAAGAAGCGGTAACAAGCTCGGTTTCAACTAAAGTCAGACAAGATTGGCAGGCAGCAGCTTAAGTCCATTATACTCAATCAGAGTTTCCTGGAGACTGGCCTCTCTCTTTATTACCGGGTATATGGTTTTTTGGAGATCGTGCGCGCCGATGCTGAAAGAATATGTAAGGTGAGCCTACGGATCAAAATCCAAAACCAGGACTTTTTTGTTAAGCAAGGTAAGGTCTGCAGCAATATTCAAAGCACAGGTGGTTTTACCCACTCCGCCCTTTTGATTGCAAATTGCGATAATCTCCGGCTTACGTATGGTTCTCTCCTGCGAAGATATCGTGCTCTGCAATAAAAATTTTTATAACCCGAACAACGTCCTGCGGTTTCTGCATGGGAATTAGATGCCCCGCCTGTGCTACTGATTTATATTGTCCCTGCCGCAAGAGGGATACCGCTCTTTGGACATCGACCAGCCCCTTGTTTTCGGTATTTTCTCCTTCTACAACCAAAACCGGACACGTTATTTTATCCAGTAACGGCCAGGGATTTATATCCCACCCGCCCATAAACATTGCCGCCTCGTTTTGCGGCGAACAGGTCAATTTTAAATTTCCTTCATTCTGCTTTTGCATACCGTATTTAAGATACAGTTGAAGAACCCGTTCATCCCAGCTGGTGAAAAGTGATTTTGATTTTAGATAAGACCAGGCCTCATTTTCGTCATTCCAATGGTTTGTTCTTTTAATTGATTTAGAAGCTAAAGGATGGTTTTTTATATCAACTTCCATCGAATAGAATGTTTCCGGTAAAAAGATCGGTTCAATTAGGATCAGGCCGCGCGCTTTGATGCCGTAATTGGCAACCGCAATCGTCGATACGGTGGCACCCATCGAATGTCCGACAAGCAATGGATATTCTATTTTAAGTGAACGGCAGAAAACAGATAAATCACGGGAGATTATCTCCCAACTCAGACCGCCTGCCTGAGGGTTACATTCGCGATAATCACAGATAAATGGCGCCCAGACGCTATTTTGCGGCACGAATTCCTTGATTACCGGATGCCAAAGCCAGGGCATGAAGCCTGTCGCATGAACAAAAATAATTTGCGAAGGGCCCCCTTCATAATACAAATAAGGTAACTGGGCACCTCCGACATCCTGCATCTTTAAGTCAGGTATTTCCGTTCCCATAGACGATTAATGCATTTCTTGGTCAAATTATATTTGCGGTATCTTTAAAAAACAAATACAGCTACGGCGATTACTGTAGTATATCTATTATCTTTACATATTTTTGATTGCGTTACATTAAGCGTGCGAACAATTTTGCCGCTGATTTTAAAAATCTCCTTTTTTTCGTCCCAGCTTTCATCAACATCGAAATCAATTCCCAAAGTGGAGGCAAGCATTGCGGCGGCCAGATCTTCGGCATAATCGCCCGCCTGCTTTTCGGTTTGTCCATAGGCGTGATGCTCACTAATGTATCCATAAGAAGACTTTTCAGCGGGGATGGCGCAGCCAACCGATGCTGCCAGTAGTCTTTTCGGCTCATTGCTGCAACAACGGCTGAGAACACAATAAGTAATCGCGCCGGGAATCAGTTCTTTAAGCCCTTGCGCCTTCGATATCATTTTGCTGCGAGGAGGAAATATGCTGGAAACCTGCACTAAATTACATTTTTCAATACCTGCATTACGCAACGCACGTTCGAAGGAATGTAATTCATCCTTGTGCGTGCCCACACCTTTTGTAAAAAAAATTTTCTTTGGGACAAAATCTTGCACTTTTCAACTCCTTTTTGCCGGACGGGGCAATAAAATATAGTTTTTAGAAACAATTCTTTTTGTTCTCTTGTGTCAACTTTATGGATCTTTTTTTATCACTTGCGGAATCTGCATTTTTTATCGGCGGTTGATTTTATAAGCTTTAGATAAACCCGGTTCCCGACCGGTTTTATACTCCTCAAGAGCCGCCGTAACCGATGGTTACTTTACCATTTTCCATAATGACCGGCACTTGCCTTGCTCCACCGGTTAATTCCAACATTTCCGCTAATTTATTTTTGTCCAGTGTAATATCTATGTAGGTAGCTTTATCGCCAAAAGCCGACCTGGCTTTGTCCGTGTAAGGTCAGCCGCTTTTACCATAGATAATAATTTTGTCAGCCATATTTTACCCCCTATTTTTATCTGAAGGTTAATATTCAGTCAAAGTTGAAAGACCGCGTTCGCCGATCAAAATAATCCGCGTATGTGTTAATCTTGTAGAAATAACTTTTGCTACTGCCTGCATGATTCTGTATCCTAAAGCCGCGTCTTTTTCCATCAGTTTGCGCAACTTAATCGAATCAAAAGAAATAAAATCCGTATTATCGATGCAATGAGCGCCAAGAGTGTATATGTATGGTTCAACCACCGCCGACCAGCCCATCGATTCACCCTTGGTGATTATATCTACAGTAACCGGCATGGGCGGCTTGCCTGCACCCATGTAACTTTCCATAAACATGACAACCTTACCTTCTTTAACCAGGAAAAGACTTCTGGCGGCATCTCCTTTTTGATACATATGCTCTCCCGCCATATGAGATTCTTCTGTAGCCACAGATGCCAATTTTTTTAACTGGTCGCTACTAAAATCTTTAAAAAAAGCAAACTCTTTTAAAAAGTTTACAGCAATCATGAGCTATCTCCTTCCCTTTAGTTTGATATGTTTATATTCCTTATACCAGCCTTCTTTTTCATATGCTACAAAATTATTTTATGCCAATTCGCTTGTAGTTACCACTTAGCGAGTGGTAACTACCGGTAAGGTAAGAACCTGTTTATTATTATGCGCTCCCCTTCGGGATGCGCTCCCGGTCTTTGGCTAACTTTGTTGGCAGCGTCGTCGGCGTCCTCAACGTATGTACAATACGCCTACGGTGCCTCCTCCTTGCCGCCCCGTTATCCTTTGAAAGCGAATTGGTATAATATCTGTTTACGGTCAATCGAAATTTTGATTTTGGACAATTGCCGGCTATCAATACCACATGACGTAAGAAGGAATGGATTACCCGGCTGCCGTTTAATCTTGATTACAACTAGAAAAAAGTTTATAATAACGGACAATGTCATTAAAGGTATTTTCTGTGAAAATAAGATTATTAATATTTGTTCTCTTGCTTTTATCTATATCCGGCTGTCTGAAGGCGCCGGAAACTATTAAAGACATAGTTGACCTCCGCCAGGATCACGCTGCGTATTTAACCGATTCAGTTAAGGTTAAGGAGCTTCTTACGGCGGAAGCTCAATCCCGATTAGATGAAGATTATAACATCATCTACTTTTCGGTTTGGCATCAGCGCCAGCCCTTTTATGCCCTGCCTGACCGGGTGCATCTCGATTTTATCAAGTTTGGTGAAAATCCCGGGTTTGGTGAAAACAAACTAAGACATTCCAAGGACTGGTTGAAGAAACTCAAGCAAAATGCCTTTCTCAATAACTATCCCAACGCGGAGTACGCTGCTATCACAACAAGAAACACCAGCCTGCGTTCGTTGCCCACACAAAGGCCTCATTTTAATAGTGCCAAAGGAGATAGTGCCAGTTGGCCTTTTGATAATTTACAGCGGTCGTCTGTGGCAGCTAACACACCGATTTTTGTCTGCCACATCAGTGCCGATAAATCCTGGGCACTGGTAGAGACATCTTTTGCCTTTGGCTGGATACCTGTTGAGGATTATGCCAGAGTCGATACTGACTTTATTAAAACCTGGGAAGCAGGCCGGTACGCTGTCATTACCAGATACCAAACTTCAATCCTGGATGAAGGCGGTAGTTTTATTCTAAAGGCTTCACTGGGTTATATCTTTCCTTTAATTAAGGAAACAGCGGGGAATCTGGAAGTGCTTACCGCCGTTGCCGATAAAAACAACAATGCCGTGATCAAGCATGGTTTTGTTTCGCTGGAGGCGTCCGCAGTTAAACCGATTAGATTAACTTCTCTTGCCGCCATCAAGATCGCCAATGAACTGATCGGCGAACCCTACGGCTGGGGTGGGCTTTACGGCAACCGGGATTGCTCCTCCATGACTCGTGACTTTTTTGCTCCTTTCGGCATCTGGCTGCCGCGGCACTCGGAAGATCAGGTTAAAGAAGTGGGAAGTTACGTAAACCTGCAAGGTCTTGATCCCGAGCAAAAAGAAAAAATCATTCTGGAAAAAGGAGTTCCTTACTTGAGCCTCCTTTGGCGCAAAGGCCATGTTATGCTTTATATCGGCGAAAACAGTGGCCGGGCGCTTATTTTTCACAATATCTGGGGCATCAGAACAAAAGATCTAATGGGCAAAGAGGGAAGAAAAATTATCGGACAGGCGGTAATTACGACACTGCGTCCCGGTGATGAGTTAAGCTGCATAGATCCGGAAGGCGGCACTCTGCTGAAGGCGATTACGGCAATGAATATACTGGCGCCGGAAAAATTAAATCAGGACCAGAACCGGTAATGTATAAATATAAAATTGTCCTCGAATACGACGGCACTAATTATAGCGGCTGGCAAACCCAGAAAAACGCTAAAAGTATTCAAGGCACTTTGATTACCGCCGCGCAAAATTTTTTAGGCGCGCCTGTGGAGATTCAGGGCGCCGGACGCACCGATGCCGGAGTCCACGCTCTGGGGCAAGTCGCCCATCTGGAGTGTGCAAAAAAGCTCAATCTCGAAACACTACGCATCGGGCTCAATGATAATCTGCCCGCCAGCATTAATGTGTTGCGGGTGGAAATCGCGCAGCCGCGGTTTCACGCCCGCCATCATGCCGTGAGCCGCAGCTACCTCTATCTTATTGCCAAGAGACGCACCGCCTTTGGCAAGCGCTATGTCTGGTGGATCAAAGACAATCTCAATCTAAGCAAAATGCAGCAGGCGCTGAACTTATTTCAGGGCTTCCACGATTTTGCTTCGTTTGCCGATAAAAGGATGGATAAAGACGCCTCCACTCAAGTTGATATTGAAGGAGTGCAGTTAAAGGAATTTGACGATATTCTTGCCCTGCGAGTTGTCGGCTCTCATTTTCTCTGGAAGATGGTGCGCCGCATCGTGGGAATTACCGTCGAGGCCGGCCGAAGTAATTTTACTACCAGCGATATCGGAAAGATGCTCAGTTCTTATTCAGAGTCTCCGGCGAGGTTCACCGCCCCGCCGTCCGGTCTTTACCTGGAAAAAGTTTTATACGAAGGCGATAAATTGCCCGAAATCAAACCACCAATCTGTTTATCTTAAATAAATGTTTTACTGAGTATTAAATTAATGTCATTGACTTAAAACTTTTTTAACTTTCACGTCCCCCTTTATCTTGTGCCCTTTAGGGTATAAAGGGGGATTGAGGGGGATTTTTATGGCATTTCGTAAAATCTCCCCCTACCCCTCTTTAGAAAAGAGGGGAGCTGTCATGCTTAAGTCAATGACATTGAGTATTAAATTCTATATAATACAGGTTCTCTCTCACATTTTAGTCAGCACTTTTTTCGCTTGATACAAAATTGTTCTAATTGTACAACTTAGTTTATGATCAATTGCTCAATTAATTCAGCTATTAAAGCAACATGTTTTACTTTGGCACTTTCCTTGCCCTAACAAAAGGCGAAAGAAAAACTTTTTGAAGGAGGTATTGAAAATGAATTCAGGAGATACAGCGTGGGTTTTAATGTCCACGGCGTCGGTATTGCTGATGACCATTCCGGGCCTGGCATTTTTTTACGGGGGACTCGTTCGCCGGAAGAACGTCCTTTCCATTTTAATGCAGTGCTTTATTATTTTGTGCGTAATTAGCATACAGTGGGTGTTGTTCGGTTATTCTCTGGCCTTCGGCCCTGATTTTCACGGAATAATCGGCAATTTGAATTGGGCAGGACTCAGAGGTGTAGGCCCCTTGCCGAATCCGGATTACGCAGCGACTATTCCCCACAGTGTTTTTATGGTCTTTCAAATGATGTTCGCTGTTATTACTCCGGCTTTGATTATCGGTGCTTATGCGGAAAGGGTGAAATTTCCGGCCTTCTTGCTTTTCACCATTCTCTGGGCGACATTTGTTTATGATCCTCTGGCGCACTGGGTTTGGGGAACAGGAGGCTGGATGAAAAATCTGGGGGCGCTCGATTTTGCCGGTGGTATTGTTGTCCATGTCAGTTCCGGCGTGTCGGCGTTGGTCCTGGCCATCATGCTGGGTAGACGAATCGGTTATAATCATAAGCCTATTCGTCCGCACAACTTACCCTTTACGGTTCTGGGCGGAGCCCTTTTATGGTTTGGCTGGTTTGGTTTTAATGCCGGAAGCGCCCTGGCAGCCGATGGTATAGCAGCCAACGCCTTTATCGCTACCAATACGGCAACAGCCGCCGCCGGATTAACCTGGGCGGCAATTGAGTGGTGGCAAAATGGAGTGCCGACAATTCTTGGAACTGTTACAGGGGCTGTGGCCGGGCTTGTCGCTATCACACCGGCTTGTGGTTTTGTCAACCCGATGAACGCCATGCTCATCGGGTTGATGGCTGCGGTTATTTGCTACCTTGCGGTCGCGGTGATCAAAGCTAAACTCGGTTATGATGACGCTCTGGACGCATTCGGTGTGCATGGTGTTGGTGGTACCGTTGGAACAATTGCCACCGGAATATTTGCTCAAAAGGCGATTAATGCAGCCGGCAATGACGGTCTTCTTTTCGGCAATGTTCATCAATTTCTGGTGCAAGGATTTCTGGTGATCGTCACCGTAGCCTTTGCGGCATTCATGACCTTTGTTATCTTCAAGATTGTGGATGCTGTAATCGGCATGAGGGTCGAAGAGAAAAATGAAATCGTCGGCCTGGATTTGACTCAACAGAGCGAAGCCGCTTATACCGTGATTGAATAGGAGGAAACCATCATGAAACTAATCATTGCTATTATCCAGCCGCATAAGCTTGACTCTGTGAAGGCGGCACTGGAAGATGTGGACGTAAATTTAATGACAGTTACTAATGTTCTGGGGCAGGGAAGGCAAAAAGGCCTTACGGAAATATACAGAGGCGCGAAAGAAGCAGGTGGCCTGCTCAATAAGATCAGACTCGATATCGCCGTCAACGATGATTTTGTTGAACCAACGATTGCGGCAATTACAAAAGGAGCTCATACTGGTGATGTCGGAGACGGTAAAATATTTGTTGTGGATCTTGCCGAATGTGTGCGCATCAGCAGCGCTGAACGCGGTTGTGCAGCTATCGGCGGATAGCCATCTGATAATCATTTTAGAAAGCCCGGTAGTGGAAACTGCCGGGCTTTCTATTACTCCGGCAACATAATATAGAAACTACATTATATGTTGCGCGGATCATAACTCAATTCTATCGTTATGCGCTAATGATCAGGTCTTTGTAGAGACGTTGCATGCAACGTCTCTACGTGTTGCACGAACTTACGGCTTCAAAGCTAAAAAACCGCGCTTAACTTGATACCCTTATAACCAAACGGTTACGCAAGGGCACAAGCAAGCACAAGCAGCCATAAAGCTCTGAGAATACGAAGAATCAGCGAAGCTGATTTGATGCATGAAGAAGAGGTCTGTCTGAATCGTGCTCAAAAAGGAGGTCCTCCATAGGACAAATCTATTTGTTGCTAGCATGATTAACTGAGCATTGAACTGCCTCAAAATATCGGTCTCTCAATAACATTTATTTATGAGGCAACAGGTGCAACTGCTTTTGAACACTATTGAAAAAATTAATATATATAGCTGATCGCAGCTCCGGCAGAGAATCTGCCCGCATATTGGCCTTCAACATTAAGATGGAAGCCTTTGAAAAGGGGAATATCAACCCCGGCAAATCCTCCGACAATTGATTTGTTCCTGATTGAAACATTTCCTGCCGCGTACTCAATGCCCGGGATATTCGAATCGAGTGATGCCTTGGCTTCGGAATAATAAACGTAAGGACCGGCATATAATTTTATATCCCGTGGAGCTGTCAGTTGAAAACCAATACCGGCATTAATGTCCCAAAGATTTTTGATCTTGAGATCTGCTACATAAGGTGTGCCGTTATTGCTTCCCGCAACGCTATCCGTATAGTTACTGAAATGATATGTTCCCTGGATAAAAGCTCCAATACCGAATATTTTATTGACCGGATAAAAGCCCTTTGCCCCTAAAGTGCCAAAAAACTTCCAGTTTTCTTCAAAATCAAGTTTGCTAGTTGTGGTTAAAACATTTGTGGAACTGAAGCAGTCGGAAATTTTCAGGTCCGATACACCAATGCGTCCATATATTTCCCACATATTTTTTGCGCCGTAGGCCACTTGCGAATAAATCTGATTCTGCCTGATTAAATGATCAGTATCATTCTTGAATGTATCTTCATGATAAAAGTAACCGATGGCAGTATTTAACCCTCCGGCTTCTTTAGAAACAGTTTGCGGTGGACCGAAAAGCCCCGAGGCCAAGGTTAATGTGTTAAATACAAGAATTATTAGAACTGCCAGCGTAAATATTTTAAAATTATTCGTAAGGATTTCTCCTTTCTGCTGAAATTTATTTATTTGGCAATGCCGTATCTGCGGCGGGGGCGCTTGTTTCTTCGGCCTTGAATATTAATGACCTTGCCTTGCGCGCTTTTACTTTCTTCAGCCGGTATTGAATGTAGGCATCTCTCATCGCTATGTAGGGATCGATGGCTGCCTCTTTGAGAGACTCATAATCACCAATTCTCAACGATGTACTATTGACTATCTCGTATGCTCTGACACCAATTCCTGCGTACCAAGGATAAACATACGAAACGGGATACAAGAAATAATCGCCGGCAATATCCACAGTATCCCGCGGGCTGGAAGGCCCAAGTATCGGCCAGACAATATAGAAGCCGTGTCCTACACCATAGACGCCCAGGGTTTGCCCCAGATCCGTCTCCTGTTTCTGGAGATCAAGTTCTTTATTTGATGAAGGATCCAGCAATCCCCCGACTCCCCAAATTGTGTTGATACCAAAACGGCCAAACTCATTAGCCGCGCCGCTGAAGTCGGCCTGAAGCAAACAACTGAGGAAACGGACAGGAAATCCCAGATTGAAAAAGAAATTCTTCACACTGATTCGCGCAGGTTCGGGAACAACTACTTTATACCCCTGCGCGACCGGTTTTAGTGCCCAGAAATAGAGTTTATCATTAAAATGGTACATTGCTCTATTAAACGGCTCTATGGGATCGGCAATCTCGACTCTTTCTTCCTTGAATGTGTCTTCAGCGTAATCTAGATTTTCATCATCATTAACGCTTTGTGTTTTAGGTTTAACCTGCGCATCCGTAGCTTGCTGCCCGGAATCGGCGGCAAGCAGGACGGTTTTGGGCGAAATATCGGCTTGGGTTGCAACAGCAGATGATGATCGCTGACTGTGGGCACAACCCACCGCGAGAAACGCGCACAATAAAGCCACTGATAAGTAAGATTTCATAAGACAGTATCCATTTAAAATAATCTTATCGAAAAATATTCCTGCCCCGTCAATTCCAAAGCTATCCTGCACGCTACGAGTAACACAGTTAATTATAACTTATAAAAAACTTGGGCAGCATGTATCCTAATGCTCCTTCACCTTTTTTCGTAAAATTTCCAGCAACTGTTCGGGTGTCTTATTGGCAAGTATGTCATTGAACTGGGTGCGATAGTTCTGAACCAGGCTCACATTTTCCACAACAACGTCATATACTTTCCATTTACCATTTTTTAAGATCATCCGGTAAAAAATGGGAATTTCTTTGGAGGAAGTAATAATCTTCGACTCAATCTCCGCCTTGCCTTCGGGGATCATGGTTTCTTTATAGAAATCGATTTTTTCGTTAGAGTAATCCAGAATCTTGTCCATATATGATTTTTCCAGAACCTGCTCAAAGAGATTCACAAATTCTACGCGCTGAGCGGGACTGAACTTGTTCCAGTTACGCGTCAGGGTACGCTTGGAAAATTCAATTTCATCAAACATATCTTTGTATATGACCCGGAGCTTCTCTTTCTTTATTTCCTTGGCTGCCGGGCTTTTTAGCTTGGGATCGCGCAGCACATTAAGCACTCTATTTACAGTGGCTTCAACCGTGGTCATCGGCACTCCGGCGTAAACCGGAATAGAAAATACAAAGAGCATCAATATAGTTAATGCTGCGAACTGCTTTTTCATTGGTTATCCCTCCTGATCTGATTTGATGCCTATTTATTTTTTACTTCTCCAAACGCGTACTTACTGACTAGCTCTACGATATCGACTGCCGCCTGCGTATCAGTGATGACTCCGCTGGGACCAAGGAGTGTTCCCGAACCGCCGGGGTCAATATTCATATATTTGTCGCCAATCAAACCTTCGGTTTTAATGGCAGCGATGGCATCATCATAGACTTTTATTCCATTTTTGATTTTTATCTGGACAACCGCCTTCTGATTTGCCTGATCCATGCTGATATGTTCAACGCGTCCGACCTCAATACCTAAAATATTTACCGGATTGCCGATTTTCAAACCGGATGCTGAGGTGAACTTGGCAGTCAGGGGATAGGAATCATCACCCAGAAAATAAACATTCCCAAGTTTTACGGTCATATACCCGATACAGAGCAGCCCGAAAACGACGAAGATGCCGACTATTGTTTCTATCTTGTACTTTTTCATTTGTTCACTCCTCGGCGGCGCAGCGCAGCCGCCCAATTACTTTTTGTTGAGATTTTGCCAAAGCTATAACTGAATCTATATCGGTGGCAGGTTGCCCCTGGGCAAGACCAGCCAGAACGGTGAATTCGACGGACTTGCCTGCGGTCAGATGCTTTTGAGCTACAGACCATATTTCATGAGTTCCATGTGTCTGGAAATCCTTGACAAAATTATTCAGAATGTTGCCCGCTTCAGTAAGATTCGAATAGGGAAGCACCGTAACAATTTCATTTATTCGGCGGCGGGTGGAAAAACCGCCAACGGGACCAAAGTGTTTATCTATGTATAATCCCATAGAATGGATTGCCTCCTGTGCCGCATCGTGGCCCAATTTGGTAATGATAGTATTTAGCTCTTCCAGGGTAAAAATTGCAACACAGTAATTTTCCCCGAATTCTCTTCGTTTCAGCTGAGCTTGATTCATGACTTTAAACTTCCGCTTGGAATAAAGACCGGTTAATTCTTTTTGCAGCGCTTCCAGACTATGAATAACTTCATCATTAAAGGGATGATCAAATTTTTCCAATTCCTCAGGCGTGCCCTGAAAAACTATCTCCTTATTATAGAGGGCAAGAATGCGATTGGAAATAAAATACACATCCGGAATTTCATGGCTGACGAGAATTGCAGTGAAGCCGAATTTTCTGTGGTACTGGGCAATCATACTCAGGATAGCATTTTTCCTGACAGGATCCTGGCCGGAAGTAGGTTCATCAAAAAGAACGATACGGGGATCGGTAATCAGAGCGCGAGCCAGGGCCACGCGCTTTTGCATACCGCCGGAGAGTTCCGATGGGTACTTGTGGGCCGCGTCAGTAAGTTCTGTCTGCTCTATTCTGGCCATAACCCTTCGGTCGATTTCAGCTTTTTTCAAGTTAGTCGTTTCCTGAAGGGGAAAGGCAATGTTTTCATAGACGGACATGGAATCAAACAGGGCGTTGTCTTGAAACATGTAACTCATCTGAGCGAAGGATGAGTTGATCTCCGCTCTTTTCATCTCGGCGATTGGCTTGCCCCGAAACAGAATTGTGCCTTCGTCGGGTTTGAGCAACCCGATTATATGCTTGAGAATAACACTCTTTCCGGCGCCACTCAGTCCGATGATTGTTGTAACATGCCCCTCATAGATCTGCAAGTTAACGTTATTGAGCACTGTTCGATCACCGAAGCATTTAGTGACGCCTTTAAATTCAATGAGTGGAGTAGTCATAGTTATCTCTCTATATCAGAAATGAAGTCACCACGTAATCCGACACCAGAATCAGCACACAGGAGATCACCACCGCTGAGGTAGTTGCGAAACCAACCGCTTTAGCGCCATGGCTGTCACTGCGCATGTGCGAATAGTAGCCCTGATAACAGCAAACGGTGGAGACGATTATCGCAAAAACAACCGCTTTAATTAATCCGTCAGAGATATCTTTCATTTCCACGTTAGCCTGAATACCATGGAAATAGACACCGGAATTTAAACCAAGAAGAATAACACCGGAAATAAAACCACCAATTATGCCGATAAGATCAAAGACGGTTGTGAGTATGGGGAAACTAATGATCGAAGCGACAACTCTCGGACTGATGAGATACCTCAGCGGATCAATACGCATAGTTTTTAGAGCATCTATCTGCTCGGAAATGCGTTGGATACCGATCTCAGCCGTCATAGCGGAGCCTGCCCTGGCCGTAATCATGATGGCCGTAAGAACCGGCCCCAATTCTCTGATCAGAGATAGGGATACGAGAGTGCCTACTGCACCCTGAGCGCCGAATTTGACCAGGGCGTGGTAGGATTGGATACTCAAAACCATGCCGGTGAAAAAACTGACCAGCATGATGATTGTCGTGGACTTTGCTCCTATGTAATATAGCTGTTGGATTGTCTTGGACAACTGTTTGGATCGAAATGTTTTTATCAGCGCCAGGTAAAGGAAAATTGTCGCGGCGCCTAAATTGTTGACCCATCTGATTACTTGTCTTCCAATAAAGGAAAATGGACTTGTCAGCAATATTTCCAGCCGCCACTTTGCGCCATTTTCGGTGCTGTGCTGCGTATTTGTATCAAGCGCCATTAATACAATTCACCTTTTTATTTTACTTAACCGGTAGATCCCGGAAGATCATTGAACCGCGAAACCAGCGTCCCTGTGATTTTGAACATTGAGGTGAAATCTTACATATTTATCTCAATTCGTCAACTGAAGAATTAACAGGAAAGATATCGCTGATTCTATCGGAATAATATAGAGATGACTATGGGGGTGAAGTATAATGCGGATACGGCAACAATGACCATGCAAAACCTGTTTGTCCATTTCTCAATTTTCAGCAGACGTTTCGAGTAGCCTACTCTCTGAGTAATGCGCTTAAATCGTTTGACTAGTCCGGTTGCTGACGGGATCGATTTTTGTTCACTTATTTCAAGATTGAATGTGGACAAATCTGTCATTGTTTGCATTTGGTAAGCTCCATTTNNTTCTTTCGGTCGAATAACAGGATATGCTGAATTAGCCGCTTCCAGAACAACATCTTTTCCCTTTCTCCGGAAATATTTCATCGTCCACTGTCCATCTACTTCAGCTAAAACAATATCACCGCTCTTCGGAGATCTGCCTCTCTCCACAATTACAAGATCACCTTCCATGATACCGGCATCGATCATCGAATCTCCAGTGACCTTCAAGAGAAAAGAAGAATCCGGTTTTGTGACAAGGTACTCATCCATGGATATGACTTCCCGAAGTTCTTCTTCCGCAGGAGATGGAAAGCCGGCGGCTACATTTCCAACCAGGGGAATGCCAAAGGATAAGCGCATAGGTTTGAGAAATCCATTCGCATCTTTTTCCAGGATACCTTTTTCCAAGAGTTTTTCTATCCAATAGTGCACTACACTTTTGGAACGGACTCCGAAAAGATCGAGCATCTCTGCATATGTGGGCATTCTTCTGTGTTCACGATAAAAAGAAATGATGTCGTGCTCAATGGAATTAATATCTCTTGTTTTCTTCATGGTCCCTTTATATAGAACGAACGTTCTATTGTCAAGAAAATATTTTAAATCTCATTATTGGTAACATCATACGTAATTGCTAATAAAGAAAAACCTCTATTGCCGAGCATTTCTCCATCTAACTATTCAGGAAACACTTTTCTTATTCCTTAAGCATTTCATTCAGGGCGGCGATCTTTTCTCCTTTCGCCAGCTTCTTAATTCTCATTTCCAGGCGCAGCGCCTCTGTCTTGCTCATGGGATTGCTTACGGCTGATAACACTACCGGCAGTCTTGCGCGTGTATATTTAGCAGCCAGACCCTGGTTGTGCGCAATCAACCGTTTCTCAATATTGTTGGTAATGCCCGTGTATAAGGTATTATCCTTACAATGCAAAATATAAACTACCCATGCCTTATTTATCAGCGCCTCTTTTATCTTCATATTTATCATCATCTACTATTTTTCATCCCAAAATAACAGGGCAGTGCTATAAAATCATGCATCTCAAGAATAAAAAGATATTTGTATGCTTCAAATTTACAGCAACCGTCGAGGGACGCTGATAATATTTTTGGTATCGTACCGGTATTAATTCTTGGTATTAATTCTTTGACTGAATGAAAAACTAATGCTAATGCTCAAACAGTATCCAAAATCCCTGGAGGCTGAATAGATATGCTTAATTTTTTGCCTTCCCTGGCGCGGGGAATAATTGCATCGCTGCTTTTCGGTCTAAATGTTCTGTTTTGGCCTTTTATTGTCTTGGCGTTTTCCATTTTGAAATTTCTCTTACCTTTTAAGCCTGTGCGCCGTTTTTTTGACCGCATTCTTCTGTGGCTTTCCGAAAACTGGATCTCCTGTAACAGCGGGTGGATGAACCTGACTCAAAAAACCAAATGGGATGTGCAGGGGTTGGAGGATTTGAATTATAAAGGCTGGTACCTGGTTGTCAGCAATCATCAGTCCTGGGTGGATATTTTTGTATTGCAGCATCTGCTGAATCGCCGTATTCCTTTGATGAAATTTTTTCTAAAACGTGAACTTATCTGGGTGCCGTTGATGGGTCTTGCCTGGTGGGCGCTTGAATTCCCTTTCCTGCGACGCCATAGCGCTGAATACTTGAAAAAGCATCCCCAACAGAAGAGAAAAGATTTCGAAACAACCCGCCTGTCCTGCGAGAAGTTTGCAAATATGCCCACCAGCGTGATGAATTTTCTTGAAGGTACCCGCTTTACCAAGTCAAAGCACGCCCGGCAAGAATCACCTTACCAATACTTACTGCGTCCGAAAGCCGGTGGTACAGCGCTGGCTTTAAGCGTGCTGGGCGACAAATTTAATTCTTTGCTCAATATTACCATCGTCTACCCCGACGGCACCCCAACCTTCTGGGAGTTTCTCTGCGGCAAGCTCCAGCGCGTGATCGTGCGCTTTCAGAACATAGAAATACCGCAGCATCTTCTGCGCGGTGATTACGAAGGCGATAATAACTTTCGGGTTGCTTTTCAGCTATGGGTACAACAGCTATGGCACGAAAAAGATTTGCAGATTCAATTACTGCGCAAAGAATCCGGGGTATCGTAACGTACGATACCACTTCTAAATCAAAGATGATATCGAGGCGGCAAGGAGGAGGCGACGAGACGTATTGTACATACGTTGAGGAAACCGACGACGCTGCCAATAAAAATAGCGCTTTGATTTAGGATTGGTATTAAATGTCCCAGATAAATATCACCCCGCTTGTGGGGAAAATCCATTCCTGATCGGATATTTTAATATCGATAAATTTCCCTTTGCTTACTGATATAGAGGGTTGGGGATGCCGCCCGGCAAAGAAGCTTTCTTCGTGCACGTTTTTCAAATTCGCGTTTTCATAATTAAAGTTAATCTCGAGACCCCTTGTTGGATACAGCAGATATACGGGGAAAGATTTGTTGCCCTTTGCTTTTTTGGTAACAATTTCTATTTCAATTTTGACTTCACAATTGATCTTCTTTTTGAGCTTTTCATCACCGCACCAAACTTCATAACCCCTGTTGGTCTTTTTCGTTTCAGTAATAGGAATATCCTCACCGTCGATACGCATTCGCTCGACCTTAAAATCGCGTTGGACAACCAGATCGTCGTCATGACCAAGAATCCAGCGGTATTCACAATGCGGATCTTCAATAAGCGCGGCTAATTGCGCGTTATCCGACGCGCAACCAATCATAAAAATATTGTTCCTGATTGTTTTTTTGTATTCGACATGAGTGCTTAACTGAAAATAAGCATCCGCACGCGGCGTGCTCTTGTTTGCTTCGGGCAATTGCGCAATCCGGATGTCATAGCGAAAGCAGGAACGCAATTCCAGTTGACGATCTTCTTTGCCAAAGAGTGTTTCGAACATTTCATAATATATCGCGTCTCCCAATTCCTCATTGTGAGTGCGTGCCTGAAAGCAGTGACGAATAATATTGTCGATGCGGGATATTGACTTTTCTTCATCTGGAACGAATATCCGCCTCAACCGGGGCTCGACAGCACCAGTTTCCCCTTTTTGCAAAAATACGCGCGGCGCTCGTTTCCCTAAAGCACAAAGGACTTCATAACTGATTGTTTTTGCTCTGAAGGCAATTTCGTTGGCGCTGATATATTCTTGGCCTTGCTTGCCCAACAGAACAACTTCATCACCCACGGCACAACCGGAAATGTGGGTGACATCAATGGTGCACATGTCCATGGACACCCGTCCGACAAGCGGCGCCCGCTTACCGCGAATCAAAGCCTCGCTTTGATTTCCGAGAATAAAAGGGTATCCATCTCCATAGCCTACCGGAATAGTAGCTATCCGAGTTTCTTTATTGGTGATGTAAGTGCTGCCGTAGCCGATGCCATAACCTTTGGGGAAATCCTTGAGCAATACAATACTTGTTTTAAACGACATCACCGGTACGAGGCTGGCTTTTGCTTCGTTATCCGGTGCGGGATAAATGCCGTAAGTCATGATTCCCGGACGCACCATGTCCATATTAAATTCGGGATAATTTAATATTGCGCCGCTGTTGCCGATATGCCGGATCGGTATATTGATCCCCAATCTTTTGAGTTCTTCTAGCAAACCCGAGAATAACTGCCACTGACGGTCATTGTAAGGAATAATGATTTCACTGTTAGCAAAGTGAGAGAAAATTCCCGCAAGCGTTATATTGGCAAGCCTGGAGATTTCACGGATAAGATTTAGCGCTTCGCTGTACATAATTCCGCCACGACCCATGCCGGTATCAATTTCGATATGAACGGGCAGCTTGTGGCCTGCCTTTTCCAGCGTTTTTTGTAACTGTCTGGCAAAAAATATATCGGAGACAGACGGTGTAAGATTGTATTTGATAATTTCGTCGATTTCCGGTGCGGTGGAAGGCCCGAGGATGACTATAGGAGCATCAATCCCGCTGATCCTCAACTGGACGCCTTCATCGGCATTGGCCACTCCCAGCATCCGCGCACCGTTTTTCAGGGCGGCGTTGGATATTTCAATAGCACCGTGCCCATAAGCATCGGCCTTAACGGTCTGCATAAAATCAACTTGCGGACCGATCAGTCTTTTTATTTCCCGCAGGTTACTGATAAAATTATCCAGGTCAACCTCAACCCAACTGCGATATTTTTGCTCACTCTTTAATACCATTTTTTATTTACATCCTCTTATGACAACCAGGTTAGGGAACAGAAAGCCTGCCAGGCGCATGCCTAGGCGACTGTTTCCTGCGATGTCGAGAGAGCCGTCGATAATCTGGTGACACTCAGCTATCATTTTTTAGTCATCGTAAAAACACCGTCCCATGGTTGGGCGGGCGGCTGTTCTTTCAGGTTCTTGCATCGCTCGATATACAAGCTTGAGGCAAAATCGTCAGCCCGGATAGTCAATACCTGCTGGAATGACGCTATGGCCTCATCCCATTTTGCTTCCCGGTAAAGCATTAATCCTTTTTCAAAGCTTGTGATCAAATCTTTCCAGTTACCTTCATCTTTCTTTTCACCCAGTAGTTCAAATATTTTGACCGGCTTATTTTTGCCTTTGACTCGCACCCAATCCAGCTCACGGCAAGACATGCTGTCCTGCACTACATTATAAGTAAATTCGCTGAGAATAATATTGGAGCCGTACTCTTTGTTGATGCCTTCCAGACGGGAGCCAAGATTGACCATGTCTCCCATCACCGTATAATCGAAGCGCATTTCCGAACCCATGTTGCCGACAACCATTTCTCCGGTGCTGATGCCAATGCCGATATTGAGAACAGGGCGGCCTTCCGCCTCCCATTTTTTCTGCAGCTTATGGAGCTCGCTCATCATCTCTAGCGCTGTCAAACAAGCCCGGCGGGCGTGATCGGGCTGATCCAGCGGCGCGCCGAAGACAGCCATAATGGCATCACCCATGTACTTATCGAGCAGACCATTATATTTAAAAACAATATTAGTCATGGCCGTGAGGTATTCATTAAGCAAACGAACCAGTTCTTCCGGGGTGAGTTGTTCGGAAATTGTGGTGAATCCCCGAATGTCGGAAAACAAAACAGACAGATCCTTTTTATCGCCACCAAGTTTCAGTTTCGTCGGGTCTTTGAGCATTTCATTGATAACGGAGGCTGTAAGGTAGTACTGAAAGGCACTTCTTATTTTCTTCTTTTCCCGCTCTTCCTTGATGTAGTGGTAAATGGTAATGCCCAGATAAATGACAATCATCGTCAAAACAGGATAGACAAGGGTAAGCCAGATGTTGAAATGAAAAAAAGCATAGAGGTTGCCGGCAATAAAGACACCGACAATGATGAAAGCGACGAAAGCTCCTGAAACAGCCCGCATGCGGGTAATGATTAAGCCCATCGCCAGACCAAAGACAATAATTGCGATGATATCAATCAATCTTATCAGTGATGAAAATATTAAAAAATTCTGATGGAGGATATTGTCAATTACATTGGCATGAATCTCCACTCCGGGATATACAGGGCTAAACGGTGTAACTCTTAAATCATATACAGCCGTCGCCGTAATACCAACCAAAACAATTTTATTGCGCAGTTTTTCAGCCGGAATTTTACCCTTAATGATATCATTGATTGAGTAATGCGGAAAAGTCTTAGCCGGTCCCATATAGTTGATCAGCAACCTGCCGCGATCATCGGTAGGAATTGTGATATTGCCAATTTTTATACTTTCGACACCGTATTTTTCCAGATTTAAAGATAGCATCGGCCAATTCAGATATTGCATCAGCAGGGAAATGGCCAGTGAAGGATAATAATTATTTTGGAATTTAATAACCAGAGGCGACCAGCGCATGGTGCCATCAGTATCCGGCATTGTGTTAAAATAGCCGCTGTTTTGAGCCGCATCCGAAATAATTTTAATATTGACCTCAGGGGCATAGGCATTTCTTATCCTGGAGTCATCGGGATTTCTATCCGAGGAATTAATTATCTGATAGCGTGAATTCTTGATGCGTTCGGCTCTCTGAGCAATGTCTTTTTGTGCTAAAATCAGGTTATCTTCAGCACCGATATAAAAATAATGTCCCAGCGTAACATTTTGAGCGCGGGCAATTGATCTGGCCAATATTGCATCAATGTCCGCAGTTTCTCGCTTTTTGTTGAGCAGAGCAATCGTGGAACCATTTATGCCCTGTTTTTTCATTTCGGAGGATAACTCATCTATAGTTTTAAGGCTGGAATTATGATCAGGTTCGGAAAAAACTATGTCAAAACCAATAGCCTTTACTCCGCCGGCCTTGAGGCTATCCACCAATTTGGCTATAGTTGTTCGCGGCCAGGGCCAGCGTCCCATTTCCTTGATGCTTTCATCATCAACGACGGCAATGACTGTTTCGCCTCCGGTGGCCATTGCGCCCCGAGACACCATCCGTAAATCTAAGGTTTTGAGTTCCATAAAGCGCAGGAAGCGAAAATCAAGAAAAAAGAGCAGAAGCGACAACACAATTACAAAAAGAGTTATTTTGAAAGGTGATATCTGTAAAATATTCATGATTCTTTGTTTCATGGCTTGACCTTTCGTTTATATCAGATAAGCACTCGATGGTTTTCCTCAGGATCATTATTGCACATTATTTTTTAAAATGCGCAAAACTTTATTTCTGTTCAATCAGCCAGTTGAGGAATCATATCAGACCGTTGATGAAAGTCAAGACGTCTGTACTTTCCTTTTGCGCGGGTATATTCATTGAGGTTTCTACGCTTCCAGGTGTTTAAGCGTTCTTGGCCACGGATGATTCGATATTATACCACTTCGCTTTCAAAGGATAACGAGGCGGCGAGGAGGAGGCTTGGGCAGGCGTATTTTACATACGTTGAGGAAGCCGACGACCCAGCATGCGCCGGGCAGGCTCTGCCAACAAAGTTAGTCAAAGAAAGCAAATGGTATTAAATAATATTTACAGGCAATACGGCAAAAAAATATATCAATCTGTGCTTGAAAGAAAATTTTTTTTAAATTAGAATAAAACCGATAATATCGGAGGGTAAATATAAAACCCCTCAATAACCAGGAGGAAGAGCAAATGTCGAGAGTAAAGGCTGGAGATGTTTTGAGTTGCGAAGTCTGCGGACTTGCTGTAGTCGTGGATGAGGAGTGTGGATGCGCCATGGCCGAAATTATTTGTTGTGAAGAACCAATGATGAACAAAGGCCCGGTAGCGCCGAAAAAAGCGTCCGCGGCGGCAAAACCAAAGAAAAAAGCCGCTGTGAAAAAAGCCAAGCCGGCAGTCAAGAAGAAAACAGTTAAAAAACCTGTGGCCAAAAAACCGAAGGCCAAGAAAAAGAAGCCTGCAAAGAAATAATTTAAATGCTCATTAGTAAATAAATAGCAGCTTATGATCAATAAAACTTTTTATTCGGCAAATAAATTCCGGCAGGTTGGACGAAGCGGCAATCAGCTCTTTTCCATTGTTTTATGGAATTGTATCTGCGGCCATTCTTCCATGGTGTGGCTCAGACGCCAATCGCTCAGCGCCAGATAGACAAAATTTCCTTCCGCGTCGGCAGCGACATTCATCTGATTTTTTTTCTGGAATTCTTCCATTTTCTTGGGATCATCTGCGGTAATCCAGCGGGCGGCGGCATAATCGGTTTTTTCATAATCAGCATAAACGCTGTACTCATCTTTCAGCCTCGCCATGGTCACATCAAATTGCAGGGTGCCCACCACGCCCAGGATATTGTCGGATCCCCACAAGGGTTTAAAAACCTGAATGGCGCCTTCTTCGGAAAGCTGAAGCAGTCCTTTTTGCAGATGTTTTATTCTCAAGGGGTCTTTGAGGCGTACGCGGCAAAAATGTTCAGGGGCGAAATGGGGAATGCCGGTGAACTTGAGCGGTTCCTTCTGGGTAAAAGTATCGCCGATCTTGATTGTTCCGTGATTATGGATGCCGATGATATCGCCGGGATAGGCTTCTTCAATGTTTGTGCGATCCTGTGCCATAAAAATTGTGGCATTGGATAAAGATACTTCCTTGCCGATGCGGTGATGGATTACACGCATACCGCGCTCAAATTTGCCGGAACAAATCCGCATAAACGCAATACGGTCGTGGTGTGCCGGATCCATGTTGGCTTGTATTTTGAACACAAAGCCGGAAAAATAGTCCTCTTCCGGTTTTACTTTTCGGGTTGTGGTGGGACGCGCAACAGGCGGTGGAGCAATTTCTACAAAAGCATCCAGCAATTCCTTGACGCCGAAATTATTAATGGCGCTGCCGAAGAAAACAGGCGTCTGGCTGGCTTTCAGATACTCTTTAAGATCAAAGGGATTGGCTGCTCCTTCTAATAAGGCAATTTCCTCTCGAAGTTCATTGGCCTGACTGTCCAGCATCTCATCGAGTAGTGGATCGGATAAATCATTAATCACAACGCCGCCTTCTGAACGTTTGGCTTTCCCCGGTGTGAAGAGATGCAATTTTTTATCGTAAAGATTATAAACACCTTTAAAACGTTTGCCCATGCCGATCGGCCACGATAGTGGCGAGCATTCAATTTGCAGTTTGTCTTCAATGTCCGCCAGGATATCCAGCGGCGCCAGGCAATCACGATCCATCTTGTTAATAAAAGTTATAATAGGGGTATTGCGTAAACGGCAGACTTCCATTAGTTTCTGGGTTTGCGTCTCCACACCTTTGGATCCGTCGATTACCATCAACGCGCTGTCCACCGCGGTGAGAACGCGGTAAGTATCTTCGGAGAAGTCCTGGTGGCCGGGAGTGTCCAGCAGGTTTATGTCGCAACCGGCATACTCAAATTTCATAACGGAAGATGTAACGGAAATACCTCGTTCCTTTTCGATAGACATCCAGTCGCTCAGCGCGTGCTTAGAGGCCTTGCGGGCTTTAACCGCGCCGGCCATCTGGATGGCTCCGCCGAAAAGCAGCAACTTTTCGGTAAGCGTGGTCTTCCCCGCATCGGGATGGCTGATGATGCCGAATGTCCGGCGGCGTTGAATCTCTTTTTGAAGTTGTTTGTCCAAAATACATCGTCCTTAATATACAATTTTGCCTTCAAAGGATAACGCGACGGCA
>PLNU01000077.1 GCA_003142835.1 Syntrophaceae bacterium
TGGTGAGTGCCACGACATCGTGGACGGAAAAATGTGCCACCACATCGTGGACAAAGTTCTTTGACAATCGAATAATTACCACATCATTTCATGAACATCAAAATCAATTTGGAGGTGTTCATGGAAGAGGAAAACAAAAGAAAACGGATCTTAGCCGTGGAGAGATTCAATAACGGCGAAAGTCCAGACGCAATCTGTGTGTCACTCGGCAAATCAAAGTCTTGGCTATACAAATGGATCGGGCGTCATATTGAAGATGACGATTCCTGGTGTGAGAGTCGATCACGTCGACCTCTCTCTGATTCAATGTACACACCGATAGAGATTGAAGAGATTGTCAAAATGATTCGACTAAATCTCTATAATCATGACATATTCTGTGGCGCTCAGGCGATTCACTGGGAAATGGAAGAGCTTGGCGTACGGCCTCTACCGTCAATCAGAACCATCAATCGGATACTGAGTCGGAACGAACTTACACATCGACGAACAGGCAAGTATGAAGCCAAAGGAACAATATACCCCAAACTGCCATCTATTCTGCCGAACCAGACACATCAGGCCGATATGGTTGGTCCGTGCTATCTGAAGGGTCCGGTTCGTTTTTACAGCCTGAATGTTGTCGATACGGCAACTGTTCGGTGCGGACTGTACCCATTGTCTTCCAAATCGGGACAATCAATCCTTGAAGGCTTCTGGGCAGTTTGGATGCGCATGGGAATACCTGACCAAGTCCAGATTGACAATGCCATGTCCTTCTTTGGCAGTCCTACTCATCCCCGTGGCATGGGACCGCTCATCCGGCTGTGCCTGCATAACGGTGTTGAACCATGGTTCATCCCAATGGCAGAGCCATGGAGAAATGGAATGATTGAGAGCTTTAACGACCGTTATCAACAGATGTTTCTCGGAAAGGTTGTCATGGCAACGGAAGGAGATCTGAAAGATGGTTCGCTGGCGTTTGAACAGCGCCACAACAGCAAGTTTCGATACAGCAAGCTTGGCGGAAAGACGCCTTTGAAAGCCCTTGCCGCTTCAAATGCAAAACTGCGTTTTCCAGAAGAAAATGAAGCACCAAAACACCAATTGAAAAAGCCCGAAACCGGCAGATATCACTTGGTCCGCCTTATCCGCAGTGACTTGAAACTCAATATCTTTGGTGAGATTTTTTCAGTTCCACCGGAGCTCAAGCTCGAATACGTGGTGGCTACGATTAATGTCAAAGAACAAAAACTAAAACTGTTCCTGGATAAAACCCAGGTAGATGAATTTGATTACAAACTACGTTGAATGACTGAGTGTCCACGATGTCCTGGCACGAAAAGTTGTCCACGATGTCGTGGCACTCACCACCTTGAAACAGATTATACAAGAGAATTCTTTAAAAATTTAAGTGCAGAAGAATCTGCAGCATTGTGGAAATTATATTTAAAATCTGACGAGGGAATTGCAATTCGATCTACTTTTTTTCACCTAAATTCAGAACTAAAGCGTAATTACAAAAAGAATGATTTATATATATCTAAAGTAAAATATATTAATTACAAAACATATAATATGCCCGAAGGTAATATTCTAGCCCCCTTCATTCACAAAAGAACGAGTTTCAACCATGAAAAGGAAGTCAGAGCAATAATACAGCAGTTGCCTATTAAAGATGGAACTATTGACTGGAATTTAAAACCTCCTGAAGATGGAGGAATATATATTAATATAGATCCAAATGTTATTATAGATATGGTTTATGTTTCACCCGATGCACAACAATGGTTTAAATACTTAGTGGAATCTATTTTAAAAAAATATGGTCTTAGTAAGGTCGTAAAGCGATCAAGTCTTTCTGATGATCCTATTTTTTAAAATGTTTAATGGTATAATCAGCTCTTCCAGCCGACAGCTAGCCGCGGCGGTTGAAGAGCGATGTTAGGCATTTGCTCATCAAGGAGAAACAATAAAAATGGGTTCGATTATTCTGCTGTTGATTGTTGTCGTCGCCGTGATAGTTGTTTTTGCTATCCTGAAAGCCAAATTTCAGGGTGGTGCCGGTGATGCAGTGTGGCCTTTCTATGCCAAGAAACCTCTCTCCCAGCCCGAGCAAGTCCTCTATTTCCGGCTCATCCAAGCTTTGCCTGAACATGTCATCCTCGCGCAAGTTCAACTTTCCCGGTTGCTCGGTGTCAAGAAAGGCAACAACTATCAAGCGTGGTATAATCGAATCAATCGCATGAGCGCTGATTTCGTGGTGTGCAATAAAGACTCAAACATTGTCGCCGTCATCGAACTTGATGATGCCACTCACCAAAGGGAAGATCGTCAGGCCGCCGACGCAAAAAAAGATAAAGCATTGGCTTCTGCCGGTGTCCGCATAGTGCGCTGGCAGGCAAAGTCAATCCCAGATATTGCCGCCATCCAAGCCGCTTTCATGCCTAACACTGCGGTCAAGCGGGACGCGCCGCAAGCGGCGCGCCCCTTACCTTGAACGTTGATCGATTGAAGGTCCATAAAAGAACTGAAAGATGATCAGGAAACTCAAAACAGGTGAGTACCGCTTGTACTCTCGAAAGAAGAACCCCAAAACCGGAAAGCGGGAAATCTTGGGACCTTCACAACGCGTGAGGCTGCGGAAAAACACGAAAGAGAAATTCAATACTTCAAAAGACAATGACATACACGATCAGGGAAATGACGGCCTGAAATGGATGATAACAATTCGGAAATAGAAAACCGACGAAGAAACAGGACGTCCAACAAACCATTCGAGCGCGACTCGTGTCCCGCGGCGGGTCACTCGCCGCTCAATGATGGCGTAAACTGAGAATGACTTGACAGATATGCATAAATGATACATACTTAGGCATCTAATTGTATGAGGTGAAACGATGAGAACAACTTTAAATATCGAAGATAACCTGATGGACAAAGCATCCAAAATGACGGGGATCAAGGAAAAAACCGCCCTCGTTAAGCTTGGACTCGAAGCGCTCATCGCCAGAGAAAGCGCCATGCGGCTTGCCAAGCTGGGTGGGACGCAAAAGCAGTTGAAGGCAGTACCGAGAAGAAGGGGCGCAATTTAAAAAATGGTCCTTGTGGATACATCGGTTTGGATATCACATTTATGGGAAGGCAGTGCCGAGCTTGCCGACCTGCTTAATAATGGAAAAGTTCTGTGCCATCCATTTATTGTATGCGAGCTTGCCTGTGGTAATCTTAAGGACAGAGCGGTCATCCTTTCATACCTGGAATTGTTACCCATGAGCATAGTAGCTGAGCATGAAGAAGTGTTATCATTTATAGAAAACAACCATTTAATGGGCAAAGGGTTGGGCTATGTGGATGTACATCTTATTACATCTGCTGTATTGACAAGCGTTTCCGTCTGGACACTTGATAAAAAACTGGCACAAACTGCGGATAACCTGCATATAAAATATTAATAAGAACAGATAACAAGGCGCATCACCAGACGCGCCGGATGGAGCAATCTTTATATTATCAAAGATTTATGAGATGGCTTCTCTCATTATCCTCCGCCGGCGGAGGTGTCACGCAGTGACGGAGGTGGACATTGTAGGGACTGCTCCCCGAGCAGTCCGAAGCGGCGCGTTTGGGAATGACCTAAAGGTTACGCGACGCGCCCTACGATGAACATTACGGCTACATTAACACCCTTAATCCCCCGCCAGCGGGGGACACGCAAAGACATTGTGACACAGTCAATGCGCCGGGCTGCGTTGCTAACAAAGATAGCGCTTTGATTTAGAAATGGAATTATCAATTTTCCTCATCGCTGGGCGCGATCGGATTATTGCCGCGCCAGTATTCGATAATATTTTTTCTGTGGTTATATAAAATCAGGAAGAATGTCGCTGCGGCCCCTGAGGCAGCGCTAAATACCCAGTAATTGGAAAAAGCATGCCCGATTGCCAATGTAAACACCATAACAAATGAGGCAACAAAGGTTATCCGGTAAACACCATATGTGGCCACCCACATGATGGCGGCTAAAAGTGCCGCCCAGGGTTCAACAAGTAAGGTAAAGCCCAGATAGTTCGCCACTCCTTTACCGCCGCGAAAATTGTGGAAGCAGGGGAAACTATTGCCTAAAACCAGAAAAAATCCCGCCCAGGGTAAATACTTCCCCTCCAGAAAATGCACGGCCACAGCCGCCACACCCAAAGCCCTGCCGATATCGAGCAATAATATTACCGTCGCCCAGAAATACCCCGCCTGCCGGTAAACGTTTGTCGTTCCGGCATTGCCGCTGAAACTTAAACGGGGATCAGCCTTGCCGGCCAATTTGAAAAATACGATGGCGAAGTTTATGGAACCGGCCAGATAAGCAGCAAGGTAGATTAATATAATTTTTTCCATGATTTTCTCTCGTGAGCTTTAGAACAAGGGGTTGCAACCCCTTGTTCTACAAACCCGCTTTAATCCAATCCGGCGGCCGCAGGCGCCCTTGGGTTACATCACGCATTTGAATGCCGCTGATAATTTCATAAATAACACCATTTAAATCATAAATCCAGGCATCAAATATTAAAGGCTCCCGGCTAATATTAACAGGAGTGATTCTACCGATATACTTCCTTTCTTTTTTTGTTTTGCGGTAAATTATTCTTTTTTCAAAACCAACCGGAAAGGCGACAATACCTGCATAGCGCTGCCCCCATGAACAGGCGGCGTGCAGAGCGGCATCCAGAGGGAAAGGCGAACCGATCAGATCATCATTGGCCTCTCCTTCACCTCCATAAAGCTGCGCAATGGCGCCTTCCGGTGACAAAGAAAGTTCGCCAACGATATTTTGATAGGCTTTTCCGAAAGGCACCAGCTCCCGGTAAATTGCCGCCGCGGGCACACTGAAGCGCTTACCGCCCCGATGCTTAAAGTCCGCAAGTGGAGGGGCAGGATTTTCTTTTGCCGATGATGCGGCAAATTCCACATAAGCGTGTTCCAGCCTCCGGCTGATTATTCCGGTCTTTACCTTGGCCATGGTGGAAATTGTCACGCCTAGTGCGCCGTCACCTGCCTCTGCGATATCGGCAAATACTTTCTTGATTTGTTCTTGAGGATCAATGGATAAAAAGCGGGGAAAACGCGCCTGCTTTTGTAGGCAAATATTTGTTTGTGGAAAGTTTGCCACAGCTACCGTGGCCAGAATAATCAGAGTTTCCACGGCCGGTAGTATAGCTTGGCCTTCAAAATAATGATCCTGCAGATAAGGATAGGCCTTGATCTCCACAGGGTAGCGCTCTTTTTTCTTCACGCCGGAAATGTTTTCCATAGATGAACCGTTTTGGGATCAACAGCAACAGGATTGCCCGACAAATTCAAGGCGCAATGCTTGGTAAATCCGATACAAACTATATGGCCTTTTTCAGCATGAGTAATTAAGTAATCAAACTGCAGACGCACCCGCTCCAGATTCACCGGACGTGTATAAATATACATCAGATCATCATAGTAAAGTGGCTGATAGAAATTTATGCCTAAATCAATGATCGGATAAACATAGCCGCTTTCCTCTATTGCCTTATAAGTATAGGCGGCGTCACGCATCAGAGAAGTCCGGCCGAATTCAAAATAGCGCAGATAATTGGAATGATAGACGACATCGGAACGATCTGTATCGGCATACAATGTCCGGTGTTGGGCACGGTGCCAGATCAGTCCGGTGGTCTGATCGCGGACATAACGCTCATCGTCATTAAATATCTTCGGTTTAAACGGCTTGGGCTTCATTTCATACTCCTCGAAAAATTACACAGCAATTTGTTCCGCCAAAACCGAACGCGTTGGATAAGGCGATTTCGTACTTATGTTTGCGGGCGACGTTGGGCACAACATCTATATCGGCAAAGTCAGGATCAGGAATATGATTGATTGTGGGTAAGATTATGCCCTTGCGCATACCTTCAATAGATAAAGCGGCCTCAATGGCCGCGGTTGCGCCTAATGTATGACCCAGTTGCGATTTATTGGAAGAAACCGGAATGGCTTCTATCTTTTTCCCGAATACTTCTCTTAAACACTTTACCTCGGTGCTGTCACCCTTGGGCGTGGAAGTGCCATGAGCGTTGATGTATTGGATATCTTCCGGCTTTAAACCGGCATCGTCGATTGTCTCTTTGATTGCGCGAATAATTGTTCCCGCATTGGGGCTGGTATAATGATGAGCGTCGGAGGACCATCCTACACCCAACACTTCAGCCTTAGGTGTAAGACCGTAAGCTTTGATTGACTCTTCGGCTGCCAGAACGACAACACCGGCGCCTTCGGAAAGAACAAATCCTTTACGGTCTATGCTGAAAGGACGGGATACCTGCCCATGATCATTATAGCCGCGATCTTCGGGTTGAACTTTAATCGTGGCGTTCATATTGGCAAAACCGTGAATGAGTTCGGGTAAGATCGGCGCGTCCGCGCCGCCGGCCAGCACAAAATCACAATCACCATCCCGGATCATTCGCGCCCCGATACCGATAGCATAATTACCGGAGGCGCAAGCGCCCTGCGGTGAAAATATCGGGCCGGTAAATTTCAGCATCATACCGGCTTTGCCGGAAGGAATATTCGCACAAAGGTTCGGCAGCAAATAAGGGCTAACTCTCAGCGGTCCGCGGTGTTCGAGGTCGTGCAGGGCTATGCGGAAAGCATCGGAACCGTTGAGCGCGGAACCGATGAGACAGGCCATGCGTGGGGCAATCTGTTCGTCAATAACTATGCCCGAATTTTCCAGAGCCTCTTTGCAAACGGCCATAGTTAAAATCACAAAAGAGGCGTTCCAGTTATATACTTCCTTGGCATCGGTGAAGTCCAGCTCGAGGGGATACCAATCGGGAATTTCGCCAACTATATCGCAGGCCGATTCAACCTTGCAGCGTGTTACCTTGCGGAAACCAGCTTCCCCTTTTACCGCACGCTTCCAGGTTTTTTCAAACGTGCTGCCCAGTGGCGTTGCTGCGCCATAACCGACAACGAATACTTTTCTATTTTTAGGTGCTCTCATAATTTCACTATATATTCTTTATGCTATTCTGTGCAAGATCAAACAGGAATTGCATCCGCCAAAACCAAAAGCGTTTTTCAGCACAAATTCCTGACCAAGTTTTCTTGCTCCTTCCGCGACACAATCGATATCAATTGCCGGATCATGCAGGTAGTTTATTGTGGGCAGCAATGTATCTTTGAGCATTCCTTCCATAGCCAGAATTGCTTCAATGGCGCTGGATGCGCCCATGGCGTGCCCCAACTGTGATTTGTTTGCTGATACCGGCGGTACTTTTTCCCCAAAAATATTATGCAGCGCATCAGCTTCCACTTTGTCACCCACTTTGGTGGATGTCGCATGCGCGTTAATAGCGTCAATATTCGACGGCTGCAATCCGGCATCGGCCAAAGTCTCTCCAATGCATCTCTGGACAGTCGCCAGGTTAGGCGAAACAGAATGACTCGCATCGGAAGTCATTCCCGATCCGGCTATTTCAATCTGTGGCTTAAGCCCATGGGCTTTGGCAAAATCTTCCGTTGTTAAAATAATGCAGCCGGCTCCTTCAGAGACAACAAAACCTCTTCTATTTACCGAAAATGGCCTGCTGATTTTCTCGGGTGATTCCCAATCCTGCCCTTCTTTGGGACGATAAGTGCCGTTCATTGTGGCAAATCCGGCCACGATCGGTTCAACCAAAGGAAAATCAACCGCACCGCCGATGACAACATCAGCCATACCACGTTCCAGCATCATTTTGCCGATAATAAGAGACGTTATACCCGTGGCGCAGGCAGTTATCGTGGAACAAATGGGTCCTGTCGCGCCGGTAAGAATGGAGACCTTACCACCAACCATATTGATACAGGAATTGGGATTAGTAAATGGATGAGGCATTTTCTTTTCGGCAATCATCAGGCGGTCCGCCTGGAGCACCGCGTCCAATCCGCCAACTGCCGTGCTGAACGTAACTGCCACTCGCGGTGCAATTGCGGGCGTTATTTCTATACCGCTTTTTTTTAATGCACGATGAACCACTAAAAGGGCATATTTGAATATCGGCGATGTCCAGTGCGCCATTTCCCTGGGCTGTAAAAAAGGATAGGGACTGATATCCACCTGGGCCACCTGCCCCGCAACACGCACCGGAAAATCGGCCGTAAGTGGAAATCTGGTCAGATATCCAATACCGCTTTCACCACGTGAAGCCTTCTGCCATTGGCTTTCCAGATCAGTGCCTAAAGAAGAAACGGCATCATAACCTAATATCACTGCTTTTTTTGAAACCATAAATGCAATCCTGAAGTCAAAAAATCCCCTCATACTCTGGAAGGGGGGTTCGATAACAAAGGCTGTAGGGTGGATGAAGCGTAGCGTATCCACCTGACATGTTACAATTGGTGGAACCGCTGCGCTTGTTCCACCCTACGACTGCAACAAAAATGCAATCAGGTATTACCAGGGAATAAAGCTGTACAACTTGGCAAACATTTCATAAACTTCGATCCAGTTTTTTAAATCTTCTGTTGATTTCATATGTTCACGTTTGTTGACCATGATCCAGCTCATATGTGCCGCGCCATCTTTACAGGTGGAACAATCGCGCGTTGCCGATGTACAGCAGCGGTGCACAGTTTTTAAATCGGCAGCCCAGCGGAAAAAATGAATTAAACGGCGTGGCTGGGGCTTCCGATTGTCCATAGATTCGGTTACGGAAGGGCATTCGTTCCAGCCGAAACGCCGCCCCATCATCATACCAGTAGTGATTACCTCGTGATAATATTTACTGGAAATCATAGTCCGTGGATATTTATCCAGCATTTCGTCCATCTCATGACGTAAATCTTTAAGCTCACTGGTCTGCCAGGAAAACCCATCAACGCTTTCATCATTTGATAGAAGCTGGAGATGCACCTTTAAACCGGCATCCACTATTTGTTTGATTACCGGTTCAATCTTGCCTACCTGCCTTGGTGTTATGGTATAAAGATAATAGGTGTAAGGATCACCGGCATAATTTTTACTGGAAATGGCAAAAGTATCGCGTCCGCGGAGGATCTTTTCATCTTCACCGCCGCCCCACAAGGAAATCCCAACCATTAAATCGGGAAGCTTTTTCCGGTCAATTTTAATCAGACCATTGGTGGCACAGTAAGTGGGCAATCGCTTGTAGAAAGCTTCCACTCGATCCATGCAAAGAGTCGGTTCACCGCCGATTAAAATCGCCAGATTCACTCCGCGACCTTTTTCTTGATCGATAAAGTCTTCCCATTTTTTTACATCCATTTCTTCTTCGACTTGATGCTCACCCGAAGAAAAGAAAAAACAGCCCTTGCAGCGCAAATTGCAGCGGTTGGTCACATCGTATATAGAGCTTCGAATATTAAGAGTAGATATTCGTTTGTAGCGATCATACCATTCTTTATCCAGAAGTGAACTTACCGTCTTCATTTACTTTACCTTTTTTACAGCTGACAAAGCTGCATGTACTTTTTTTACTTTAAGCCGATTGCGGCGGACTGACTAATTCCGCGCAAAGATTATCCCCTTTTTCATAACCCATTACCCAAACCGCCAGATAAGTATCAACATAATCGAGCCATGATTTGAATGTGGCAAGATTGTTTACATGACGGTAGAGACGGGCGGTGACAACTGCCGAACCCGCGGCATAATGCCGGCAATCGGCACAGTCCGTATCCGGCACACAGCAGGCTACCGACCTGTCCCAGTTTAAGTCAGTCCTGTATTGCCGGAAAGATCTTCCTAACCCGATGTCTTGTGAACGGTTTTGCCGGGGATAAGAACAACTGTATAGATCATGCAAGGAGCTTTTATGCGCATGGGCTACAGCATTGTAAACGGAAAAAAGAACATTTTGCGGATATTTCGTAAGTAACGCGATCATTGTTGACTGGACTTTTTTAAGCGACTCTTCGTCGTGACGCAAAGGACCGGTATAACCTACCGGAGAAGAAAAAACGTTAAAAGTCAGCTTGCAATCGTGAGCAAAGAGTTGCGCGGCGACTTCATTTGCTTCTTCAATATTTTCCCGCGTAAATGTGTAAACAAAGACAGCACGGGGATCATTCTTGTAATTTTCAATTTGTTTCTTTAAAAGATTCCTGGCTTTTCTCACGCGGAGACTGGTCTCATCGTTTCCCCAAACAGAAACATGAATTTTGTAACCGACAGATTCCGGTATTTTTTTAAAACCATTGGTAGCAATACTGCCCAGTGGCATTTCTTGATAGCATACCTCCAACAGCTCCGGTACCAGTGACGGTTCGGCACCGGCCAGTACCACGTAAGTGATACCGCGAGCTTTTTCAGCCTGCATGAGCTTACGCCATGCTTGTGTGTCTAAATTCTCCTCGGCAAACTGCTTTTCTCCTTCAAAGTAATAGCAACCGTCACAACGGATATTGCAACGGTTAGTCATGTCGTACGTGGATTCCCGCAGAAAAAAATATTTTCTTACTTTTCCCCAGCGAGCGCTCACCGCAGGCTTAGCTAAGAGTTCGGCGAATTTTGGTTTGGCTGGTTCAGAAACTGCTTTATTGTTAATGGTCATAAACAATTATCTTCTGTCAATTAACTCTTCGCGGTAAGTTTTTCCTGAATATAATCAGCTATCAGGTGAATAGATTTTAATTTCGGATAATCGTCTTCGTCAATCACAATCTTGTATTCATCTTGCAGGACCAGGGCGATAGTCGCCAAATCCATACTGTCAATACCCAATTCATCCACCAAATCCATCTCCGGATTGAACGTGTCTGCTGTAACATCTTCCAGCTTCAGTTCTCCAATGATAATTTCAGCTACCTTCCTTATAATGCCTTTTATATTCTGAGTTTCAGGCATCTTTTCCTCCTTATATACTTGTTTATCTTTTTTTCTTCTTCGCTGCGATAAGTCCGCTGCAGACAATATTTTCTTCATGGGCTACTTTAAAGGTAAATAAAGTTTCTTCACCTGCTTCTTCAATGGTTACGTTCACCTTTAAAGATTCACCCGGACGAACAGGCTGGGTAAATCTCACTCTTTTTAGAGCTTCAAAAGTAATTTCTTCGCCCTTTGCGGCGGCATCCTGAATAATGGCCTGTTCGGCCATATAAATCAAAGCTATCCCCGGAAGAATCGGCTCATTGGGAAAATGACCCAAAAACCAGGACGAATCGGTTGGAACGTAAGCTAAAGCCTCGATCTTATTGGGAGTTACTGCATTAACTTCCCTGAGCAAATGCCTTTGATCTTTCAAATCACATCCCTTTGCTGATCACTTTCCAGATAGAATTCTTATCAGGAATATAACTATATATCACTGATTATTTTTTCAATCAAAAAAATTTTATAAAATCAATGATGATGAAACCGTAAAAAGTCGGGAAACCCCTGTTTTGTCATTCCGGACTCATGGCCGGGCGAATGTCGGGTGATCCGGAATCCAGTTATTTCGATATGTTCTGGATACCGGCCTTCGCCGGTATGACNNTGACGATTATTGGACTTTTGACAAGATCATCAATGATTAATTTCTTTTTTCTGAAGATTTTTACTATTGCTCATGACTTCTTTGTTGATCAAATCGGAAAGTGGAACAATACGTAAACCTTTAGCGATAATTCCTGCCAGCAGCCGTTCTATCTCCGGCAATAAAAGCGCGCTTTCTTCTTTCCTGCGAGGCGGTACATCGTGGAGCATGATAATATCATCGGCCTTCACTTTTATCAGGATTTTAGAGGCAAGATTTTTTACACGCAAATTACCGGCATCAAAAGCGCGGCAACTAAAAGTCACACAAAACATCCCTAATTTATCCAGAATCGGGGACAGCTTGGGATTAACAATGCCTACCGGCGGCCGGAATGCCCGTGTGTTTATACCCATTTTCCGCAATGTTTCCTGAGCGGCAGAGATTTCACGATAAAGATTACTAGATCCTGTCAGCATTAAAAAAGGATTATGGCTAAGCGAATGATTACCAATGCAATGGCCGCGGGAAACTATATCTTTGATGATTTCAGGATAGCGCAGGGCATCGATACCGGAAACAAAAAAAGTCGCCTTCACTGAATATTTATCCAGTAAATCAAGTATCTGCCTTGTCGTTGGTTCGGCGGGACCATCATCAAAAGTGAGCGCGACCATATTTTCGCCAGTTTGACCACGGCTGATCACGGGCAGGAGAAAATTGGTTTGTGGAAAAAACGACGCGGTGACACACAGAAGAATATAAAAAAGGGCAATAGCCGCAGCGAGTAGAGGATTGACCAGAAATGCCAGGGCACTGCCAGCCAGGAGAATTATTCCCATAACCACAGCCGGGTTGCTAAACAGTTGCTCCCTTTTCATCAAGTCGCCCTCACTGAATCAAGTGTTCCCACAGTGGTCCTGTAAATCCCCGGTCATATAGTTTGGGTAAAGCACGGGTTGCTTTATTTTCACCGGAACCAATTATCCAATTAAAACGTCCGTTGGCATGATTCTCCACTGCTTGCATAATTTCTTTGCCGGATATATGCGGCGACCTGTAAAATACAGGCTGCAAAAGACTTTGAGAGGGGGAAATTTGACCTTCCTTTAAGGCGACCTCATACAGGGCGGTATGAGGGTAAATCCTGATACCGCAAAAAAAGACAAATACGGATTTTTCCAATGTATCCACCCCATTTAGTGTGTCTTGGAGCGTCTGATCGTTTTCACCGGGACCGCCTAAAAGGAAATAATGGGCAATATATAGATCGGCTTTCAGCGCTTGCTTATGGGCGGCAAAAACATCGCGGGCGGCAAAAGGTTTTTGCAAATTTGCCAGCATCGTATCGGATAAAGATTCAGTACCAAATTCCACATGGCTCAGCCCCGCGTCAGCCAGCAGTTTATAATAATCGGCGGGAGGTATGGTGGGAGCAAAAAATCCGCCCCAGGGAATGGATACGTGAGCTTCAATAAAAGCCTCGGCAACCTGCCGGCTGTGATCATAACTGGCATTAAAAGCGGAGTCGGTGATGAATATATATTTGGCTCCGGCATCCTGCAATTCGCGGGCTTTCAGGGCTACTTCGCGGGCGGGGAAAAACCGCATCCGGCTGCCTTCAATATGCGGATAGGTGCAATAGCTGCAGCGAAAGGGGCAGCCCCTTTTTGTTTGCAGGTTAAGCATGCCCCCGTAGGAAAGATAAAAACCGGTGTGCGAACTGGCGGAATCAAAACGTCTTTGGATGGCACTGTCCCATGGCTCGTAAGTGACAGTTACAGTATCTTTAGTCACAATTCCGGGTATGGATTGCACACTTTCATTCTTTTCCAATGCCTCCAGAAGCAAAGATAATCTTTCACCTTCGCCGGCAATGCCGTAATCGGCATCCAGCGCCTGCAAAAATTCAACCGGGAAAACGGTATACCCGCTACCGCCTAATATTAATCTGGCTGGCGAATTTTTTCTGATCTGGCGCACTAAGTTTTGATAATCGGATAAAAAAGCGCGACTGTTTATTGTATCACTATTATCTACATTTCTGATTGATACACCAACAAAATCGGGAGAAAATTCTCTGATAATTGCGCCCAAATCATCCAGGTCAGCAACAGTATTCAAATCTACTATTCTTGTCTGATAACGGGAATCCAGAGAACCGACAACATAGTCGAGCCCCAGTGGATATACCGGATAGGGCATTCTCAAAGTGTTTGCCGATATTAATAATACTTTCGTCATAGGGGTAAAAATACTCAAAACTCTATAGGATCATTTTCTGCACGGGAGCTTAAGATTTCTGCCGCTGATTATTGAAAATATGAGTGGCTAGCGCGCGCACCGATGCAAATACTTTGGCACCCAGTTCTTTGCTATCAATTTTAACGCCATAATCTTTTTCAATCATCATTACCAGTTCCAGCACATCAATGGAATCGATGCCCGCATCACCGCCAACAAGCGGAGAATCATCTTTGATGTCTTCAGGAGTAACATCCATCAAACCCAATGTTTTAATAATTTTAACTTTAAGTTCACCAACCAATCCTTCAATCTGACTCATTTAACACCTCATTTTTTAATCTGGAGCGTTTAAAAACGCCTTATTGTTTTGTGTGGGTTTTTTCCGGATTTTCCACCGGCACAGACCCAATTGTTTTGGCCTCATTGCCAAGTATTTTTTCCAAAATAACCCGTGCTGCCCAGCGGCTAAGAGCCTTTCCATATTTAGGTCCGGCAAGATACACACCCAACATAAGAAGCAACCAGGAAATACCATAAATCAAAGGCATACCAATAAACGCAAGCATTGGTTTTTCCAGCCAGGCGGCGATTCCCCCTATTATAAATACGGCTGGTAAGCCGATGAGATTACTAAAAGCAATCAATATAAGACCGATAATTACGGTGGCTGTGAGTTTTTTTTCAAAAATACTCAGATCAGCGTGCTCATGTATTGCAGCCCTGCAAAATTCTTTCCGGGCAAAATAAAGCGCTGTTTTTTTTATAATACTCAATGTAACCTCTATAAATGGCATTATACCTTTCAGTGATAAATTGGTACAAAAATTTTGCGATGATAGCTTGAAGTGGGAAAATATTTCAAGGAAAATTTATACCATTCAAACCAATTGAGCATTGATTTTTGATAAAAAGGGTATAAGTTATAGGTATAACTATCTCATAAATAACTGGGAAAGCTGCTGACAAAAGATAGTTCTACACAAATAAATGACTAATATTGTTAATAGATAGCTTAAGACCAGTCTAAATGATTTTTTAACAAAAGGAGGGTAACGTCATATGAGAGAAAAAAAACTGTTTACTAAATCATTGGCGTTGTTAGGTATCCTGACTATTATTTTCTCGGCAGCATATAGAGCCGCTGCCGAACCTGTGGCAACTGATCCGTCATTAAAGGGAGCGTTTACCAGATGTTCCTATAAACCACCCCCAAATCCTGGTTGCTTGACAGCGGAAGTGTGGTACCCTTGTGAAACGGCCAAGGGACCATTTGCCGCGACAACTTTAATGGCGGGCTTCTTTAATTCTCATGATGATATGAGGTGGCTTGCCTACCACCTTGTAACCCACGGTTATATCATCTTTGGCATGACGCCTACCGATGTCATGGGCAATAATCCGTTGTGGACGGAGGCCCATAAAGCCGGTATTGCGATGCTCAAATCCGAAAATACCCGCGGCGATAGCAAAATCAAAGGCCTTGTCGATACAAACAAACTCCAGCTCATGGGATACGGTAAGGGTGGAGGCGGAGCACTGCTCGCCTCAGCCACTTTAGGTTCTGAGGTGAAGTCAACTCAAGCCCTGGCTCCCTATATGGACGCAGGTTACGATCTAGACGAAATTAAATCGGCAACAATATGTTACGCCGGCAGAAACGATGATACCTCGCCACCAGGCAAAGTTGTAAGCATGTACAAAGATTTTTCTTTCGAGAAGACGCTCGCTTATTTTAAAAACTTTCCCTATACGGATTGGATCAATACGGGTGATGCCGTAAATCAGACCCATGCCAAAATATATATCACCTCCTGGATGAAGTATTATCTGGATGGCGATAAAAACTATGAGACCTATCTTTATGGAGAACAACATGAAAGCCATATGAAGGCTGGCTGGTTTTATGACTACAGGCGTGCCACAAAGTAATTCCAATTCTATAAATCAAAAGATGATATCGAGGCGGCAAGGAGGAGAGGCATGTAGGGAACGGTTTCAAACCGTTCCCTACAGATACGTTGAGGAAGTCGACGACGCCCCAGGCAATGCCCAAGCATTCGAGACTGTGTCGTAATCCTCATTTGTCATTGCGANNTGCGAAACGCCTCTCAGGCGTTGTGGCAATCTTAATATATTCAAATATTTACGAGATTACTTCGGTCGTTGTACCCCCTCGCAAAGACATTGCGACACAGTCTCATTCGCCGGGGTTCCCTGCCAGGCTGCGACGTCAACAAAGATAGCGCTTTGATTTAGAATTGGAATAATACTTCTGATAACTGACAGTCCATAATAAATAATAGAATGTTATTCCCGTGCAAGTATTTATAACATCACGGCATATCTTGATGTTATGATCCGTTAGAAACTTATTGACACAGGTGAGTGTTTTTCATATACTCAACACTAACGTAAGCAAAGCATCATCAAATCTATAGTTAACATCAACTACAGGGGGTTAGAATGAAATTTTTAGTAGCGTATGCCGGAGGGACTGAAATGGATAAAGCTGTTTTAGCTTTAGCCGAGAAAAATGCTAAACTTTTTAACGCCACACTTTATATTGCCAACTCTATGGAAGGCGCATCGGAAAAGGAATCTGATGATTTAATCAAGATTGAAAGTAAGTTGGAGACCTTAAAAGCTTCCATTACAAAGGAAGGCATTCCTTGCGAAACCCATCTGCTGATTCGCGGTCTCTTCCCGGGAGAAGATATAGTCGAGTTTGCCAAGGATAAAAATATTGACCAGATTTACATCGGAATCGAAAAAAAATCCAGGGTCGGAAAACTGTTTTTCGGTTCCAACGCACAGCATATTATTCTGGAAGCTCCCTGTCCGGTAGTCTCCGTCAATAAAAAGATTTTTTAAGGTGAAATCTGTCTGATGGGAGGCAAATCAATGCTCCGACCCATCGTCGGCAAATTTATTGACTACCAGGTCACTATCCCAGGCATGATCATTGAGAGTGGGGTTAACTTCCCTGTCGTTAGTCAGTAATTGCTCCTGGAGTTGAATTTGCTCGCGGGTATTGAAAATATATGTATCCTGATCGTGCCGGTGCGGGGCGAGCTGATACATCGCCGCTTCATCATACTTGATAAAGTTCTGACCTGCGCGGGTTGCGCTATACTTGCGAATACCCAGCTTGATGAGAACATCAATTCCGAGTCGCACGGATGTATCCAGGGATTCGCGATAAATATCTTTCACTCCCATATCGATGAGTTCATAGGCATCCAGACGGCTTCTGGCACGCACCATAATTGTAAGATGGGGAAATAATTTTTTCGTTTTTTCGACCAGATCATAATTAGTCTCGGGTGAATCAATAGCGGCAATCAGAACTCTGGCCTCGTCGGCCCCGGCTGATTTCAGAATATCAACACGCGTCGCGTCACCATAGAAAACTTTAAACCCCATTTTTCTTAAAAGATCGACGCGATCAGAATCATTATCCAGAATTGTCGCGTTGATTCCGTTGGCCCGCAAAAATCGGCCAAGGGTACTGCCAAAATGGCCGAACCCCGCAATTATTACGGGATTGTGAACATCGATATCATCCGCTTCTTTTTCTTCTTTTTCTTTGGTCCCGAAACGTGGAAAAATAAACCGCTCATTGGCCAGCAGCAGCAAAGGCGTGACCGTCATGCTGATCGCCGTAACACCCATCATCATATCAGTCCACTGGGTGGATAAAATATTGAGCTGATGACTAAAGGAAAAGAGGACAAAGGCAAATTCTCCAACCTGCGCCAGCCCCAGAGTAAATAAAAGATTTTGATCAAAACTCAACCGCGAAAGTTTTCCGGTCAGAAAAAGCACACTGGCCTTGATCACGATGATTCCGCAAACCAGGGCAACTATCTTTAAAGGATTATTGACAATCAAACTAAAGTTGATCGAAGCGCCGACAGAAATAAAAAACAAACCAAGCAGGATACCTTTAAACGGTTCAATATCGCTTTCCAGTTCGTGCCGAAATTCGCTGTTCGCCAGCACAACTCCGGCCAGGAACGTCCCCAATGCGGGGCTCAAGCCCACGAGCATCATGATATAGGCAGTGCCGATTACAATCAACAGCGCCGCTGCCGTAAACAATTCCCGCAAATGAATCCGGGCAATAAAGCGCAGGAAGGGAACAATTACAAAGCGCCCACTGAGGATAACCAACCCCACCGCGCCAAGCAGGGTTAGAGTTTGCGCCCAACCGGGCTGTCCCGAAAGGAGCGTGGCATTTCCTGTGGCCGGCGCGTGAACAGCGGAAAACGCTAAAAGCGGTAGCAGCGCTAAAATGGGAATGACGGCAATATCCTGAAAAAGCAGTACGGCAAAAGAGCTTTTCCCCGACTCGGTCCTGGTCAATCCTTTTTCTCTGAGCGTCTGCATGACAATTGCGGTTGATGACATGGCCAGAGCCAAACCACAAGCCAAAGCAGCCTGCCAGCTAAATCCGATAAACAGAAAAACCGCAAAAATAAGTACCGTTGTTGTGCAAAGCTGCACGGAACCGGTTCCCAAAATGAGATTGCGCATGCGCCAGAAATTGGACGGCTCCAGTTCCAATCCAATGAGGAACAGCATCATCACCACGCCGAATTCGGCAAAATGCATGATGTCCTTGCCTTCCTGACCGATAAACCCAAGAAAAAAAGGACCAATAATTATGCCGCCCAACAGATACCCGAGCACTGATCCCATTCCCAGCTTTTTGGCGATAGGAACAAAGACCACAGCGGCCGCCAGGTATATTAACGCGTCATGTAAAAAGATATTGCTCATGGTTTCGCCAATCCTGTTTCCGGTAAAAGCCAGTCGTTGAGATATTCAACTTTCTTCATGGCTTCGATATCAAAATCACCCGCAACCAGTCTGTCTAAAAGGGCGGAATAGAGTGCAACATGATGTTGGAGCGTCTCGCCGGTTAATAAATGAGTGCCCTGCACGGCAAACGGCGGCAGATAAATCATTTTACACAGAGTGGCCGTCTGCTCGAACGGCACAAGAAATTCCTTGATCGTAAACCGATTGTAACCACCGGGGGCATAAACCTCCCTGGTCCCACCTGCAGTAATGGCATTAAAGATAATTTTGTTTTTCAGAAAATCACCGTCTTTACCATGCGCCCAGCCGTATTCCAGCACCAGATCAATCCACTGCTTGAGCAGAGCGGGAGCACTGTACATATAGAGCGGATGATGCCAGATAATTATCTGATGGGCAAGCAGCAGTTCTTTCTCCCGATCGACATCAATATTGAAATCGGGATATTGCTCATACAAATCATTTAAAGTGACACCTTGGCGCTGCTCAATGTTTTTGAGCAACGCGCGATTCGTTTTTGATTTCTCAAAACGCGGATGAGCAAAAAGGATAAGAATTTTGTTCATAGAAAAATATCCATTGTTGTCATTCCGTGCAAGCGAAGCGCGACACGGAATCCAGTATTTTCAGNNTAGGCACGTTATCCCTTGAACACTAGATGATGTAGGTTTGTAGCATATTTAATTATTTAGTTCTTCAACTTTTTTATTGTTTACAAATTATACCGAAAGAGTTACTAATTTGGGAAACATTAATTGAGGCCTTTGCATAACTGTATAAAACCAACAATATTGTCATTCCCGCGAAGGCGGGAATCCAGTATTATCAAGTGTCTCCTGGATACCGGCCTTCGTAACCTAAAGGTCACAAGACCGGTATGACGAATAGCGGAGTTTTGCAAAGGTGTCTAACTAAATGGGCAGGAGGTTGAATATGAAAGTACTGGGCATTATGGGAAGTCCGCGGGTCGGCGGCAACAGCGATATCCTCCTGGATGAGGCTTTGGCCGGCGCCAAAGATGCCGGTGCGGAAGTGGAAAAAATTATCCTGGACAAAAAGAAAATTTCCGGCTGCAAAGACTGCAAGAAGTGCAACGAAACAGGCATCTGCGTAATTAAGGACGATATGCTCCAGATCCATAAGAAGATTCTGGAAGCAGACGCCATTATTCACAGCGTACCTGTTTACTTCTGGACCATGACCTCGCAGATGAAAGCTTATCTGGACAGGTGGTGCGCCNNTGATCACGGTTTGCGGAGATCCGGACGTGCACACGGCTGACCCTATTGTCCACAGCTTTAAATCAACAGCGGAATTGACCAAACTAAGCTGGCTTGGAGCCGTCATGACCTCAGCCGCCGACAAGGGAGATATTATCAAAGACGAAATGGCCAAGAAACAAGCTTTTGACCTGGGCAAAAAAGCAGCTACACCCTGATTCTTTAATATTCAGTTTATGAGATTTGATCTATCTATGATAATTATAATGGGCCGGGCAAAGACTTGATCCTTTGCCCTCTTCAAAACATATTGAATAACTTTAAGTTCTTTGATATTTAATCGTACATATTCACTATCCCGGCGTTCATCAGCAGGTTGATTTTTCGATAACTTTCCAGAAGAGAGGTAAACGATGTCTAACAATCTCGATGTAATTGTCCTTGATGACGACCCCCAGGTTTGCACATTGATTACGGAAATTTTGAAGAGCTTTTACGTATGGGGGGAAATCCATCCGTTCACCAATTATAAAGAAGCGCTGACCTTTTGTAAAAAGAAACATCCGGGTGTGGCTATTTTCATCCTGGATGTTTATCTGGACAAGAAAACCGCCTTCGATTTCCTGGAAGATATTTCCGTTCAATACGCCTGGGCTCCCGAAGACACGGTCATTATCACGGGTAAAGCCAGCGATGCGATCGTGAACATGTGCATTGCCTCAAACATCAACTACCTGATCGAAAAGCCCATGAAGGCTTATACGCTGAAATTGGCAGTCAGGGCGATTGTTGGCAAATATACCCTCTTTGCCAAAAGATTAATTGGTGATCCTGATTTTGCGAAGAGTTTCGCAAATCTCTGATCACTACCGCTTCTAAAGGAATTCTTGCCATGCTGGCAAAATTCTCGGTAAGGTAAGTTTTTTTTATTATGCGCTCCCCTTACGGAAATGCGCTCCCGATCAAAGCGCTATCTTTGTTGGCAGCAAAGCCCGGCGTATGCCTAGGTCGTCGGCGGCGTCCTCAACGTATTTGTAAGGAACGGTTTGAAACCGTTCCCTACACACCTCCTCCTAGCCGCCGCGTTATCATCTTTGATTTAGAAGTGGTATTTTTTCGGTAAATATCAACAAACACTGTCATCGCAAGACAACTCTCAGATATCTCTTGCCCCGGACACCAATCAGGGAATGAGTCAAGCAAAGACTTTACCCATTGCCATCTCCCGAATTGACCAATCCTTATTGGCCAATCTGGACTTCAGCTATTTTTGTCTGTCCGCCAGCGAGGGATACTAACGATGATATTTTGTATTGTTGAAATATAAGATAATCATTTTTATCAAACGATAATATTTTGATTTTTCCATCTTTGAACTTTTGTTTGAATGTAAGATATAGATTTTGTGGAATAGGAATTCGCACTCTCTTAAGAAATTCTTTTGAGTGACCTGGTTCCAAAACAACGGGCAGTTCTATTATTTCGTTTGTTGGCAACCCGTTTTTTTGTTTGGTTAATTCACCTGAAAAACGATATGCAATTTCATTACTATCATCTAATGTATATTTAAATACTAATACAGAAATACTATCAACTGAGAAAGCCCTAAATCCTGTATTTACAATCTTAAATTCGAGCCAAACTGGCAGGATATACCGAATTTTTTCACAATTATCAGGACAAGCTTGTTCTTTTTCAAGTTTAACGGGAATATATTGCGCAACCGATGTTTCCCATAAAAAATCAACATCCGTTAATTGCTTATTATGACTAAAGGCAAAATATAATGCAAAGACTGCTATAAGGGTATTTATAGCAGTTATTGAGTAATGAAAAATATTTTTCTTTTCTATCATATTCAAGATCCGGCCGTTTCACACGGATGAGGCTCTGCTTCAATCAGATAGACATAAGTAGCCGTGCGCAACGCTTATTATACATTCAAACTAAAGCTGATTAATTGAAGACCTTTTTGAAAAATTTATCTTTATCCAATTGTTTTTGCCATAGTCTGTGTCTCTTGACACTTTCCATCTTAACTTCTTTGGAAATATTCATAAATCGGATAGCTTGCACCGGCCCTAAACCTTTGATAAGAATGTCTATACCCTTTTCAATAATGTTTTCTTCGTCCATGTATTTTACATTTTTCATTTTAGATTCTCCTTAAGGCAATATTGCAGTGGATTGCCGCACCATATTTTAAATCTCATTTTCAAACACTTTTTTAGTAACCGATCATCGCATGTCACAAAATCGGTGCATGCGGCTTCCGCAAAAGCAATATGCGCAGCATCCGCAATTCCAAAATCTGAAGCATATAAATACCCTGCTCTATTTTTTATTTCCCCTATGCTACCTTTTATCATCTCACCATAATTTTTGAACAAGCTGAATATTTCTATACGTTCCATATTATTGGATGTCGCTTTAATTTCTTCGTAATGGACAGGTGATATGATCATAAGCATCTTTCCAGCTTTTACATTTTCCAAAATGAGATGGACTGCTTCAGTTTCCAGACGAATTCGCGCAAACCTCTGATCATCAAAAGGACGGCAAAGAGAACATACATCAAGATATACAGAACTTTTTCTTGCTACTTTCACCATTGATAGATACCAACAAAAATAAATTAGTCAGGAACTCTAAAGCAATAAACCACCAATCAGGTAAATACGCAATAATTGCTTGTAATTCAAGAAATATTTTCAAATCATCTGGATTGCCGGATCACGCCCGGCAATGACAACGAGAAAGTTCACCCTCCCCCTATAAACCGGCATACGCCGGTCTTCGCCCTCTCCCCTCAAGGTAGAGGGAATAATGAATTTTTGAAGGCTGTTCAAAAATGCAGTCTGGTTTTTGCTTCAGCCTTCAGCCTAAAACGCTTCAGCCTGTTTTTAATGTGCTTCGTCCCAGTTCTTGCCACTGGAAATTTCGACTCTGAGCGGCACTTTAAGTTTGATAACTTCTTCCATTTCTTTTTTGACCAGAGCCATGACTTCGTCTTTTTCCTTCACTGGCGCTTCGACAACCAGCTCATCATGCACCTGCATTATCAAACGGGCAGTAAGATTATTTTTGGTTAGCAAATGAGCAATATTGACCATCGCGACCTTGATCAAATCAGCGGCTGTTCCCTGAATAGGGGTGTTAACGGCCATGCGTTCGGCAAACTGCCGCACGGAAGCCACCGGGCTTTTTAGCTCCGGCAAATAGCGCCGGCGGTTAAGAAGTGTGCAGACAAAACCATCCCGGCGCGCGCCTTCCAGAATTCCATCCAGATAGATGCGCACTTTTTTATATCTTTGAAAATAGCCGTCAATGTAGGCCTGAGCTATTTTCTGAGATACGCCCAGTTCCTTGGCCAGTCCGAAAGCGCTCATCCCATAAAGAATGCCGAAGTTAATGACTTTGGCCTGACGCCTCATATCGGCATTCACCATTTGCGGGAACACACCGAAAATATCGGAGGCCGTGCGGCTGTGAATATCTTCATCAGAGACAAAAGCATCAATAAGCGCTTCATCTTCGGATAGATGCGCCAGCACTCGCAGTTCGATCTGCGAATAGTCGGCAGAGATGAGCAGACAATCCGGCGCGGCGATAAACGCCTGGCGGATTCTTTTACCCTCCAGAGTGCGGATGGGAATATTCTGCAAATTGGGATTGCTGCTGGAGAGCCTGCCTGTGGCCGTAACGGTCTGGTTGTAGGAGGTATGAATCCGGCCTGTTTGAGGATTGATGAGCGCGGGAAGCGCGTCCACATAAGTGGATTTGAGCTTGGCCAGGCTGCGATAGGCGAGAATTTCTGCCGGCAATTCATGGCTTAGCGCCAAATATGAAAGAACATCAACATCAGTGGAAAACCCCTCCTTGGTTTTCTTGCCTTTGGGAAGTTTGAGCTTGTCAAAAAGAATGGTCTGCAATTGTTTGGGAGAATTAATGTTGAATTTTTCCCCGGCCAGACGAAAAATTTTTTCTTCCGATATGGATAGAAGCTCACCTAACTCTTCAGACATCTGTTTTAAAAGAGCCGTATCCACCAGCACGCCTTTTTTCTCCATAGCGGCAAGCACATACAGAAGTGGCATCTCCACCTTCTGGAAAAGATCGACAGCATTAATCTCGCCCAGTTTTCCGGCAAGAACGGGAACAAGAGCAAATACGGCATCTGCGCGCACACAGGCATAATCCGCCATTTTGTCAACCGGCACCAGATTCAACGGATAGGTTTTACCTTTGCCCCCGGCTATATCTTTGGGAGTGGGAACCTGCTCATGCAAATATTCCCAGGCTAATTCGGCAAGTTCATAAGAGTGTTTGGCCGGATTGAGCAAATAAGCAGCCAGCATTGTGTCGTCTCCACTTTGAATATCCACGCCATAATTTTCCAGAGAAACAAGGGCTGCTTTAAGATCATGAATGTATTTTTTTATTTTAACGTTCGCAAGAACAGGCGCAAGCGCGGCAAATACAACCTTTGCCGGTAATTGTGCCTGTGATGTTGTGTGTCCCAGTGGTAGGTAAAAAGCATCGCTACCGGTACTTACGGAAATGCCGATTAAATCAGTGGGTGGATTTTTTTCCCAAATAAATTCTAAGGCTATTGCCCGGCATTCCTGCAAACGCAGAGCAAGTTCTTGGAGAGATTCCTTTCGCTCTATTATCTGGCAATCTCTCGCTGGTTTTTTCGTATCACGTTTGATTTGCTGCAAAAGAGAGGAAAACTCAAATTCGCTGAATAGTTTTGCCAGAACCTCTTTATCCGACTCCTTGCGCGCCGCATCTTGCAGATCAAAATCAATTTCAATATCCTTCCGGATGCAGGCCAACTGATGGCTTAGCCTCGCCTGATCGGCATAAGAACGCATGGTCTCGCGTAATTTGATGTTTCTTAAATTCTCAGCGTTTTGCAAAACATTTTCCAGCGTTCCATATTCTTCAATCAGTCTTTGCGCCGTCTTCGGGCCGATCCCGGGCACACCCGGAATGTTATCCGACGTATCGCCCATGAGGCCTAAAATCTCCACCACTTTGTCCGGACCTACACCGAATCGTTCCTTCACCGCCGCAACATCATAAGTTTTATCTTTCATCGTATCAATCATGGTGACATTTTCATTAACAAGCTGCATCAAATCCTTGTCCCCTGATATTACGGCTGTCCGCCAGCCCTTACTGCTTGCCTGCACGGTCAGCGTGCCGATAATATCGTCCGCCTCTACTCCCTGCTTTTCCAATACAGAAATGGAGAAACCGCGGACAATATCCTTGATAAAAGGTATCTGTGGGATGAGATCATCGGGCATTGGCTTGCGGGTTGCTTTATAATCGGTGAATTCCTCATGACGCGTGGTGGGACCTTTAAGATCAAAGGTGACAACGATATAATCCGGCGCAAGATCACGCAGAAGCTTGAGCAGCATATTGGTGAATCCGTAAATAGCGTTGGTGGGAAAGCCCTTGGAATTGGTCAAGAGCGGCACGCCATAAAAAGCGCGATAAATATAATTGCTGCCGTCGACCAGAGCTAGAAGTGGAGCTTTATTTTCATTCGTCATAATTTGTCACAGTAACCCTTTTATATTTATTTCCTTGTTTGATGCTACCGGTTGCGCTCAGCTTTTTTTCTGGCTTCATCAATATGCCGCTGGTATTGTTTGGCCGTTTCTTCCGCCGCCTTCCTCACTTGTTCGGGTGTCTCATACCTGTTTCTGGCTGAATATTCCGAATANNCTAAAGCCATCAGATAAGCCATACACCGATAAGAAACTTCATAGTTCTCCGTCGATCCCATCAATTTCCATATATAAAACACAATGGCAGCGCCGATAAAGCTGGAAATGGCAAAAATAACCGGCATATAAATAATTGATAAAAAAATTGATGCCAAACCTGATTGAGCTTGGCCGCCATAACCAAACCCCAGTAAACTCCAAATAGCTTGGATGATACTGGCGGCCAATCCCATAACCCCGGCGAAGACCAGAGGCTCCAGGAATCCGCCTGTTTTGGGCATCTCGCGGAAAAACTCTGCCGGCGCTGTTACTATCCGCACAGCCATCTGCGGCATCGCTGCAAAATTAATGTCTTTTGCCTCCATCTTCTCCTCCTTACTAATTTTTTTATAAACCGATAATTATGCTTGCATTAACGAGACCATGCACTCGACGGTGCATAGTCCAGTTACATATAAATATTTAATTGTCATTTCGAAGCGAAGCGAGAAATCTTATACTTGTTCACTTAAATCAATCCAATTCGGATTTAACTGATTTACAAGTTTATCTTTCTTCTCTCTCCGCCATTTTTTAATTTCTTTCTCTCTCGTTATTGCCGCATTAATATCATTTGTTTCTTCAAAATAGACTAATTTATTTAGATTGTATTTCTGCGTGAAGCCTTGAATTATCTTATTTTTATGTTCATAAAGACGTCTATTCAAATCATTAGTCACACCAATATAAATCACCTTATTGTTCCAATTAGTCAGCAAGTAAACATAATAGCTCTTGGTAAACACCATTTAAGACTTCTCTCTGCGGTCGAAGTGACAATCGTGAACAGAATATTAAAATCTATACCTCAAAGGTGGCGTCAATTTTAAATGTTCTTACCGCTCTCATATCCAGAATATCGGTAATACCCGTCTTCTTTTTCAAATCTGCCAGAAATGATTCCATCTCCTGAGCGGTTGACACGTTCAAAGTAAACCAGACGTTGTATTCATTATCCCGCAGATAATTGTGCGTCACTCCTTTGCTTACGTTTACTGCATTTACAAATTTTTCCAGTTTATCTTGAGGCACACGCGCGGCACAAAGCGTGCTTACGCGGCCAAGCTTAGCGCCGTCAAATACAGCGCCAATCCGGCGGATGATTCCCTCATCTTTCATTTTTTGAATACGGGATAGCGCTTCTTCTTCGCTGATACCGCACTTTTCGGCAATAGCATAAAAAGGGCGTTCCTCCAGCGGAAATTCCTTTTGCAGAATATTTAATATCTTTTTATCGATTTCGTCCATGCTATTAATCTCTTAATAAATACTTCTCGCCCTCTCGTCATTCCGGCGCAGGCCGGAATCCAGTTAAACAATGGTATCATATAAATCATTCCAATTCGGATTACTTTTTACGATCAGATTGATCTTTCAAGCTCTTTTCCCGTTCAATGGCAGAAGCTATGTTTTCATGTAATTCATACCAGACAAGATGATGAACGCTATATCGTTTCGTAAAACCTTCTACCAGATTGTTCTTACGCTCCCATATCCTCTTGGCAAGATCTGAAGTCACTCCAATATAGATGGTGCCATTTCTTGCACTTGCCAAAATATATACAACTGGTTGTCTAATTAAAATTCAACCCCTCTGGATTCCAACCTTCGCCGGAATGACGATTAAAAAGCAACCTCGCTTAAGTCATCTTAGTGGTTCATAAAGGCACAACGGCTCCTCCGCCAGATAATCGCCGGTTGCTTCATAAGCTCTGGCCCGGCAACCGCCACAAACTTTGATAAATTCACATCTGCCGCACTTGCCGCCGTACTTACTCAAATCTCGCAAATTGCCAAACACTCCCGAATTTGCCCAAATTTGGGCAAAACTCTGTTTTTGAATATTGCCGCAATCCAGTTCCAGATACCCGCAGGGCTGCACCTGACCAACATGAGAAATGAAGCAGAACGTGATGCCACCAAGGCAGCCACGAGTCATTTCATGAAAATGTCCCGCCGGTTTCTTGCGCTCTTCCCCTTTTCCTTTTTGCTGATGCAGAATGCGGAAGTAATGCGGGGCGCAGGTAGCTTTGAGTTGAATGGAACATTCCAAGGATTCTTGGTGAAACCACATCAGCGTCTCTTCATATTCGGCTGCTGTTATTGCCTGATCTGCCATTTCGCGCCCACGGCCTGTCGGTACCAGTAAGAAAATATGATGCGCCGCAGCGCCCAGCTTTTTAGCTAATTCCAGAATATCTTTAATTTGCTGGAGATTGGCTGTTGTGATGGTAGTGTTGATTTGAAATTCCATACCGGCTTCTTTCATCGCGTCTATTCCCGCCATCACTTCGTCAAACGCGCCTTTCTCCTGGCGAAACGCGTCGTGGCTTGTCGCATCCTTGCCGTCAATACTGATGCTGACTCTTTTAATGCCGCTTGAAATCATTTTCTTTGCGGTGGCCGGATTAACAAGAGTACCGTTTGTTGCCATGACCATGCGCAAACCTTTGTTGGTTCCGTAGCTGGCGATATCAAAAATATCAGGACGCAGCAGCGGCTCGCCTCCGGTCAGAATAATTACCGGTGATGACATGGCGACAATTTCGTCGATTAGTTGAAAACACTCCCCGGTGGAAAGCTCACCCTTATATGGCCCGCAATTGGCGGCAGCCCGACAATGGACGCAGTTTAAATTACAACTGCGCGTCACTTCCCAGGCAATCATCCGCAGATTATTGCCATAGGGGATTGGCACAAGTGATGATTTCATAACTCGCGCCCCTTACAGTTTTGTCATTCCGGCGAAGGCCGGAATCCAGCTAAACAATAGTTTCATATAAATCATTCCAATTCGGATTACTTTTTACGATCAAATTGAGCTTCCATGCTAAAATCCTCTTTATTTGTTCAGCAACTTCGCTACCTCTTTTGCCCAGTAAGTTATAATGATATCCGCTCCAGCGCGTTTTATTGCAGTAAGCGATTCTACCATTGCTTTTTCCTCATCCAGCCAGCCCAGCGATGCGGCGGCTTTGATCATCGAATATTCACCACTGACATTATACGCCGCCAGAGGCAAATCGAATTCCTGTTTTGCGCGATAAATTACATCCAGATAAGCCAGTGCCGGTTTCACCATGATAATATCCGCGCCTTCACCGACATCCAACGCTATTTCACGAATGGCTTCATCAGCGTTTGCCGGATCCATCTGATAAGTTTTTCTGTCACCGAATTGCGGCGCGCTTTCGGCTGCCTCACGGAAAGGTCCATAGAATGATGACTCGTATTTTGCCGCGTAAGCCATGATGGGTGTATCCTCAAACGAATTTTCATCAAGAGCTTCGCGGATCGCCGCTACTTGCCCATCCATCATCGCCGATGGCGCAACCATATCGGCTCCGGCACGCGCCAGCGAAACCGCCGTTTCCGCCAGCACTTCCAGCGTTGTATCGTTTTGCACGCAATCTTTTTCCAGCATGCCGCAATGACCGTGGCTGGTGTACTCACACAGGCAGACATCCGTAATCACCAGTATATCGGGCACTTCATTTTTAATGCGTTTGACGGCCTGCTGCACAATACCGTCTTTGGCAAACGCTCCGGTCGCCATCTCATCTTTTTCCGCCGGAATACCGAAGAGCAGCACCGCCGGTATTCCCAGCTCGCGCGCCTTTTGTGCTTCCCTGCCAATGTTATCAACGGAAAGCTGGAATTGACCGGGCATGGACAAAATGGGCTTTTTGAAATTTTTCCCGGGCACCGCGAACAGCGGGTATACCAAATCATCAACACTTAAACTTGTCTCGCGAATCAAACGCTGGAAGTTTTCATTTTTTCTCAACCTGCGGGCACGATATTCCGGAAATTGCATTTTTCAATCCTCCCTTTTACTTATTTCTTCATCCGTTAAATAACAGGCGGGATCTGGCCCCCAGAGGTCGCCTGCCGATTCCGCTCGAGCGCGGAAGTTACCACCGCAAACAGTAAGCCAGCAGCACGTGGCGCAGCGCCCGTGCACATGTTTCTTTTTGTCTTTAAGTTTGACAAGCAATTTGTTTTCCCCATCCAACCAGATTTTACTGAAGGGCTTGAGCCGGATATTGCCCAAAGGCTGGTTGCGCCAGAACTGGTCGGCATAGACTTCGCCATCCCAGCTGACACAGCCGATACCGTGCCCGGAGCTATTGCCCTCGTTCATTTCCAGAAGCTCGAGTACTTCTTTGGCCCGCTCGGGATTTTCCTCTTTCATTTTCAGATACAGATACGGGCCATCGGCATGATTATCCACGGTGAGAATTTCCGGCTGCCTGCCTGCATCAAACATTTGTCTTGTCCGCCGCATAATTAAATCAAGCAACTTGCGGGTTTCCTGATGCGTCAAATCATCCTTACGCAGTTTGGAGCCGCGTCCGGTATAGACCAGATGATAGAAGCACAATCTCTCTATGTTTTCCTGATCCAGCAGATCAAACATGGCAGGAACATCCGACAGATTGTGATTATTTACCGTAAAGCGGATGCCGACCTTGATTCCGGCATCGCGACAATTTCTTATTCCCTCGATGGCCGCAGCAAAAGCGCCCTTTTTGCCCCGGAAGCGGTCATGCGTTTTTTCCAAGCCGTCGAGACTCACGCCAACATACGAAAGGCCTATCTTCTGGAGTTTGGCCGCGATCTCTTTGGTAATGAGCGTGCCGTTTGTGGAAATGACCGCCCGCATGTCTTTATCTGTTGCATATTGCGCCAGCTCCAGTAAATCCGGACGCAAAAGCGGCTCTCCGCCGGAAAACAGAATTACGGGAGAGCCGAACGAAGCCAGATCGTCAATAAGTTTTTTCCCTTCTTCTGTTGTCATCTCGTCGGGGTAATTGATGTTGTCGGAATTGGAATAGCAATGAATACATTTTAAATTACAGCGGCGCGTCATATTCCAGACGACAACCGGTTTTTTATCAGCGGAAAATTGTAAAAGATGCGAGGGAAGTTTGCCGGAGTGCCGGTTGTATCTGAGCACATCCGCTGGCTCCACTGCCCCGCAATATAATTTGGAAATACCGATCATATATTCTTGCCTCATTTTCCAGTCGCAGCTGATTTCCTTCCAAAGTAATCAACCAAGGACTGCACCAGACCCTCCATTGTATATTCCTCCTGCTGAATATCGATCTTGAATCCTGCTTTTTTTGCCGCAGCTTCAGTAACAGGGCCGATGCAGGCAACATCGACGTGCGCTGGCAGAGTAAAATCACGTCCCATAATCTCCACAAAGTTTGCCACGGTTGACGAACTGGTGAAAGTAATGACATCCACTTTATTGTCGCTAATCAATGCCGTAAGCTCTTCTTTTTTCTTGCCTGAATTAACCGTCTGGTAAGTGGCGACAACATTAACGCTGGCGCCAAGTTTCTTTAAGCCTTCCGGAAGAACATCTCTGGCTTTGGCTGCCCGCGGAATCAGTATTTTTCTTCCCTTTAAATCCATAGCAGCAAAAGACTGAAGAATTCCTTCGGCGATGAACTGCTCTGGAACAAGATCAACTTTGATCCCTTTGTCTTCAATCTGCCTGGCCGTTGCCGGGCCGATACAGCAAATTTGAATTCCTTTCAGATCACGAATGTCCTTATTTTTTTCCCACAGACGTTCAAAGAAAAATTGCACGCCATTGGCGCTGGTAAATATCAGCCAGTCATAGGTGGTAAGTTTATCGATGGCCTCATCCAACTCCTGCCAATCTTCCGGTGGAACAATCTTTATTGTTGGGAAAGAAATGGGGTATGCGCCTTCACTTATCAGTAGACGAGCCAGATCGTCGGTCTGCCTCTGTGGTCTTGTAATAACAATTCCTTTGCCAAAAAGAGGTTTTTGTTCAAACCAGTTTAAAGTGTCGCGCAAATCGACAACTTTGCCAACAACAAGAATTGCCGGAGGCGAAAACTTGCGCGCCTGCGCGAGTTCAGCAATAGTGCCCAGAGTGCCCGTAATAATTTCCTGCTGCGGTGTTGTGCCCCGGCGAATCAGCGCCGCCGGTGTTGCGGGAGCTTTGCCGTGAATGGTTAATGCCTTCACAATTTGCGCGATGTTTTTCATTCCCATGAGAAAAACAAGTGTGCCAATGCCAGTTAGCGCCTGCCAGTCAATATCGCTTTTATCTTTGGCCTGGTCTTCATGGCCGGTGACAAAAGCCACCGTAGAAGTCAGACCGCGATGCGTCAGCGGAATTCCGGCATAAGCGGGAACGGCAATTGCCGAGGTGACACCGGGAATCACTTCAAACGGCACGCCGTGCGCCACCAGCACTTCGGCCTCCTCGCCACCGCGCCCGAAAATAAATGGATCACCGCCTTTAAGGCGCGCTACGATATTACCGGCCAGCGCCTCCTGGACCAATAAATCATTGATGGCATCCTGCGACAATGTATGATCGCCGCCTTTTTTCCCGGCATAAATAAAGCGAGCCTGCTCGGGCGCATATTTTAGTAGCTCTTCGTTAACAAGATTATCGTAGATGACAACATCGGCCAGCCGCAAACAATCAACCGCCTTGATGGTTATCAAACCCGCATCGCCCGGCCCCGCTCCGATTATATATACTTTCCCTGGTTTTATTTTTTGATTCATAACTCACCAATAATGTCATTCCCGCGAAGAGACTGTGTCGCAATATTAAAGGACGTCATTTCATATCCTCCGCCGGCGGAGGTGTCACGCAGTGACGGAGGTGGAAAAAAACTCCCAATCTCTAACTAGTGAACATTACAGCTGCATTAACACCCGTCCACCCCCTACCCCCGCCAGCGGGGGACATTACGCATAAAGCGCAAGCATCATCGGTCATTACGACAAACCTCTTCGCGGGAATGACAACCACTATATTGTGTCTTAGTTTTCAGCACACCAGATTTAAAAGCTTTTTACCGCCTTTCTCCATAATCATGTCGGCCAGCCTTTTGCCTAATTCATCCGCCTCTGCGATGGCGCCTCTGACTTTGTCCCGAATCACGCTGGCGCCATTCGGCGCGGCCACAAGACCCGCAAGCGTTAGTTGCTCGCCTTCCAGTTTCCCGAAAGCGGCAATAGGCAAAAGACAGCCGCCACCCAGGTGGCGCAAAAAAGACCGTTCCGCTGTAATTTCCGCGGCTGTCGGCGCATGATTTAATTTCGCCAATATTTTCTTGAGCTTATCATCACTATCTCTTATTTCCAAACCTAAAGCTCCCTGTCCTACTGCCGGAAGCATTGTTTCTACGGGCAAATATTGTGAAATCTTTTCGGTAAGTCCCATGCGCTTCATCCCGGCCGCCGCCAGAATAACGCCGTGGAGATTTTCCGTTTCTATTTTTTTCAACCTCGTCTCTAAATTACCGCGCAACGAAACGATAGCCAGATCGGGCAAGATAGCCATAAGCTGAGCTGCCCGCCGCATTGAGCCGGTGCCGATTCTTGCGCCCCGGGGCATAAATTCCATTTTTCTGTTGTTTTTAGAAACGAGAATATCGCGCGCATCTTCGCGCTGCATGATTGCCGCAAAGGTTAGTCCTTCGGGAATTTCTGTCGGCACGTCTTTCATGCTGTGCACAGCCAGATCGACTATACCACAGAGCAGAGCATCTTCAATTTCCTTCACAAAAACACCTTTGCCACCGATTTTCAACAATGACACATCCTGCATAATATCGCCGCTGGTCTTGATGACACAAATTTCAGCGGTAATTCCCGAAGCTATTTTTTTTAAACTATCGGCAACAAGATTGGCCTGAGTCAAAGCCAGTTTGCTGCCGCGTGTACCTATTTTTATGTGCATATAACTCCCGATTCCGTTAAAATCATTTCCTCTCCCATGAAGTGAGAGGGAAATAAACATAGTTTTCTCTGCCTGCAATTATTCCCTCCTTTCACTTGTGCCCTTTAGGGTATAAAGGAGGGTTAGGAAGGATTTTGCACCTAGAAAAATCCCCCTTCATCCCCCTTTAAAAAGGGGGAAATTTCGTTGAATTATTTCCGACTCAACTGCAGCATCTACATTTATTCATCCAGCCGGAAAAGCTGCCGTACCGCGGCAACAATTTCTTTAGAACTTACTTCGGAACTCTCCTCTTTCATAACAGTAACCGGGGCGTGCAATATTTTGTTGACTACTGATTTCACCAAATTGTCAACTTTTTCCCTGTCTTCTTCACTTAGCTTCTGCATCCAGCCTGATGATTTTTCCATCTCCACGCGCACAATCCCTTCGGCCTTCGCGCGCAGCGATACTATAGTCGGAACAGCCTCCAGTTCCTTAAGCCAATTATTGTAGTGGATGACTTCTTCTTCCACAATCGCTTCGGCTTTGAGCGCCTCTTTTTTGCGGCCTTTCATATTTTCATCGACAATGTCCTGCAGGTTATCGATGTTGTAAAGATAAACATTTTCAATACTATCCGAGGTCGGTTCAATATCACGGGGAACGGCAATATCAATCAAGAACAACAGGCGGTTTTTCCGTTTACGCATACTGTGCCTGATTCTTTCCTCCGTAACAACATACCTGGCTGCACCGGTGGAACTGATTACAATATCCGCATCTATCAACGCTGCGTCAAGATCATCAAGCAAAATTGCCTTCCCATGAAACTTTCCGGCAAGAGCTGTCCCTTGAGCCTGAGACCTGTTGGCAACGGTTATTTCTTCAGCGCCGTTACCGATCAAATGCACGCCGGTCAGTTCGGCCATTTCCCCTGCGCCGATCAGCAATATTTTCTTGCCGGCAAGCGAGCCGAATATCTTTTTAGCCAGCTCCACCGCGGCAAAACTGACCGATACGGGATTTGCCGCTATCGCCGTCTCCGTGCGTACCCGTTTGGCTGTGCGGAAAGACCGGTGCATCAGACGATTGAGCACAAGGCCGGTCGCGTTATGTGCCATCGCCTGCCGATAAGCATCTTTGACCTGTCCTAATATCTGTGTTTCACCCATGACCAGCGAATCGAGGCTTGCCGCCACCCGAAACAGATGCCTTACTGCTTCTGCGTCACGATAGACATAGAGGCAATCGGCAACTTCCTGATCAGTCAGGCCGCCGCTTTGGGCCAGAAAACTCTTCGGAGTCTGAATTGTCTCCTCTTCGCCGTCCATTACTGCAACCAGTTCGACCCGATTACAGGTGGAAATATAGAGAGTCTCTTGCACGCCCTGCAGCCGAAGAACATCAGACAATAAATTCTTTTTCTCCTCGCAACCGGCAAAAAGTTTTTCGCGAACAGCGAGCGGCGCCGTTTTATGATTTAACCCAATTAATAATATCATTTTCTAAATAAAATCATGCAAAGTAGTAAAACAAAATCTCACAGCCAAAAAGGACAACAGAAAAAGGATAAACACCGCGCAAGATAATACCGCCATCCGGGAACCTTTCCAGCCAATGGCCAGACGCTGATGCAGCAGAAATCCATAAATAACCCAGGCCGCAAAAGACCAGATAATTTTCGGGTCCGCAGGCCAGAGAGTCTTCCAAGCCATGCCCGCAAAAACGGCTCCGGCAATAATGCCTATTGTCAAAATGGGGAAGCCCCACAGCAGACAAAGATGATTAATCCTGTCTAAATCATGGAGTGATGGCAGCAACCGGCTCATCTTGCCTAGCTTCTTGTGCTTGAGCAAACCGTTTTGGATGATGAACATGACGCCGGCGCAAGAGGCTAGAACAAAAAGAGCTTCTCCGATAATAGCAAAAACCAGATGCAATGTGGTGAGCCAACTTTGTAAATTCTCGGGTAGTAAAGATTTCCCTGTTTCCTGTCCGGCAGCTGCAATCATCAGCAATAAAATGAACGGGGAAATGAAAGCACCCAATAATCTTGTCTTTGTTTTAAATTGGAACACCAGATAAAGCCCGCTTACCGCCCAGGCACAAAACAAAAAGAAAGCGCGTGAACCCAGGTTTACAGGCCCTGCCGAATTTATAAAGGCAGCCAATAAATTAAGTGTCAGGAAGCCAAAGGCAATAGTCAAGACCCAGGTGGAAACTCTGGCCAGCATTACTCTCTTAATCAAAAGAGAAAGCAAATAGCCAAAAGTGCAAAGAGTGCAAAAAGCCAGGGTCAGTTTGAATAAAATCAGTTCTAAACTAAACAATGTCAATTTTCACCTCCTGACCGGTTATCTCCCGCACAGTCTTCTTAACTTTTTCCCAATCTTTTTTTCGGATTAATTCCAATATTCCTGAAGAGAGCAAGGAATCAAACCAGCTTCTACCGGCACCGGCATTTTTTGTCATTTGGGAACGCAGGCGCCCCAGAATCTGGAGAAATATTTCATACTCCGCGCCGTAGCGAGACTCTAATTCTTCACGCAAATGGCGGGCAAGCGCAGGAGAGTTGCCACCAGTGCCGATGGCGATTACCAGATCGCCTCTTTCCACAATCGAGGGCAAAATGAAATCACATTTTTGCGGATCATCAACAATATTTACGGGAATGCCCTTCTCGCGGGCATCGTGGGATATCACCAAATTCGTTTTTTCATCATCTGTTGCTCCAATAACTAATGCTGCTCCAGAAATGAACTCGCTTAAATATTCGCTGGCTATATGATTGATCATATCAGCATCTTTCAAAGCGGCCAGTTCTGAAGTCAGCTCCGGGCTAACGACAGATACCTTAGCGCCGCAATCCAGGAGTCTTTTGACCTTTCTTGCGGCAACTTCACCGCCCCCCACGACGACGCATTTCTTATCGGCAATGTCCCAAAAAACCGGATAATATTTCAATGTTTTCCTTTCTAACGCAGCATAGTTATATTGACGATACATAGGGCTCATAGATCAGAATGGCCAGAACGGCGTAGAACATTCCGTAATAAATGCGATTAACCACAGAGCGGAGGCTTTTCCCGCCAGCGAAGAGATATTGAGCTTCTTGAAGGCTCTCTGCCGCCTGCTGCAACCTGTGCAGGGCAAGCAATTTTCTCTTCTCATCTATGCTCATAGCGGAATCCCTTCTCTCTGGATGACTTTATAAATCGGGGATTCGGACATCGGCCCCTCTTCCAGTTCATCCTTTCCGAAAACCAGAGCGGAAATGAAAACATCATGCTCCAGATTGATCCTATAGACGATGTCGTCAATCTCTGCTACCATTGCCCTGTCATAATCGGGAAGTTCTATCATGACATCGAGATCGGAGTCCTGCCTTCCCTCTCCTCTTGCTTTCGATCCATAGAGGCGAAAATCAATAATCGGATATCTCGCAGACAATTCCGCTCGCAATTGTTTCAATGCTCGTTCTTCATTCTCTGCCAGTTTCATAGACTCACCATCCCTAATATTTTAAAATCTTCAGTATTATCTATTTTCATGCCTCGTTTGTCAATCAAGGAAAAATTCAATAATAATTATTTGATTTCAAACAAATATTCGTGTAGAAAATATATCAGGCAAAGAACAGATTTTGTTTCAAGCCTGTATATATAAATGGTCACGTATATTAATTGTTAGATGATCATAGAGAGGAATATGGGAATAATTGCAAAGTTAGCACAAATCGATAAAAAGTTTAGCTGGTCTTTCCTTGGGTTTATTCTTGCGGCCTTGTTTGGGGGCATTGCTGTCTACACCGAATTCATCAGGGATACAAGTCCAGCCGTCAAGTACGAAATCCTAAGCAATACAAGAATCCTTGACGTTAAAGAAGATGTTACCGGGTTAAGCATCATCTACAACAATGAAGATATAAGAAAGGCCCGCAAAACGCTATCTGTAATTATTGTTAGGGTTAGCAATGAAGGTCGGTACCCGATTCTTAAAACATATTACGATAACGCTGCTCCTTTAGGTCTTAGTATCAGTTCCGGTGAAATCATAACAGCGGAGGTCATTAGTGCCACGACTGATTACTTGAGACAGAATGCAGGCATAAGCGTCCGTGACCCTTCCAATGTTAAGTTCTCGCAGATGATAATTGAGCCTAACGAGTCATTCACCACGAAGCTCCTCATCCTAAACCCGGAACAGAGTGCAGTCACCATTTTTCCAAAAGGGAAAATTGCAGGCGTGAAGAAGCTTCTCTTAGTCGACCGCCAATCAGAGCAGACAAAAGAGACATTTATCACGAAGGTGGTATCCGGTTCGCTATGGGTTCAAGTTGTGCGCACCCTCACGTATGTTGCAGCCTTCATCCTACTGCTGATAGTCGTAATTGCGCCATCAGTATACATTTCTGATAAAAAAGATCAGTGGAAGAGAAACAGAATTGTAAGGCAATTCAAGTCGCGGACGGCTTCTGCGCTCAATGATTTGAATGTGGAGCTTTATGATTTCTACAAGCACTATGAACTAAAAGCGTTGAAGGGAATGCAAAAGACTCTTGGAGATGATAATAGATTTCAAAATTTCGTTAGAGCGGCCCTTGCCTACCCATCGGAAAGAGCGGCCCTTGCCTACCCATCGGAAAGAGAGGCCAGTGCCGACCGATCGCAAAGAGAGACCATTGCCGACGTGGAAAGCCGTAGTTTTGTCATATCGAATTCATCATCGGACGGAATAAGCGTTATTAATCCTGCATTTGCTCTTAAATCAATGATGAAGTTAGGTTTGATTTCGAAAGTTGGTGAGAGGTATACGAAGAATGAAGAAAGAATAAAAGCTATGAACGAGTTTGTCCGGTTTGCGGTACAACAACAAAGGCGAAATAAATCATCTAACGAGTAGCTGCACCGGACGTGGCAAAACGGCGCGCCACGCCGGTGAGCAAGTTGTTATGTCAAACGTTATGCAGACAAGTGAATCAAAATATGGTATAATATCGTATGAAATTAGATAGAACTAAAACCATATTAAAAAAACAAACCAAACAAGATGACTGCTTTGTAAATGCCTCTTTTCAGGAAAGAATATCTTTTGTTTGGGAACTGACATCTGAACTGTGGTCACTTAAAGGCAATAAAGATGCTGAACGAAGATTACAAAGACATGTTACAAACCTTATTAGGCAATGAGGTCAAATTTCTCATTGTCGGTGCGTATGCCCTTGCTGCGTATGGATACCCAAGAGCAACCGGTGATTTTGACATATGGATAGAAGCAAGCGCAGAAAATTCTAAAAAAATCTTATCTTCCCTTACCTCCTTCGGCGCACCGACGTCAGGGTTAACAGAAAAAACTTTCATGGAAAAAGGCATAGTCTTTCAAATCGGTATTGCGCCCCGCAGAATAGACCTTATAACCCATATTGATGGCGTTGATTTTAGTGACGCTTATCCTTCCATAAAAACGATCGTCATCGAAGGATTAAATCTTCCTTTTATTTCTAAAGAAAACCTTATACAAAATAAAAAATCGACCGGAAGAGATAAAGATCTCGTTGACGTAAAACACCTTGAAGAAAACGGAGATGCATAACAAATCACTTTAGCCGATGGCTATTCGCCGCGGCTGACTTTTTTCGTAGATGTAAAAACGATTATGTAGAGTTTGATCGAAATTGCAGTCACAATCAAATTATTTCAGGAGAAAATTATGTCATTCATCCAGTTTCTGCTCATATACGTACCGACTGTTCTGCTTGGTTTTTTAATCATCATTATCTATGTTTTTTTAACCATCATAAGTCTTGTCATCCTCCGGAAATATTATCCAACTCACCGTCGCAAAAGTCACAACGATATTGCCGGCTTTATTTTTGCCACCCTCGGTGTAATTTACGCGGTCATTCTTGCCTTCACCGTGGTCGTCACATGGGGAGATTTTGACAAGGCCAATGAAATTACAAACAAAGAGGCTAATTGCATTGCTTCTCTTTACCAGAACACAACACCATTCCCAGCCGAATTTCGCGAACGACTCAAAGGTGAACTGAAGGAATATGTAAACGCGATTGTCAGTGACGAATGGCAAAAAATGGCCAAAGGCCAGAGAAGTTCCCAAGTGGAGGAAATTCAAGAGAAATTGGTGCGATTATACAGTGGATTTCAGCCGAAAAACGAAATCCAGAAAATTTTCCTGGTGGAGTCTGTCAAGAAAATGAATGAAGCAAGTGAAATGAGAAGACTGCGCCTTGTCTATGCCAGTACCGGTATTCATCCGATTCTCTATGCTATCCTGATTGTCGGAAGTTTCATCACCATCGCCTTTACAATGTTGTTCGGCACGGAAAACCACATCGAACAATTAATCATGACAGCCAGTCTGGCAGCGATGATTGCCTTTTCTCTTTTTACAATTATCGCGCTGGATTATCCATTTACGGGAAGTTTCAGCATCGAACCAAACGTATTTATAAATATGCTTCCGGCTTTAATCAGCAATTGAATGGTCGTTGAAAAATTCCATGTTTTTTTGGGGGCTGTTCAAAAATGTTCAGATGCAAGGCGGCGCGCAAAAAACCGAACCGCGAGGCGTATAACCTAAAGGTCACACATATGAATATACATTGAGCGGTGCAGTTTGCAGCGCAACAC
>PLNU01000119.1 GCA_003142835.1 Syntrophaceae bacterium
AATAACCTGCTCTGGCCTGGCCGATTTTACTATCAGTTATTCTTATAGTGCTTGTGGCAGCATTGATGTTGGGATGTTTACTGAGCGCGATTTCGATACACTGTTGCAAATTAAGAACATCGCCTTTGGCAATAAGTTCGGCAGCCAGAACATCATTGCTTAAAAATATTATGCAAATAAAACCTAAAAGAATTTTCCTGATCATATTAACCCCTACTATTAATTTTCCTTAACATAGTTATTAAGAGCCTCTAGTGAAAAATTTATTATATGTTCGGCTATTTCTCTGATGTCTTCGTCAGTATATCCTTCTTTATGCCGCAACCGGAAAACAATAGGTCGGGCATTGCGGAAGTAAAGATATTGGCCGAGAATACTCATAGCACAGAGTTCTTCTTTTTTGTTAGGATATTTATCGCCCACATTTTCTCTGATGATGTAGTATAATTTGATAAACGTTGGCTTGATGAAGCTTTCCACTAAAACATCCAACGCCTCGGTAGATTCAGTAAATTCATGGGTAAGGATTTTACTTTTGATTGACACCAGGCGCTTCCGGCGCACTCCACCCGCCACCAAGAGCTTTGACGAGCAGGACGGCTGCGTTCAGGCGCTGGCCGCTGATACTGATGGCCGCTCTTTCATTTGTCAGAGCAATAATTTGGGTGGTAACTACATTCAGGTAACTGACAATTCCCGCCCGATACTGGTTGGTCGTCAGAGTCACGGATTCATGAGAGGAATTTACTGCCTGCTCCTGCATTTGCGCTTCTTCATCAAGTATGCGCAGGGCGGCCAGGTTGTCCTCAACTTCCTGAAATCCCGTAAGAACTGTTTGCCTATAAAAGGCTACTGTTCCATCGTATGCGGCCATCGCCTGCTCAGACTGTGCTTTACGCGCCCCGCCGTCAAATAAAGTTGTCGCCAGAGCCATCGGTCCTAAAGCCCAGAAAAAGCTTGGCGCTGTAAACAGGGTGGCTAGCTCAGCGCTTAGATATCCCAATGACCCGGAAAGAGAAAGAGATGGATAATATGCCGCTTTGGCAACTCCGACCTGGGCATTCGCCGCCGCCATCTTGCGCTCCGCCGAGGCGATATCCGGCCTGCGTTCCAGCAGATCGGAAGGAATAGCCACAGGAATTTTAATTTGCGGCGGAGCAAATATCACAGGTGGCAGAGAAAAATCGGCCGGTGGCTTGCCGGTTAAGGATGCAATGGCATGTTCCAGTTGCGCCCGCTGCACACCGTTATCGATAGCCTGAGCTTGAGTGGATTTAAGTTGGGTCAGGGCTTGGGCAACATCAGCCTTGGCCACGACACCGGCATTATAGCGGTTTGAAGTAAGCTCCAGAGCTTTTGTGTAAGCTTCAACCGCTTCATCAAGATTTTTCTTTTGAGCATCCAAAGTCCGTAGCTGAAAATAATTCAGGGCGAGTTCCGTTTGCATCGATAAACGCATAGCTTGTAAATCAGCAAAAGATGCTTCGGCAGATGCTGTACTCCCTTCCACTTGTCTTCGCACTTTCCCCCATAAATCTACTTCCCAGATGGCATTGAGAGAAATCTGATGCTGGTTTACCGTGTCAGAGGTTTCCCCGGCAGGTCGCGAGCGGATATAGGCTGCTCCCGCACCGAGAGTAGGGAAGTAATTAGCCCGGGCCAGTTGCACCAGCGCCTGTGCTTGACGATATTGAGACTCCGCCAAGGCAATCGACTGGTTCGATACATTTACCTGCTGGGCAAGTGAGTTAAGTATAGGATCGCCGAAGGCTTCCCACCACTTTGTTCTGATTTCCTGATCGCGGGGAAGCGCTTGGCGCCATCCTTTTAGTTCCTTGAAAGATGATGGTACCGGCGCGTCGGGGCGTTTATAATCGGGACCTACGGAGCAGCCGGATATCATAAGTAAAATTACAAGAAGCATTTTTAATATTAATATTTTTTTCATAATAATCCTTTTCAAGTTTTCTCCGGCACCTGCTGCGGCAATCTGTCACTTTTCCGTCTCAATACTCTTAAACAAAACAGCCGGAAACGGTCAAGGTATAAATAAACGACAGGAGTTGTATATAGTGTTAGAATCTGACTGACAATCAGCCCACCGACAATAGAAATTCCCAAAGGCCTGCGTAATTCGGAACCTGCTCCGGTGAGCAAGATCAAAGGAAGGGCGCCGAAAAGAGCCGCCATCGTTGTCATCATGATCGGCCGGAAACGCATCATGCAGGCTTCAAATATAGATTCTTCAGGGCTTTTCCCATCTTTTCGTTCCTTGTCCAGAGCAAAGTCAATCATCAAGATGGCATTTTTCTTGACAATGCCGATCAGCAGAATAACACCGATCAAAGCCATGATGCTGAATTCAGTATTGAATATCATTAAGGCGAGTAGCGCCCCCACACCGGCGGATGGCAGTGTGGATATAATGGTGATCGGGTGTATATAACTCTCATAGAGTATGCCCAGCACAATGTATATGGCAATGAGTGCCGCCAGAATTAACAAAGGCTGGCTCTGTAATGATTCTTTAAATGCCTGGGCTGTTCCCTGAAAGCTTCCCCGAATGGAACCGGGAACGCCGATACGATCCATTGTTTTCTGAATTGCCGCTGTTGCCTGAGAAAGCGATACTCCCAGGGGAAGATTAAAAGAAATCGTGGATGCGGCAAATTGTCCCTGATGGTTGACGGCAAGCGGTGTATTGGTCAAACCATAGCTGGCAAAGGACAAAAGTGGCACTTGCGCTCCTTTCGGAAGTTGAGCATTGGGAGGGATAATAATGTATACATCTTTAAGGGATTCCGGACTTTGCCAATTGGGAGGTGAGACCTCCATGATGACACGGTATTGGTTTAAAGGATTGTAAATGGTGGATACCTGACGCTGCCCGAAGTAATCATTTAATGTCGTATCAAGAAGTGCCGGAGTGATTCCCATGCGCGAGGTTGTGTCCCGGTCAAAAGTAACGGAAGTCTGCAATCCTCTATCCTGCTCATCGGTATTTACATCCGTCAATTCGGGAATTTCGCTTAGTGCATCCTTGATACGTTTTTCCCACAACCGTAATTCAGTCAGATCTTCAGCCTGCAATGTGTATTGATAGGCGGCTCCGGCGGACCTGCCGCCGACACGGATATCCTGAACCGACTGAAGAAAAAGCATTGCTCCCGCTTCGCGGGCAAGCTTGGGGCGCAGCCTGGCCATTACTTGATCGGCGGAAACCTTGCGCTCACGAATTGGTTTCAGGGAAATGTACATGAAACCGGAATTGCGTCGTCCGCCTCCGGTAAAACCGGATATGCTGTCCACAGCCGGATCGGAACGAATAATATCCATGATGCTGATCAGCTTGCGTTGCATGGCCTGAAAAGAAATA
>PLNU01000183.1 GCA_003142835.1 Syntrophaceae bacterium
CGTCATTTGTCCCGTCACCGATCATTGCCACCAGATGACCTTTCTCCTGATAATTACGAATCAGCTCCAATTTCGTCGCCGGTTTGGCCTCGGCAACAAAATCATCGACACCCGCTTCCGCCGCAATTGTGGCCGCAGTCAAAGGATTATCGCCGGTAATCATAATGGACTTAATCCCCATTTGCCTCAGTTTGGCAATCCGGCCGCTAATTCCCTCTTTGAGAACATCTTTGAGCCGCACTGCACCCAGAATATTTTCATCCTGCGCAATCAAAAGGGGTGTTGAACCCTCGGAGGCGATAGCCGCTACTATCTTTTGAGCTTTATCCGGTAATGGTTTGCCTTTTGCTGAAATGAATTCTCGCACAGCCTCAAATGATCCTTTTCTTATCCGGTGACCATTCCAGTCGATGCCGCTCATCCGTGCCTCGGCGCTGAAGGGAAAAAAGACAGCTCCTTCGGGAGCTCGGATATCACTGCCGCGCATCCCCAGTTTTTCTTTCGCCAGAACAACAATACTTCTTCCTTCCGGAGTATCATCAGCAAGAGAAGATAATAGCGCCGCATGGGCTAATCCCTTTTCTTGTCCCTCCTCCAGAGCAATAAACTCTGTCGCCATTCTATTGCCCAGAGTGATCGTGCCGGTCTTGTCCATAAGCACAACATCAACATCCCCGGAGGCTTCCACAGCCCGGCCACTCATCGCTATAAAATTATACTGTAACAATCTATCCATACCCGCTATTCCTATGGCCGGCAATAATCCGCCAATTGTTGTAGGCATTAAGCACACTAAAAGGGCAATGAGCATGGCCACAGCAACATGTACTCCCATGTAAGCGGCAAAATATTTTAAAGTGACGACAACAACGATAAATACGGCAGTCAGCGCTATTAAAAGTAGGTTGAGCGCCCGCTCATTAGGAGTTCTTTGTCTTTTTGCACCTTCGACCATTCCAATCATCTGATCGAGAAAACTCTCTCCGGGATTGGCGGTAATGCGAACTTTTATTTTTCCCGAAAGCACNNCCCACGGCGACTTCACCATCTCCGGGGATAATGTCGCCGTCTTCCAGAAGAATCATGTCTTCTTTTTTTAACTGCAAAGCGGATATTGTTTCTGTGCTGCCATCATTCAACAATCGTTTAGCTTTGGCTTCTGAACGGTTTTTTTTGAGAGAATCGGCTTGCGCCCGTCCCTGGCCTTCGGCAAGGCCTTCGGCAAAGTTGGCAAATATTATCGTAAACCACAGCCACAAGGTAATCTGCAAATCAAAGGCAATACTTCTGCTGTTAACAATATCATACATAACAATAAACGTAGTTACGATGGTTACCAGTTCCACAATGAACATCACCGGGCTTTGAATCATGATCAGTGGATTGAGTTTTTTCAACGAATCTTTCAGCGCCGGTAAAATAAACTTCAATTGCCAGATATTTATTTTCTTTGATTTCATTTTCATTCACCTCAAAACGTTTTACCGATCGCCAGGAGCAAGTGTTCGAGAAGTGGCCCTAATGTAAAGACCGGGAAAAATGTCAGCGCGCCAACAACAATGACTACACTGACCAGCATGATAATAAAAAGGACGCTTGTCGTGGGAAAAGTCGCTATACTTGCCGGAACAATTTTCTTACCCGCAAGAGATCCGGCAATCGCCAGGGCCGGAATGATTGTGGAAAACCGTCCGATCAGCATTGCCAGAGAGGTTGTCAGATTATAGAAAATCGTATTGGCGTTGAGTCCGGCAAAGGCAGAGCCGTTATTGCCGGAGGCCGAGGCAAAAGCATAAATAATTTCTGATAATCCATGCGGCCCGGCATTGCCGAGGCTGGTGATTCCAGCCTGAGTGGAGATAGCCACACTCGATAAGATAAGCAGCAAAATGGCCGGAGAAATAATAATTACCACCGCCATAACCATTTCAAAAAGCTCCAGCTTTTTGCCCATGAATTCCGGAGTCCGGCCGATCATCAATCCCGCCAGAAACATCGTGAGGATGGCATAACTAATCATTCCGATAAGGCCGGTGCCAACACCGCCGAAAATGACTTCACCGATTGCCATATTAAACATGAGAACCAATCCACTAAGAGGCAGCATACTATCATGCATGCTGTTGACAGCCCCGCAGGAAGTAACTGTTGTGGAATGGGCAAACAAAACAGATTGAATAACTCCGAGTCTGGTTTCCTTACCTTCCATGTTAATCCCACTTGTTATTCCTGCTTTTTCCAGCAGCGGATTGCCCTGCATTTCCGTCCAGGCGAAAATTCCCAATCCGGCAAGATAGAGGATCATCATGGCCGCAAAAATAGCAAAGCCCTGCCGGCGGTTTTTCAACATCGCTCCCAGGGCGAAAGGCAGAGCCGCGGCAATTAGCATAAGTCCCAGCACTTCTAAAAAATCCGTCAGTGGCGTCGGGTTTTCCAGGGGATGGGACGAATTGGCGTTGAAAAAGCCGCCGCCATTAGTGCCGATCTGCTTGATCGCTACCTGCGAGGCAACGGGACCCACGGCAATAACTTGTTTGCCGCCCTCCATTGTCTTGGCCGTAATGGAAGGACTCAAAGTTTGAACAACGCCTTGTGAAACTAAAATTAAAGACAGGATAATGACTAACGGCAGCAAGACGTATAAGACACAACGGTTCAAATCCACCCAGAAGTTCCCAATAGCTGCCGATGATTTACGGATAAAGCCGCGGATGACGGCTATGACCGCAACAATGCCTATGGCTGCGGAAGCAAAGTTCTGCACAGTCAAACCTAACATCTGGGTCAGGTAACTCATCGTCTGCTCGCCACTGTAGGCCTGCCAGTTTGTATTGGTGCCGAAAGAGATAGCGGTGTTGAGCGCCGTGTCCCAGCGCACAGCACCGAATTTCTGTGGATTAAAAGGAAGCAATCCTTGAATCAGTTGCAAAAAGAATAACACCACTATACCGATAACATTAAAAAGAACCAGAGAGAGGGCGTAAGTTTTCCAGGACATTTCTTCGTTTGGATCTACAGCGAATAATCTGTAAAGGAATCTTTCCACCGGAGCCACAACCGGTGTGAGAAATGTTCTGCCGCCGTTAAAGACTTTCGCCATATATTCTCCCATTGGGAAAGCCAGGATCGTTAAAATCAATGGAAATAATATAAGGCACAACCAGTTGCCTGTAGTCATTGCAACCTCCTTAAGAGTCTTATTGTTTTAGCAATTGACGAAAAATCGTTAAATAATATTGTTGATTTAACCAATGAATAGCGCAATTAAATAGTGATATCTCGTATTGAAACCTGCTGACAACTGGAATCAGTTTATTTTCAAAGTAATTGGACGAGATCAGGGCATCTGATATGATAAGAAAAACAAGATATGTTTGCTCACCACTTCCCGGACAAAGCAAATGCCGCGAAATTGGTAAAAGAAGAATATTAGACATTTCTTCTTGATTCCCCCTTATGCCGACGAGGTTAGCTGACGGGCTCGGACAGGGAAGTGTCCTATTCTCCATAAACAAGAAATACGCCCCCAAGTAACTCGGGTCCCCCGTATCCATTTGATTATAATGGATTTAGGCTTAATCTTTGGTTAGGGTTAGTGTGCTAACGCCATTCTATAAGCCTGTCAAGCGGTATTTTTTTGATAAGAACTTGCTTTTTTGCAGGTCAAATATTATGAAACCGATTACTTAGGAAAGGTATGAGCCTATTTATGGAAGAAATTAAAATTAATGATGTTATCAAAATTCTGAAAAAAGAGCTGGCGGTGGGCATCATGCCTATTGTTTCTCATCTGGCGGAAAATCAGCGCGATCCGTTTGTGATCCTGATTTCGACGCTGCTCAGCTTGCGCACCAAAGATGAAGTTACGGCTGTGGCCACGGATAGGCTTTTTGCCCTTGCCACAACGCCTGCAGAAATGCTGCGAGTACCACTTCAAAAAATCGCCAAAACCATTTATCCGGTTGGCTTCTACCAGGTCAAGGCCCGCACAATTCATTGGGTTTGCCGGGATTTGATCAAACGCTTTAACTCCAAAGTCCCTGATGAACTCGATGAATTACTGAGCATCAAAGGAGTCGGCCGTAAAACCGCCAACCTTGTTGTATCCCTTGCCTACTGCAAAGAAGGCATTTGTGTGGATACTCACGTTCATCGCATCTCCAACCGTTTAGGGTATGTAAAGACAAAAACACCCGATGAAACGGAATTTGCCCTGCGAGCCAAGCTGCCCCATAAGCATTGGATAATTTACAATACAATTATGGTTGCCTTCGGCCGCAAAACATGCAAACCCATCTCACCGCTTTGCAGTAAGTGTCCGGTATTCAAATATTGTGATCGGGTGGGTGTCGGTCTGAGCCGCTGATAATTTTTATATTTTATACGCTTCAAATTTCACTTTGCTGCTGGAAAAAAATGCGCCACTGTTATAAAGGAGATCAATATTTATTAACTGGAGAAATTAATGACCGAACTAATATTTGATAAAGACGAAGACTGGGGAAAAAGAATGCTCTGTGTCGATGAGAGCTGCATAGGAACAATTGGCCCGGATGGCCGCTGCCGCGAATGTGGCAAACCATATGGAGCTGCCCTAAATCCTGCCACCAGTGCTGCTGATAAAAATAAGGAGCAGGCCGAACCGGTAGCTGATCTCAAAAATAATACTGAAAGTACCGCCTCCGATGAGGAATGGGAAAAGAGGGTTCTGTGCAGCGATGAATCCTGTATTGGCACGATTGGTCCCGATGGAAGCTGTCGCGAATGCGGCAAATCAGTAAACAATAAGTGACAGGTGACGAGTAACAAGAATAAATCTATAGACGACTGCAATATGCAAAGCTGAGTGGTTATTGTCTGTCTTTACTCATATCAGCCAGATTGCCACTCCATTTGAGTTTTCCCCAAAAATCCTTGATGATGATTTGACCTCTAACTTGCACCAGCAATTTCAACCCCTCTTCAATGGCATCTTCTTTTGTTTTCAGACCAGAGACCTTGAGAGCGGATTCCATAAGATCATCGTCAATAACTATATTTATTCTCATCATTTAGCCTCGATAATTGTTAGAAATTCATCAGGACTAACAATTTTTATTCTTTCACGCGTGCGCAAGTTCATGAATTGAGGCCAGCCTGCGCCTGATGACCTTTTCCGCTGTTTTCAGGTCGTAAGCCGCCTGCAAGTTGATCCAGTATTGCGGCGACTGGCCAAACGCCTTGCCAAATAGCAGTGCCATTTCAGCGCTGACGGGACGCTTTCCCTTGGCGATATGGGAAATTCTCATAGGCGAAAGACCGATGGCGTGGGCAAATCCCGCCTGAGAAATGCCCAGATCATCCAGAATTTCTTTTAGAAATTCACCCGGATGAACCGGCGGAAGATTGTTTTTTGTATTCATTTTATTACCTCCTCAGTGATAATTGACAATTTCAACGTCATAAGCCTCGCCGTTTTTAAATCGGAAACAGAGACGCCATTGGTCGTTTATGCGGATGCTCCATTTTCCCGTGCGATCTCCGGTCAACGCTTCCAAATGGTTTGAAGGCGGCATGTGCAAATCTTCAAGCAGAGTTGCCGCATCAAGCTGGATCAACCTTTTTATAGCCCGTTTCAAAATGTCGGGCGGAAAACGTCTGGTGTTTCCGCATCCGCAAATGCCTTAATCATTAAGAGAAATATAAACAATTTGTTTACAACCGTCAAGGTGAATTTTGCATCGGCACGATTGGTCCTGATAACTGCTGTCGCGAATGCGGTAAAGCTGGTAAACAATAAAATGCAGGAATGTTGGGACCGTTAATAATTCAGTATCCTGTCCCCAGAACTCCCCCGATGGCAAATGCAAGGAATGCGGCAAACCTTATGAAGGAGTTCTCCCTACTGGATTTGCTGGAAGCAAAGAACGATTAGGAAGTACTGATGATAACAAGGCAGAAGGGGTGGTAGTAGCTGAAAATGATACCGCCGACGATTGGGATAAAAGAGTATTGTGCAGCGACGAATCCTGCATTGGCATCATCGGCCCCGACGGCAAGTGTAAGGAGTGTGGTAAAGCTTTAAAATGACAGGCAACAGTAACATTAGAACAAGGGGTTGCAACCCCTTATTCTCCTTTATTTCTGGTATAACCGCTAATAATTAATTATCCTGTCCTAGAACTCAGGATTTTTCAGGATCGGCCTGACGCAGTTAGTGCAGAGCTCTTAATTTTTTTAGCTAATTTTTTAGCTTTTTTGCTCTCTAATCTTTTTCTATACTCAAATATTGTTCCCAATAGCATTTGATCTGGTTTTGTTACGCCACGTAAAATGATTCGATTCGTCACATCAGAGGATGTTTGTCTAAAATAATGCTCTACAATCGCTTCATCTAAAAAAGATTCAGAGGCTATCTCTCTCTCATTGAATTGCACGATCACCTTGCTATATCTTTTTAAAGATTCATCTATTCTATCATAGAGAATTTGTCCATCGGCGCGAGTATATATATTATTCCCGCACACTTTTTCTAAATCTAATGTTATTTCATCCATAATTATTCAAACCTAAACGGTGTTTGATCTATAGGAAGACGTCCATCACCAGAAATTGTTTTAGTATTAAACATTACATTCACGATTGTACCCTGGTATCGTTCATGCTTTATTATTCTTTTTGTCTTTCTCGCCAGATAGATTCGGGCTGCACCAGACAATATTGTTAATGAACCGCCATGGGATTTAACATAGGAAGATATGTGTTTTAGTCCTAATCCCCCTGTTTTCCCCATCCGGGAAGTCATTCCTTCTTCAAGCGCTTTTTCTATTGCTTTTTTATCATCAATATTTCTAGGCAACTTATCTGCATCAACTAAAGATTGCTTTATTCCAATTCCTGAGTCTGCAACACAAATTCTAATATTGTGATCAATTGGATTATATCGTCCGCAAACCCAAAAACCAAAATCTGACTTAGCATGATCATTAGCATTTGTTAATAACTCTGTAATCCACATACGAAGAAGATATTTTTCGTCATCATTCACATTGTTTGCCTGTGTAGCTATAAACTCTGAAAGAGATTCGGGAACCATTGGTTCCATTTTTCTTAGGAGCCTTAATTGAATATTATTTACATCTATTGCATCATTAATATTCGTTGATCTTGTTATTTTCAATAATCCCGAATTGTTAATATATTGGGCAGTATCGTAATGACGCGGCATTTTTATCATAACCCTTTTATTGCGTAATAAACGTCTCATTGCAAAATCTGCCAATAATATAGTCCCACACGGTGATATCCAAACAACTTTTTCTGCATTAAGAACGACGACTTCACTTTGATCCAATTCATTTGCCAAGCGCTGCATTAAAGTATTAGACCAACTTTCATTCACAAGCCGTGGCAGCATTATCTCTATTTCATTATCATTATGCAACATAACTTTTTCTTTCAAAATTCATAAAGCTTCGAGCCGGTTATCACCGTAAATGAATTTTTCATCAGAACCTCAATGGCTTTTTCCGGAGCATCAAAGCGGAAGATAATGACAGCGTTTTGGCCGCTTTTTTCCACGAAAGCGTAAAGATATTCTACATTGATGCCCTCAACGGAGATAACTTCCATGATGCTGTGCAGCCCGCCCGGCTTGTCGGGAACTTCCACAGCCACGACAACTGTTTTACTAACGCGGAATCCCGCGTCTTTGAGCACCTTGTTGGCTTTTTCCACATCATTGACAATCAAGCGTAAAATACCGAAGTCAACCGTTTCGGCAAGCGACAAAGTTCTTATATTGATACTGGCATCCCGTAGAACGCGAGTCGCGTGCTCCAATGAGCCGGGTTTGTTTTCCAAAAATACGGATATTTGCTCTACCTTCATCGGTTAATTCCTCCTTCGTCAATAATCAAATGCGGCGTTTATCAATAATTCTGGCATCTGTTTTTTTCAATGTACTTGGTTCTACAAGCTTCACATTGGGAGCAATGCCCAGATAATCTTTCATGTCCTTGAGAATTCTCTTTTCAATTTTCTGCAATTCTTTGACACCGCCGGAATCACTAAATGTCTTGTCGCTTACTTCCACATGCAACTCCAGCGTGTCGAGCGCCCCGGCTTTATCAACAATTAACTGATATTGGGGTTCGAGGCCTTCGATATCAGTTAAGATTGCCTCAATTTGAGACGGGAAGATATTCACGCCGCGGATGATCAGCATATCATCGCTTCTTTTCAGGACTCTTTCCATCTTGATGTGGGTGCGGCCGCAGCGGCAGGGTTCGGTTATCAGCCGCGAGACATCGCCGGAACGGTAACGAATCAGCGGGAAAGCTTCCTTGGTCAGAGTTGTAAAAACCAGCTCGCCCTCTTCACCTTCCGGCAAGACTTCACCGGTTTTCGGATTAATAGTTTCCACAATGAAATGATCTTCAAAAATGTGCAAGCCATTGCGTCCTTCCAGACATTCCATCGCAATGCCCGGCCCAATAACTTCCGAAAGGCCGAAAAGATCCAACGCGGTTATCCCAAAAGTTTTTTCGATTTCGTCGCGCATCGCCTTGTTCCATGGCTCAGCTCCGAAAATACCCACGCGCAGCTTCAGCGATTTCATATCAACACCGAGAGCTTTGCCTTCTTCAGCCAAGTGCAGAGCGTAAGAAGGCGTGCAGCAAATAACCGTCGGCCCGAAATCCTGCAGAATCATAATTTGTCTTTTGGAATTGCCGCCGGACATGGGAATGACACTCGCCCCGATTTTTTCCGCTCCGTAATGAAGCCCCAAACCACCGGTGAATAACCCATAACCGAAAGCATTATGAATAATATCGTTCTTGGTTAAACCGGCAGCAGCAAGACTGCGCGCCATAAGTTCCGACCATGTTTCAATGTCACGCTTGGTATAACCAAAGACAGTGGACCTTCCACTGGTGCCGGAAGAAGCATGCAACCGGACAATGTTGCTCATAGGCACAGCAAATAAGCCGAAGGGATAGTTGTCACGCAAATCCTGTCTGGTGATAAAAGGAAGTTTGCCTATATCAGCAATTGATTTTATCTCGTGAGGCTTGATTTTAGCGGCATCAAGAGATTTCTTATAAAATCCTACCGAATGGTATACACGCTCCAAAACCTGCTGCAATCTTTTGACTTGTAGCGCCCTTAAAGCTTCGCGGGGCAAGGTCTCAAATTCTTCATTGTAAATCATGGTGGCGCCTCCCTTCCTTTTGACTGATATAAGCACTTATTCACTAAACATTTACTTATTGATGGTATGTGAGTCTAATACCATTTCTAAATCAAANNAATGGTATAACAAAACTTTGTATCTCTGGCAAGGATGTTTCCATATCAAGTTGGAGTATATTCCACATAATTTCAGAAGATAGTTTAATTTATTCTTTACGGAAGCATATCTGTTGTGTTAGATTTTAAGTAATGGAGTAAATAGCAGCTCAAACGAATAGTTGAAGCGAATACCATTACGATTTCAAAGGATAACGAGGCGGCAAGGAGGAGGCGACGAGGCGTATTGTACATACATTGAGGACGCCGACGACGCTGCCAACAAAGTTAGCCAAAGAAAGAATGGTATAAAGTAGCTAAAAAAGGCGCAGGTTAATGAATCTCAGCATTAGTCGCAAATTGCTTCTCGGATATTTATGTATGGCTCTGCTCACAGTTTTATCCAGCGTGTACGCCGTGATCAGCTTGCAAAAACTAAATCTTGTGGCTGGCGATATTGCCAACCGGAATTTTGCGACGGTGGAAATAGCTAAAAGCATGATGGATACCCTTCTGGCACAGGAAAATGCTGAAAAAAAGTACTTAATTTTAAAAGATCCGTCACTGGAACAAATTTATTGGCTGCGTAGCAGCGAATTCAAAACGTCATTGGAAAAGCTTAAAAAATTGAATGATGGACACCATGATGATAAAATTTTGGATAATCTTACCTTACTTTCCGGCCGTTACGGTGGTTTTTTCTTCCAGGAAATTAACCTGATCAAAGAAAGACGCTTTCAGGAGGCTATGGCTGTTTCCGATTCTGACAGCAGAGTTACCATTGAGCAGATTGCCCTGCAGGTAAAAGAAAAATGAACTACCCCGCAGCAAGCTACGGGGTATCAAAACCGAATAACTCGAGTTGTTGACTATGCAATTTCTTATACTCTTTTTCCCGTCCCTGCTTCTTCACGTATTCCGTAATGCTCTTCTCATTGCCAAATTGCCCAACCGTGTTGATGAAATGCCCCTTCGACCAAAACTCCCCGCCCCAAAGGGCCTTTTTTACCGACGGCACACGCCTGAAAATCTCTCGGGCCGTTATACTCTTGATCGTCTGAACAATCT
>PLNU01000060.1 GCA_003142835.1 Syntrophaceae bacterium
GGTGCGAGAAGTTTTTTGAAAATGAGAAATTAGGCTATAAAATTCGTCAGGCGCAAATGCAGAAAATCCCATACATGCTGGTCATCGGAGATAAAGAAGTGGAAGCGCAGTCAGTTGCTCCACGGACGCGTGAAGGCCAGAATTTGGGTTCGTTACCTGTTGACGAATTTATTGCTTTTGTGCAGGAAATATGTGAGAAAAAGCAATAAGTTGCAATCTTTAAAACTTATTGGTTTCAGGAGGTGACATATAGTTAAGGATTTAAGAATCAATAGGGAAATAAAGTCGGCCACTGTCAGGGTGATTGCCGAAGAAGGCAAACAGTTAGGTGTCATTACATTGGAGGAAGCGATAGCCAATGCGGAAAGAGCCGGTTTGGATCTGGTGGAAGTGTCATCCAGTACTGAGCCGCCTGTCTGTAAGATAATGGATTACGGCAAATATCGTTACCGCCATAGCAAAAAATTGCATGATGCCAAAAAGAGCCAAACAGTGATTCATATAAAGGAAATCAGATTAAGGCCGAAAACGGAAGAACATGATGTTCAGGTTAAGATTAAGCACATTAAAAATTTTTTGGAGAAACACGATAAAGTAAAAATATCCATGATGTTCAGAGGGCGGGAAATTGCTTTTACCGAGATAGGCCGCAGGATGATGGATGAGATAAAAAGCGAACTGATCAATGAATGCATTATTGATCAGGAGCCGCGTCTCGAAGGACGCAACATGATAATGATAGTTTCACCAAAAAAGTGATAAAAAAATAATAATGATAAAGAGGTGATCATATGCCAAAGCTAAAAACACATAGGGGAGCGGCAAAGCGCTTTTCGCTTACTGCCAAAGGCAAGATTAAACGTAGTAAAGCCTTTGCCAGTCACATCCTCACAAAAAAAACTACAAAGAGAAAAAGAGCATTAAGAAAATCAGCACTGGTTGATTCGGCAAATTACAAAGAAATCAAGAGGCTTATTCCTTATCTGTAGGCAATAGAGATTATTATATTAGTTATCAATTAGGAGAGAAAAATGTCTAGGGTAAAAAGGGGCGTGACAGCCCACAAGAGAAGAAGAAAGATATTGAAACTGGCTAAAGGGTTTTTCGGCGCCCGCAGCCGTTTGATCAGAACAGCTACTGAAGCCGTAAATAAAGCGATGAAGTATGCTTACCGTGATCGTCGCGTGAGAAAAAGAGAATTTCGCCAGTTATGGATTGCGCGTATCAATGCCGCTGCACGTCTCAATAATATATCTTACAGCCGGTTAGTTGACGGTATGAATAAAGCGGGTATTGAATTAGATCGTAAAATAATGGCAGAGTTGGCAGTGAATGATCCTCAAGGTTTCGCCCGGATTGTGTCAATGGCTAAAGGCGAGTAGTAAGCATGATTGGTGATCTTCAACAGCTAGAGATAAGCGCTCTTACCGAATTAGAGAAGGCAACAAACGAAGATCAAGCCCAAGCTGTTAGAACAAAATATCTTGGCCGTAAGGGGCGTTTAACCGGTCTTTTGAGAAACATCGCTCAAGTGCCCGATGCCGAAAAACCTTTGTTCGGAAAACGCTGCAATGAAGTAAAAGATACACTGAGCGCAAAGATCGATGAAGTGCTTTTTCAGCAATCACTCCGGAAAAAATCAGACGGTTTATTGAAGGAAAAAATCGATGTTACGATACCGGGCAGAAGCGTCAAATTCGGCAGAATCCATCCTGTAATTCAAATCCGCAGGGAAATTTGTGCCATTTTTGCTTCTTTTGGTTTTTCTATTGTCGAAGGACCGGAAGTAGAATTGGATTATTATAACTTTGAAGCACTCAATATACCGAAAGATCACCCCGCAAGGGATATGCAGGATACTTTTTACATTGAAGAAAATATTGTTTTGCGTACGCATACATCACCGGTTCAAGTGCGGATAATGGAAAAGATACAGCCACCGGTACGGATTTTATCGCCGGGAAGAGTTTACCGCCGTGATTCCGATGTTTCGCATACTCCGATGTTCCATCAAATCGAAGGACTGCTTGTGGACAAAGGTGTCAGTTTTGCTGATTTGAAGGGAATTTTAACTGCTTTTTTAAAAAAGATTTTTGGCATGGATACGACATTACGTTTTCGCCCCAGTTTTTTCCCCTTTACGGAACCTTCGGCAGAAGTTGACATCCGCTGTGTCATCTGCGGAGGAAGCGGTTGCCGTGTCTGCGGGCAGAGCGGTTGGCTGGAAATATTAGGTTCAGGAATGGTTGATCCGGCCGTATTCCGGAACGTAGGTTATGACTCCGAAGAATATACAGGTTTCGCTTTTGGTCTCGGTTTGGAACGCATAGCCATGTTGAAGTACGGCGTATCTGATATTCGACTTTTTTTTGAAAACGACATTCGATTCCTTAAACAATTTTAGGAGAGCCTTTTTTTATGCTGGTTAGTCTTAAATGGCTCAAAGATTATGTGGATATTAATGTAACTGCGGAAGAACTGGCCGGAAAGTTGACTATGGCCGGTTTGGAAGTCGATGAAATAAAAACTATTCGTCCCTCATTTAGCGGAGTTGTGGCCGCTAAAATTATTTCCGTCAAACCTCACCCTGCTGCCGACAAACTATCCCTGTGTGATGTGACTGATGGCTCCCAAACGTATAGAGTTGTTTGTGGTGCCAAAAATATAAAAGCAGGTGATATTGTTCCATTGGCTAAAGTCGGAGCAACGATTCCCGGTGGATATACAATAAAATCATCAGTTTTACGAGGAGAGAAATCAGACGGGATGCTCTGCTCAGAGGCTGAACTTGAGACGGGTGATAATTCCTTAGGTATTTGGCAACTGCCCGAAAATTTGACTTTGGGCGTACCATTAGAAACTGCTCTTGATTTAAGCGATACGGTTTTAGATGTAAGTATTACTCCCAATCGTGCTGATTGTTTGAGCATGATTGGAATCGCACGGGAAGTAGCCGCAATTACCGGCGAAAAAATAAAGATTCCTGTTGGCCTGATTAAAGAAATTATTGAAGATATTAGTTTACATACATCAGTGACAATTATTGATGCTGACCTCTGCCCGCGTTACACAGCGCGACTTCTTATAAACGTCAAGGTTGGTTCTTCACCAGCCTGGATGAAAACGAGATTAGAGTCAGCAGGATTACGCTCTATAAATAATGTTGTTGATGTAACAAATTTTGTTATGCTCGAGATGGGTCAGCCTCTTCATGCATTTGATTTTCGTTTCCTGGAGCAGGGGAAAATTATTGTCCGAAAATCACGGGATGATGAAGAATTCACTTCCCTGGATGGCAAAACCCGCAAGCTGCCGGCAGATACTTTATTGATTTGTGACGGGGTAAAACCTGTGGCTATCGGTGGAATTATGGGTGGTCTTAATTCCGAGGTTAAGGATGACACGCAGATTGTTTTGCTGGAGAGTGCTTATTTCAATCCGGTTTCCATTCGTCGTTCGGCACGCAAACTGGCAATGCCTACTGATGCATCTTTCCGTTTTGAAAGAGGAATAGATCCGGAAGGAGTAATAAGAGCACTAAATCGTGCGGCACAGCTAATTGCTGATCTTAGCGGTGGTAATATTTATAAAAATTGTATCGATGAATATCCACAAAAAGTTCCGGCTGTTAAAGATATTCCTTTGCGCCTAAGCAGGATTAGTCAATTAACAGGTACTGCAATTGACGCGAAAGAGGTTATTAAAATATTGCAGAGTATTGGTATGACTGTAGGAAATGCCGGTAAGGACTATTATCTCGTGACACCGCCGACCTTTCGTGTAGACATAAAAAGAGAAATCGATTTGATTGAAGAAGTGATCAGAATCTACGGATATGATCGCGTTCCGGTGACACTACCTAATGTTGCGGTTGTAGAAATGGCTTCTAATCCCCGGATGGATTTAGAAGAGAAAATTAGACATATACTTATTGGTACAGGTTATTCAGAAGTTGTCAATTATAGTTTTGTAACCCCGGAATCAGTCAATTATCTTTGTTTACCGAAAAATGATGAAAGGCGGCGTTTAGTACGGATTAAAAATCCACTGGTAGAAGACCAATCCGTTATGCGGACAACGATGGTTTTTGGATTGCTCGATGCCATGAAGAAAAACAACAATAACGGTTCTCTCGATTTAAAGATTTTTGAAATGGGACGTGTTTTTATTGATCGTGAAAGAGAAGAACTTCCTGAAGAAAAAAATATGCTCGCCTGCCTATTGACGGGAGTAATGACAGATAATCTGTGGGGTAACAAGGTAAACGCCGATTTTTATGATCTGAAAGGTTGCCTCGAAAACATCTTTTACGATTTTAAATTAACCAATTGTCACTATCGTTCATCAATTTCAGAGCCATTTTTACATCCGGGTAAATCTTGCGGAATATATATTGGTGAATTATTAGCTGGTTATATGGGCCAGGTGCATCCGGATACTCTGGAAAGAATGGATTTAAGAAATTGTGCCTGTGTCTTTGAAATAAATTTAGATATTTTAGCAAATCAAGTCAATAATCTTATTCATTATAAAGAAATATCAAAATTTCCTGCCGTAACACGCGATGTTGCTTTTCTGATTCCTGCTGAAATGGAAACCAATTACATGATTGATATTGTTTTGCGTCAGAACGAAGAATTGCTTGAAAATGTGGTAATTTTTGATATATACGCAGGAAAAGGAATTTCTGAAGGCATGAAAAGTCTGGGGCTGCGTTTTTCCTATCGTGCGCCGGATAGAACCTTAACTGATGTGGAAGTCAACAACATCCACGACAAAATTGTGCAGAACACCGTTGGATTGACGGGTGCAAAAATAAGAGGCGAATAGTTAGTTAGACAAAGTTAAAAGGAGGAAAAGAAATGACGAAGATTGATATTATTCAAAATGTTTATGAAAAGCTTGGTTTTTCCAAGAAAGATTCCGCGGATATTGTTGAGTCAGTATTTGACATTATCAAAGACAGCCTCGCGCAGGGAGAAAAAGTTAAAGTTTCCGGATTCGGTAACTTTATGGTGAAAGAAAAACGAGCCCGCCGCGGCCGTAATCCGCAAACTGGACAAGAAATCTCAATTACAGCGCGGAGAGTATTGACATTCAAATCGTCTCAGGTTTTGCGAAAGGCACTGAACGGATAAAAGCTTTTCTACGCATACACAGATATTAAAACAGTTTGAGATAAAATCAAATCTGGTTTTATTTTAAAGCCAGGAAGTAGTTAATTTGATTTTAACTGTGTTGTGCCGGGGAATTTAGCCGCAAGGATTCAGGAATTGTATGGACACAATAATTCCCGAAAAGGTATATTTCCGTATTGGAGAAGTTAGTAAAATCCTTGACGTTGAGCCGTATGTCATCAGGTACTGGGAGACTGAATTTAAAACTGTAAAGCCGGTAAGAACAAAGACTGCGCAACGTTTGTACCGTAAAAAGGATGTGCAGGAATTATTAAATATCAGGAATTTGCTTTATTTTCAACGGTTCACTATTGATGGCGCGAAAAAGCAACTCTTTAAGATGCGCAGTAATAACGAACCTAAAAAGGGAGATGAGGAAGAAGAAAAGCTAATTTTGATTAAAAGAGAACTACAGCAAATTAGAAAAATAATAAGTTAAAAAAAGCCGGCAAATCCACTTGCCGGCTTTTTTATATATGTTTGATAAATTAATTAAGGATTTTATCCCTTTTTGTTTGCTCTCTTGGAAGCTTTGAGCGGATTAATTTTCTGTGTTGATTCGGCTACTTCAATCTTAGTGTGCGATGCGGTTGGACACTTACCGTTGAGCCACTTGCTTTTCGGATCAGGATAGACCTTACAGTATTTGCCGGCTTCGTAATCAATTATCTTATTACACTCTTCACATTTGTCGATTATTGTATGGCAGCTACCACCAAAAAAGCCGCAGCTTTTTTTGCTCATGAAAGCGCATTCCAATCCCACTTTAACAGTTTGACAAAGCATTTGAACGACCCCCTTTATTTAAATTTCCTTTTGGAAGACGCAGCAGCAAATAAATGAATAATAGCGATAAATTCTGCCTACGCCATTGACCCTAAAACGGCGTGTCTTTAGCAACAAAACAAGCGCCTGTCAAGAAAAAATGAAGGTTAAAAAAATGAAGGTTAGTAAATTCACATTGTAGAATATAAAGTGATTGATTATAAATATTTGTAGGTTTATAGCTTACCTTCCACTACCAGTAAAACATCCCGATCTTCCTGATTTACCTTCATATGACCTATATGAATCATCATCTCTTGGCGGAAATATTATAACTTTACGGTCTTCTTTCATCTGTATAAATATGCTGCCACTAATTAGAGAATACCAGACACCGATTTTATTATCTTTATCATCAAATATATAAAATCCATGCATGGTTTGGGAGCAGCACTGTATTGATTGTGTACGCATATTTGTTACAAGTTCACTAAATAATTCCGGCGTCATGTCAATTTGCTTCCAGAGATCGGTTTCCAGTGTATAGGCTTTATTCAATCCCAGAATTGAGGTCGGATAAACATCGGAGCCGGTAATGTAATAGTTGAAATTGGCATTTATTTGAAATTTGTTAAAAGAGTCGGTCACATTAGCATCGGGTTCAATTCTCCCCCAATTTTTGAAGAAAGAACTGGTGCAACCGGCCACAGAAAAAAGTGCGACAAGAGTAATGATGCAAAAGACTAATTTAGAATATTTATACATTTATTTCTCCTTCAGGAGAGCTTATTTTCTCTAATTTTTACTATGGAATAAAGAATATGTCAACGTAGTCAGTGGGTGATATAATCTTGCTGCCTTTAGCCCAACATCCTGTAGATCGGGGGTGGATGTGTTATTGCAGACGTAAGGTTCAGCGTAGGGCGCGTTCCCCCGGCGCATGAGACTGTGTCATAATCCTAATGGAGGGAGTACAACGACCGAAGTAATTGTAGTGTGGATGAAGCAGAGCGCACCAACCGTGTTGGTGGAACCACTGCGGCTTGTTCCACCCTACGAAAAATTATAATAATTTAGACGCCATTTTGTCATTCTCCGGTGCTGTGCCTGGCGGATGCCGGGTGACCGGAGAATCCGGAAAGCATGATACGAGTAACGATCTCGATCTCCAAGTGTCTTTTCAATTATGAGACTGCTAATAATATTAGCAAAAAAATACTATTTCCCTCCGGAATAGTAACGGGGGGAATCTTTGTAAAAACTATTGGCATATTTTAAAGATTGGATTATAGATTAAATAATACCATTTCGCTTTCATAAGGATAACGCGACGACGCGGCCAACAAAGTTAGCCAAAGAAAGCGAATTGGTATAAGTATTTGTTGATTGTTATAGCGTTACTAAATCAATTGTTTAAATATCAAAATAATAATCATTTAACTAATCAGAAAGGAAGATTGATAAAATGATTGGAGAAAAAATCAGAAACGCGATGAATGAGCAGATCAAACATGAAATGGAATCGTTCTACATCTATTTATCGATGACCGCTTATTTCCACGCGCAGAACCTTGACGGCATGGCACACTGGATGCGTTGTCAGGCGCATGAAGAAATGATCCACGCCATGAAATTTTATGATCACATCCTCGACAGAGGCGGCCTGGTGACGCTTTTGGATTTAAAGCAGATTAAAACAACATGGAAGAAACCTCTGGAAGCCTGGCAGGACGCCTATGAGCATGAAAAGTTTATTACTGGGAAAATTAATAATCTAACCAAGATTTCCCGTGAAGAAAGCGACTATACCTCAGAGCCGCTGCTCTCCTGGTTTTTAAATGAGCAGATTGAAGAAGAAAAAAATACGGAAAAAGTTTCCCGTGAACTGGCCATGGTAGAAAACTCCAAAGAGGGTATTTTGATGCTGGATCGGGAATTGGCCACGCGTGTCTTTGTAGCGGGATCACCGCTTGATCCGGCTGCCTATAATATTGCCCCATGATACTGTTTGCTCAATAAAGGAGTCCGGCTATTATTAATTACAACCTCTATCTGAAAAAAATTCAAGATGGACAAAAAGGCATAAATCCCTTTCTGGATTACTTCGGGATTAGCATGATTGACTTCAAAGATGGCTATGCCCAGTTTAGGATGTCGGTGCGTCCGGAATATTTGCAGGGTGCAAAAACAATGCAGGGCGGGCTTATTGTCGCGCTGGCTGACGAGGCGATTGCTCACGCGATGATGTCTCAATTATCGCCGGATGAAGGTTTGACAACCATTGAACTCAAGAGCAATTTTCTGGCGGGAGTGAGCAGTGGAGAGCTTACCGCAACTGCCACCGTTTTTAAAAAGGGGCAAAGCCTGATTATCGGTGATTGCCTAGTAACGGATGATAAAGAAAAAAATATCTGCCGGGTTTCGGCAACGTTTCTGCTCTTAAAGAAAAAGTAAATTTGTAAAGGCATACAAGTGGCGGAGACCTCGTCATTTTAAAAGTGTCTCCCATTCGCGGGTGTGCGAAGTTGAAAGGCGGAATAACCATGACGATTTGCACAAAAATCGTCATTGCGATAAATTCTGTTTTTGTGTTAATCTTTTGAACAACAAGTTGAACCTTCCGGAAAGGGGTGATGTATGAAAAAAATTTCCAAGCCTCCTCAGAATATAGCCCGCAATCAAACGCCGACTATCTTTGATCGATCCTGCATGAATTTAGTTATCAACTTATTTAATAAAATCGAAACGGGCGGTCTCACCTTCTATCTGCCGGACGGCAGCGCGCGGTATTTCGGCGACAAGAACTCATCCTTTCAGGCCCAAATGACCATTAATGACTATCGCTTTTTTAAAGACGCGGTTCTTGGTGGCGACGTGGGTCTGGGCGAAGCTTACATGAAGGGTTTCTGGGATACAGATGATATTCCGGCGTTGTTTAGCGTTTTGATTAAAAATCGCCAGGCGCTGGCCAACGGGAACATGACCACGGCATGGCTGGTGCGTCAGAAAGACCGCCTCATGCACGCGCTTCGCGCCAACACGCTCATCGGATCGCGCAGGAACATCGGCGAACACTATGACCTGAGCAACGATTTCTTCCAGACCTTTCTGGACCCGACCATGCTGTATTCCTGCGGCCTTTACCGTGGCGAGAGCGACACCTGCGAAGACGCGCAGCGCCGCAAACTGCAAAGTATCATCGACAAGGCGCGTATTGAATCGACAGATCACGTTCTGGAAATCGGCTGCGGTTGGGGCGGTTTCGCTATGGAAGCGGTTAAACAAACAGGTTGCCGGGTCACCGGCATTACCGTTTCCGAAGAACAGTATCAGCTGGCGCAGGAGCGTGTCTTGAAGGCCGGCCTGCAAGATAAAATCACGATTCTGTTTAAAGACTATCGGCATGTGGCGGGTCTGTTTGACAAGATTGTGTCCATCGAAATGCTCGAAGCGGTCGGCCATAAATATCTGGGAACGTTCTTCACGGCTTGCGACAAGCTGCTCAAACCGGCAGGAAGGTTGGTCATCCAGGTGATTACCATCCCTGATCAGAGTTATGAGAATTACCGGCGCAATACAGACTGGATTCAAAAGTATATTTTCCCCGGCGGCCATCTGCCCTCTGTAACAGCGCTGTCACAGGTCGTTACCAGAAATACCAGTCTGTTGATGGAACAGTTGGAAGATATCGGCACGAATTACGCCCGGACGCTCAAGGACTGGCGCGAATCATTCACGCGCAACCTGAGCAAAATTAACTCGCTGGGATTTGATGAAATCTTCCAACGCAAATGGATTTATTACCTGGCCATGTGTGAAGCCGGTTTTCGTGAGCGGGCGATCGGCGACATCCAGGTCGTCTTCCGCAAACCGGCATAGAATATGTCATTCCCGCGTAGGCGGGAATCCAGAAAATATGATTCTGAATGTTGCAGTTGAACCGGGGCATACCATAGCTCAGAATGCCCTGCAACTGTGGCTCTATAGGCTCATTACGCGACAGCCGGAAACTCACCCTTCGGGTTCAAACAGTCCGGCTGTTTGATGCTCAATTTCGCCTTGAGCCACAATGTTTCGGGCGTATTCGTTCAGGTATGCCCAAGTTGAACTGCTGTTTTTTATATTTCCCGCATTTGCATAAAATAATTGCAATATTGCTGATATTCGTTTATCGTTACCTCACTTTTCTAAAAAACAAATACATCTGTCATTCCCCGGCTCGACCGGGGAATCCAGTAGGAGGAACTTTTCATGAAAACTATCCTTGCCACCTTTTTGACTATTTCCCCTACGATTATGGTATTCATACTAGCATTTCATCAATTGAACTATGGAGGTTTGTCAAACGAATATACGAGCAATAATCAATAATGTATCCTGTTTTGTTTTAATATTAATTCTATCTTTCATTTTCCTTACCAATACCGTCAGTGCAGAAACAAGAACCTTCATCAAAGAATACACCTATCAGGCGAGTGAATATGATAGTAAGGTTACGTGCAGATTACTGGCGTTGGAACAAGTAAAGCGCCTCCTGCTAGAGGAGTTAGGCACTTATCTCGAAAGCCATACGGAAGTTAAAAACTTTCAACTAACCAAAGACCAAATTATTGTACTAACTGCGGGCGTGGTAAGTGCAGCGATAATCGAAGAAAAGTGGAACGGCGAAAAATATTTTCTTAAAGCAAAGATTGTTGCAGAACCCAAAGATGTAACGATGGCAATAGATGCACTTCGCAAGGATCGTTCATATGCTAAAGAATTAGAAGAAGCAAAGCAAAAAGCAGATGAAGCATTGAAGGAGATAAGAAGACTGAATAAAGAATTGGCGACGGCAAAAATAGATAATAATAAAATTAAGCTATATGACAAAGCCATCGAAGATTTGAAAAATACCAAAACTCCTCCATTGGTAGGTGGTGTGTTACCCAATATATATCTCGCCGTCCCAAAAGGCGATAAAGAAAGAATTTATCTTGGTTTGTCCGGTGAATATTTCAAAATATCTCAGATTAAAGCCAGAGTGGTCATTATTGAAATTTTCAGTATGTATTGCCCATACTGTCAGCAGGCAGCCCCCAGTATGAACCAGTTGTATGCCAGCATTGAGCAAAATCCGGCTCTGAAAGGTAAAATTAAGCTTATAGGGATCGGTGCAGGAAATGACAATCATGAGGTTGGTATATTCAAAGTTAAATATAATATTCCATTTCCTCTTTTCACTGACCAAGAATTTTTCATACATAATCGTTTAGGGCAAGTGAGGACACCCTATTTTATTGCGATTAATATCAATACAGATGGCTCGCACAATGTGATTTATTCCAGGCTAGGTGCTATTGAAGATATGGAGCAATTTCTTGCACAAATAATAAAAGCAGCAGGATTAGGATAGAATATTCGTGTGACATGGTTATCCCCTAAAATAAACGAGGAGGTATTAATGGATGATTACAGCGAGTACGGAGATCAGTGTATAATTGAAATCCAAAAAAGACTATCTCAGCCTGATAGTGCTTATAAACTGCATAAAAACATCAGAGATTATGATTCCGAAAAAGAACTAGCAGAGACATTTATATTACTTAACGATCTAAAAATTGTTTGTAAAAATGCTGGTACTAATATTTTCCCCGATTACATAGTACAAGTGAAAGACAGCCAATTTGTTCATCTGGAGATTACTTTAATATCATCGGAAATAGACGATGCAGCTTCTTTGAATTCCCAATTGTCTAAAATAATAAAACTTATCGAAAGCAAAATAACAAAAGATGGAGAGTGGTGGATATATTTAAACAAATTTTCCAAAAAACAGGAGAGAAAACTTATTGAAAATATTTCGACAACAATAAATACATGGGAGGAGTCGCGAAAATTTTATCGAAATGATGAATATGATATAGTGTACATTGAAAACAATAAAGAAAATAAGATTGTTCCAGGGTACAAGAAGTTGGCTTTGACAAAAAAAATTATTGTAGAGCTGATAAATAAACGTATTGATAAAAAATCAGAAATAATTCGAAAAGCAAGAGACATTGGGAAAATTGAGCTGTACGATAATTGGCTACTAATTACATTACATGATGACGCTGTGCCGGATATTTTCATCGATGAGGTATTTGATTTTCAAGAATTTAAAAAAGTATTCTGGATTTATGATTTGCCGAACCTAGCAGATAAGCAATATCGATATGGTGAATTCAGTAGGAAAGTGTTCTAAAAAGAAAAGTGCGATGGGAAACTGGGGTCAAATCTTTCAACTTGATAATTGCCGCTAAAGAACAACGCAAACCAGCATCAGTCCTGATCCCGCATTCGCCGGACTTGCGCTTTCCGGCGATTGATAATACTGAATAAATCTAATCAGGTCTTGAAATGACAGTTTTCTTAGTGAAACTCCAATTCCGTAAGCGCAGGGGAATTGGTAAGTTGAACAATCCCGCACAGCGGAGGGTATGAACCCCGAAGCTTGCTGCGTGGTTCATACCCGTGATTTCCCTTTTCCATTGTCTATTTTCTACCGTTTGTTTCCTGGATTCCGTCACTTGTGCCCTTTAGGGTATTCGACGGAATGACAGAGGATGTGACATTATAACGGACTTAGGCACTCCCAAAATAAATATTCGACAAATCAATGTAATTGCTGTAAATTAAAAATGCAAATCGGTAAAACAAAGTGTGACGAATATATATTATGAATTTGGAAAATTACAGTTTTACGGAATATTTTGAGAAAGAAGTATTGAGAAAGCGGTCTTATCTTAAAAAGGAGTGGTGCATTAGCGTAATCGAAAATCCGCTTAGGGTTGAGCCGCAGGAGAATAATCGTTTCCGCTTTTGGGGCTCAATTCCGGAACTCGAAGGATATGTGCTGCGCGTAATTACCTTAAGTGATAAGAAAACGATTCATAATGCATTTCCCGATAGGAAGTTTAAGCCATGAAATTGAATTATTATCCCGATACTGATTCCCTATATATTGATCTTTCTGAAAAAACTAGCGTTAAGAGTAGTGAGGTTTCTGACGGAATTGTATTAGATTACGATGTGGAAGGAAATTTGGTAGGCATCGACATAGATAATGCTAGTACCAAAGTTCAGTTGAAAGAACTGACTCTGCAAAAATTGCCAATTGATATATATGCTGTTGCATGAGTAATAAAAAAATATTCATAAAGTAACGTCATAGTTCTCTGTTTATAAATCGTCATGCAGAAGAAATTAACAATGACAGATGATGAAGAAGTTTATAACGGCCTTCACAAATTTATAGGACCCCGCAAAATCAGCAGATTTGTCCAGGAAATAGTTCGTCCTCACGTTGTTCGTCCCAATTATGAATCTGCCTACGCCGAAATGGCAAAAGACAAAAATCGTGAGAATGAAGCACTAGAGTGGGCAGAAATTACCTTTAAGGACATGGATCATGAAGCGATGTGAAGTCTTTTGGGTCAATTATGATCCTTCTGTTGGTGGCGAAATCAAAAAAAAGCTATGACAAACACAACCAAAAAACCAGGCGGCTGGAGCGCTGTCCGCCAACAACTTGCCACTTGGGATAAGCCCGAGCTGTTCGACCTGGTGAAAGACCTTTATGAAGTGGCCGCTGATAACCGCGACTTTATCCATGCCCGCAGTAAGACCGGAGAAGGCGATGGCGAGTATCTGGAAAAGTATCGGAGCAAGATTGTGGATCAGTTCTTTCCCGCACGAGGCGATGGCAAGCTGAAGTTGGGAGAGGCGCGCAAGGCCATCCGCGATTACCGCAAGGCCACAGGCAACCTCCCCGGCACGGTGGAACTGCTGATGACCTATGTGGAAAACGGCACGCGATTCACCCACGAGTATGGAGACATTGACGAGCGGTTCTACGACAGTGTGGAGTCGGCGCTGGAAGAGCTTGCTGCCCTGCTGCGCGGCGAGGCGCGGGGGCTATATCCTCAGTTGCGCGATCGGTTGGACAGAGTGGAAAAGATGACCGAAGGCATCGGCTGGGGATTTCACGATTTTGTTGCGGATGTCGTCGCGCAGTTGGAGGCGGAACTAGGCGGCGAATAAAGCCAATAATATATTGATTTTCATAGCATCCATATCCTTATTGACTAGCGGTTATAAATTTGCTAAGTGACCATAAGTTTTATAGTTTCATAAATCCCGGTGATGGATGTTTCAATTGATTGATCTGCATACACATTCCATTTTTAGTGATGGCGACTTAATTCCCTCAGAATTGGCGCAGCGCGCCTATGCCGCCGGATATAAGACGTTGGCCATTACCGATCACGCCGATTATTCCAATCTTGATTTCATTTTACCCCGGATCATCAAGGTCTGTTTGAAGATAACGGAAAAAGGAAAAATATTGGCTCTGCCCGGTGTTGAATTAACTCATATAGATCCCAGTGATATATCGTCGCTGGCCAATGATGCCAGAAAACTGGGGGCAAAGATTGTCTTAGTGCATGGAGAAACTCTGATCGAGCCTGTGCCGCCCGGTACGAATCTGGCCGCGATCAACGCCGCCGTTGATATTCTTGCTCATCCGGGTCTTATAACCGAAGAAGAAGTGAAGCTTGCCGCTGAAAAAGGGGTCTATCTGGAGATTACCACCCGCAGGGGACATGCCTTCAGTAATGGGCATGTCGCCCAGATAGCCAGAAAATTTAAAGCGCGGCTAGTTCTGAATAACGATGCGCATACCCCCGGTGATTTTGTGGGCAGCAAAATGGCGACAAATATTGCCCGCGGCGCGGGTTTGACGGATGAAGAAATTGCCGCGATGTTCGAAAATTCGCAAAAGTTAGTGCAGAGGGCCTGTGTGTGAAAAAAAGTTCGAATTCAAGGCCGTTGAAAATATGCTTGCTGACCTATAGAGGCAATCCCACATGCGGCGGTCAGGGTGTTTACATTAAACATCTAAGCAAGGCATTGGCTGATATCGGCCATAATGTCGATGTCATATCAGGGCCACCTTATCCGAACCTTGATCCGAAAGTGCGTTTGCACAAATTGCCAAGTCTCGATCTCTATAATCCAGATCATCTTTTCCGCCCGGAAAAATTAAGTGATCTGACCATCCCGCTCAACATGTATGAATTTTTAAATGTTTGCACGGGTAGCTTTCCCGAGCCTTTTACTTTTGGCGAGCGGGTTTATTCATACCTGAAGAAACACAGAAAGAATTACGACATCGTTCATGATAATCAGAGCCTTTCCTACGGTATCGGCAGGCTGGCCCAAAAGGTCATGCCGACCATAGTCACGATTCACCATCCAATCACAGTGGATCAGCAGGAAGATTATAAAGTGGCCAAATCATTGTATCAAAAATACCGTGTTTTTCGCTGGTACTCATTTATTCGCATGCAGATGAAAGTGGCGCGCATGTTTTCCCATATCGTCACCGTGTCGGAATTCACTAAAAAGGATATCGCTAAGGAATTCTCTATTAATGAAAATAAATTCCGTGTCGTTCATAACGGCATCAACAATGAGTATTTTTATCCGGTGCAAAATGGCCCGAGGCCGGAGAATTCCATTATCGTAACCAACAGCGCGGACACACCTTTGAAGGGGCTCAATTTTCTTCTGGAAGCGGTCGCGCAAATCCGCAAAAAGCAACCTGTAAAGTTAACGGTAATTGGCGAGCCCAAGAAAAACGGCATCATTGAAAACCTGGTGGCCAAACTGGGCGTGGGTGACATTGTNNATACCGGCTGCCGAGGCAATGGCTTGCGGAGTTCCATTAATTACGACCAGCGGCGGCGCGCTGCCGGAAGTTGTGGGCAATGCGGGGATGATTGTGCCTCCTGCCAATGCATCAGCTCTGACCGGAGCTATTACTTATTTATTCAACCATCCTGATGAAAGAAAAAAATACGCACAGGCCGGTTTGGAGCGGGTGAATTCAGTTTTCAGTTGGCCTAAAGCAGCACAGGAAGTGGTCGAGGTTTACAGGGAGGCAATTGATGGTCACCGTAGATTTTCATGAACTGAAACTGAGGCCTAACAGTCTTATTTTAGATGCAGGCTGCGGCAGCGGCAGGCATTTGCGGGCACTGGCAAAATTGCCTGATTTGAAGATTATCGGTATAGACAGAAATGGCTCTGATTTGAACGATGCCCTGACGGCCTTAAAAAACATGCCTGACGCTTTATCAGATAATTATCTCGTTTCTTGTGCCGACATTAAAAATTTGCCTTTTGCTTCCGCTTCTTTTGATTGTGTTATTTGTTCGGAAGTATTAGAACATATTCCGGAACATGAAAACGCCCTGAAAGAATTAGTGCGCATCCTTAAACCGCAGGGCGATCTTGTGGTCAGCGTGCCGCGATATTTTACCGAAAAAATTTGCTGGCTGATTTCTACCGCTTATCATAACGAAGAAGGCGGGCACGTCCGCATTTATAAAAAGAAAAAACTGCAAAAAATGTTGGCCAATCAAGGCGTAAAATGCTGGAAAATTAATTACAAGCACGCTCTCCACGCGCCTTATTGGTGGCTGAAGTGCCTGGTTGGTTTAAAAAACGAAAAGAATGTGTTCATTAGATATTATAAAAAATTTCTGGAATGGGATATAATGAGCAAACCGCGATCCGTACGAGTTATGGAAAGTATTTTAAATCCCCTTATCGGCAAAAGCATCGTGTTTTATCTAAAAAAAGGTTGATTATATTATGGACTATTTAAACCTTTCTTTGAGTGAAGAAATTAAACCGGTTGATGTTGAAAAAATCGCCGAGTTTATTGTTGCCATGCAGAAGGAAAGCGGCGAAATCCCCTGGTCCGTAGGCGGCAAGACTGATCCCTGGGATCATATCGAAAGCGCGATGGGCCTGAGCATCGCCGGATTTTACCGTGAAGCCGAGCGCGCGTATCAGTGGCTGGCCCTTAATCAACTGGCCGACGGCAGCTGGTGGTCCGAAACAAAAGACGGGAAGATTATAAATTCCACCAAAGAAACAAATTTTGCGGCCTATATTGCCGTAGGCGTATTTCATCATTATCTCGTTACCGGCAACGTTGAATTTATGAAGTATATGTGGAGTTCTGTTTCCCGGGGAATTCAATATGCGATCAATTTGCAGGCGCCGGAGGGCGAAATTTACTGGGCACGAAATTCAGCAGGCGTTATTGATAAAATGTCTCTGTTGACCGGATGCAGTTCCATTTACATGAGCGTTAAATGCGCACTAGAAATCGCCAAGATTCTGGGTAAAAAAAGACCAAGCTGGCTCAACGCTAAAGATGCCCTTGGTGAAGTAATCAGAAACAGGCCTGATCTATTTAACATGATAAAATCACGTTATTCCATGGATTGGTATTATCCGGTTCTATGCGGCGCTGTAAGCGGCGAAGACGCAAAAAAGCGGATAGATCATTTGTGGGATAAATTTGTTGTTCCCGATTGGGGAGTGCGGTGTGTAAGCGATCGTCCCTGGGTGACCATGGCGGAAACATCGGAACTGATTTTGACGCTGGCAGCAATTGAAGATTATTCACGGGCTAAAGCCGTATTCAGCTGGCTTTCCGACAAAAGGTTTCCCGACGGTTCTTACTGGATGGGCGTCACATTTCCCGATGGCATTATCTGGCCGGAAGAAAAAACAAGCTGGACAGCTGCAGCGGTCATTATGGCGTGGGATGCCATAAACAGAATAACACCAGCGGCAAAACTTTTTAATCATCAATATTGGCAAGAGCGATAATAATAATCTACCGCAAATCTTACCGGCTTCTTCTGACGGTTATTATTTGTGATTACATTTTAAATCACTACTGTCCCAATGTTAACTAAATAAATTCAACTGTTTACAAGTTGATACATCTTGTTCTTCGACTTCGACATCTGTAAGCGCCTGCAATAGCGGCATTTTCTCGAAAAGCGTTACGCTTACAATCTGTAAAATTGTATAGAGACTCTGTTTCAACTTCAATTGCTTTTTGATGATAGCTACCAGCACATAAATGGTGATGGCAATCCATATTTGCGTCTTGACCGCATTTTCTGATGTTCCATAAAATGCTTTTATTCGCAGATGCTGCTTGATCCATTTGAAGAACAACTCTATCTGCCA
>PLNU01000140.1 GCA_003142835.1 Syntrophaceae bacterium
GCAGCCTCGTGGCGCACTTACCGTTTGAAAGGAAGTATATCCGTGAACAATCCTAAACGCTCACTTACAGGAAGGAAGCCGGATTTTGCAGGAACAGAAAATATGCTGTCAATACTTTGCGCATTACATCCCGTATTCAATAAATTGACCCGATCATTAAATGTAACGCTTTGTACTTGCAAAGCCCGGATATCCAGTTTTCGATGTTGCTTACTGCTTTAACCAAAAATACCTGCCGGTATTAACCCTGAGAAAAAGGGTGTAAAAACGGACAGGATTTTTATGCTCTGTGATCCAAGACTGCTGAGTTGTCGCCGGTTAGCTTTGTCCTGTGATATTTTGTCGCCGATTGCGTTAACCAAAAAGCGTTTGTCGCAGAATTCGTTACGCTGTGTTACCGATTACATTTCATCTGACAGAGGGTAAGAAAATAAAAAAGCGGGACTATAGCGGGACAAAATGAACCTAAAAGGAAGATGGGCGACAGTATAATATCTGTAAACCATTGATTTAATTGGTGCCCCTGGCGCGAGTCGAACGCGCGGCACACGGATTAGGAATCCGTTGCTCTATCCTACTGAGCTACAGGGGCAACTTTTTTTTAACGGAGGAGCCTCACTTTAATTCCGGTTTCCAATAAAAAATGATAGCAAAAAGGCGAAGTAAAAGATGGAGTAAAATAACATGCTTTGCTCAGACTGAGCAACCATCTAACCGGAGAAAGCCTTTAAGTGAGTTTCGAGCAAACGCTCTTTATCAAAATTAACCAGCTTGAGGTTTTTTGGTTTCGTCCCGGCAAAAGCACATTTCGGCACAAGGCCAATCAATTCCGACTCTAAAATTTCGATACCGCGATCAGCTGCCAGCGTCTCTACCTGATCATAAATGGCTTTGAGCGGCGTCTCCTTGCAATTAGTCAGGTTCATCGATACCTGCGCGATGCCGCGGCTTTTCAGGATAACACCAATTGCCCGCACATGCTTCAGACCACCGCTTTTTTCCCGGATTTGTGAAGCAATTTTTTGAGCAAGCCTTAAATCATCACAATTGAGATTGATATTATAAGCAACCAGTGGCTCTCGCGCGCCTACAACCGTTGCGCCCGCACGCGGGTTGAATTTTGGTTTGCCTACATCGGGAGCATCTACCGGATTGGATATTTTTTTCGACAGCGCTTCGTATCCGCCGTGCCGGACAATCGCCAGTTCGCCGCGCTCGGGAATTAACGCCGCGTTACCGTAAAAATAAACAGGGACACCGAAGAGTTCATTGAGCTTACGCCCGAAAGTATGCGCCAAATCGACGGCGTCTTCCATCTTGGTTTTTCCCAGCGGAATAAAGGGCACGACGTCAACTGCCCCCAATCGCGGATGAACGCCGGCCTGTTTGCGCATATCAATCAGCTCCAGTGCTTTGCCTGAAGCTGCCAGCGCGGCATCCAATACATCAGCGGGCTGTCCCAAAAAAGTAAAGACACTCCGGTTGTGGTCAACATCGCTGCTGTAATCAACCAGCCGCACGCCGGGAAAAGATTCAAATATTTTCGCAATAGCTTTAATCTTGTTTTGATTGCAACCTTCACTGAAGTTGGGAACACATTCAATAATTTTCATTTTTTATACCTGATAGATTTTAACCGCCGGTAACTCAATGCAAGTGAGTTTACCGCCAAAAACGGCACCAGTATCAATCCCTATCTTATTCGGCATAATCAGAGGATAACTCAAGGGAGTGTGGCCAAAGACGACCATTTTACCGAAATCATAATCCGTATCTATGAACTCGTGCCGTACCCACAACAAATTGTGTATTGTCTGCCGGCTTAAAATCAAGCCGGGCTTTAAGCCTGCATGGACAAATAGATAATTATCCGTCTCATAATGCGGTAAAAGCGATTCAAAAAAATTTAAATGTTCCCGGGGAATTTTTGCCTTTCTTTCCTTAGGCGTCTCTGAAAGTGAGACCGCATAAGAAAACAAAGTGGCAGAGCCCCCATTGTATAAGTACATTTCCTCATCTAGACCATCAAGATAGCGCAGGAACATATACTCATGATTTCCTAAAAGGCAGACGACATTTTTATATTCGGCCTTCAGCTTGATCACATAATCAACAACTTCTCTCGCAGCACTCCCCCGGTCAATATAATCGCCGATAAAGACAATTGTATCGTTTTCCGGATCAGCGTTTATATTCTGAATCAGCGGCCGGAGCTTTCCCAGGCAGCCGTGAATGTCACCTATGGCAAAGATTTTATTCATACCAATTCGCTTTCTTTGGCTAACTTTGTTGACGGCGGCGGCGGTTTCCTCAACGTATTACTTCCGGGAGTGCATCCCCAAAGGGGGCACAATTAAAACAGACCTTTCCCTTACCGGTGCGCTCCGCCATTATGGCGTGGCGCACATACGCCTACGGAGCCTCCTCCTTGCCGCCTCATTATCCTTTGAAAGCGAAATGGTATCATAAAATATTGCCAAATGTGGAAAATTATTTACTCTAAAAGAGCCGTAACGAAATCATTACTTTCAAAAACTCGTAAATCATCCAATCCTTCACCGACTCCTATATAGCGGACAGGCAGGGCAAGCTCACTGGCAATTCGTATTACTACTCCACCTTTAGCCGTTCCATCGAGCTTAGTCAAGACAATACCAGATGCGCCTATTTCTTCTTTAAAGATTTTCGCCTGAATAACGGCATTTTGGCCGGTTGTGGCATCAAGAACCAGTAATATTTCGTGAGGCGCCCCCGGAAGATCCTTACCAATAACTCTCCTTATCTTCTTGAGCTCCTCCATTAAATTAACTCGGGTGTGCAATCTGCCGGCAGTATCAATAATTATAACTCCGCGATAGCCGGTTTTAACTTTCGCCAGGGCATCAAACACAACCGCCGCGGGATCAGCATTTATTTTTTGCTTGATTACCGGCGCCTGAACACGATTACCCCAGACTTCCAGCTGCTCTATTGCCGCTGCCCGAAAGGTATCCGCCGCAACAAGCATGACCTCATGACCATCACTGCCCAGCAAATTGGCCAGTTTCCCGATTGTTGTTGTCTTGCCGCTGCCGTTGACTCCGATTGCCATGATCACAAAGGGCTGTCCTTTAGGAATAGTCAGAGGCTTCTCCATTTGCCGCAATATACCAACCATCCGCTCCTGCAGAATCTTTTTGATTTGCGCGGTATTCTGGAGTTCGTGACGGCCAATTCTTTCTTTAACATCGTTAATCAGATCGTGAGCAAATTGTGGACCCATATCCGCTGTAATCAGCAGCTCTTCAAGTTTTTCAAAAAGTTCCCTGTCTAAAACCTTTTTACCGAAAACAAGATTATCCAGATTTTTCGTCAGGGAGTTGCGGGTTTTCGCGAGCCCTGTCTTTAATTTTTCAAAAAAACTATTATTCACTATAAAAATACCTTTCATCGATTTGTTTATTCATAACGATTTTTTTTGCAGAAGTAAAGGAATGGATTAATTCAGATTGACCGAAACTAAAGAAGATATGCCCTGTTTTTGCATGGTTACTCCAAAGAGTGTATCGGCAACTTCCATGGTGCTCTTATTGTGCGTAATCATGACAACCTGAGATTTCCCGGCAACATCTTTAATCAATCGATTGAAGAGATTGGTGTTGGCATCATCGAGTGCGGCATCAACTTCATCCAGAATCAAGAAAGGAGAAGGACGGTACATCAAGATGGCAAATATGAGCGCGATAGCTGCCAGTGATTTTTCGCCGCCGGAGAGCAAACTGATACTTTGCGCTCTTTTACCGGGAATTTGGATATCAATATCCACGCCCGTTTCCAGCAGATCATTTTCATCGGTAAGCTGCAGCTCTCCCCGGCCACCAGGGAAAACATGAGC
>PLNU01000114.1 GCA_003142835.1 Syntrophaceae bacterium
CCGGCAACCTTGTGCCCGGAGAAGAGATCGGCATTCGCATCGATCAAACCCTGACACAGGATGCCACGGGCACTATGGCCTATCTGCAGTTTGAAGCCATGGATGTACCCAGGGTAAAAACCGAACTTTCGGTGAGTTATATTGATCATAATACGATTCAAATCGGTTTTGAAAATGCGGACGATCATCGCTATTTGCAGAGCGTGGCGCAAAAATTCGGCGTCGTTCTTTCACGCGCTGGAAACGGCATTTGTCATCAGGTTCATTTGGAAAGATTCGGCAAACCCGCAAAAACGCTGATCGGCTCAGATAGCCATACACCAACCTGCGGCGCGCTGGGCATGATCGCCATTGGCGCGGGCGGCCTTGACGTAGCGCTGGCGATGGCCGGAGAACCATTTTATCTAGTCTGTCCCAACGTTGTCAAAATTAACCTGCAAGGTAAACTCAAACCATGGGTTTCGGCCAAAGATATCATTCTCCAGGTATTGGATATTTTTACCACTAAGGGAAATGTCGGCACGGTAATCGAATACGGCGGTGAAGGAGCTGCCCTGCTCACAGTTCCCGAACGCGCTACAATAACAAATATGGGCGCGGAATGCGGAGTCACAACTTCCATTTTCCCCAGTGATGAAATGACGCGGCTATTTCTTAGCTCTCAGCAAAGAGAAACGGATTTTACACCGCTTTGCGCTGATAAAGACGCATCCTACTCCAAGATCGTTGATATTGACTTATCCGAACTCCAACCAATGACCGCCAAACCGCACAGCCCGGATAATATCGGCACAGTCAGGAGTATGAAAGAAATTGCTGTTGATCAGGTATGTCTGGGCAGCTGCACCAATTCCTCATACAAGGATTTAGCAACAGTAGCCAGAATATTAAAGGGTAAAGTTGCTCACCCAGATGTCAGTTTTATCTTAGCACCGGGGTCGCGACAGGTTCTGGAGAATCTCGCCCGCGATGGTTATCTTGCAGATTTGATTTCCGCCGGCGCCCGATTAATGGAAAATGCCTGCGGCTTTTGCATCGGCAACAGCCAAAGTCCTAAATCCGGTGCCGTATCTTTGCGCACATCGAACCGTAATTTTCTGGGAAGATCGGGAACCACGGATGCCGATGTTTATCTCGTCAGTCCGGAAACTGCCGCGGCCGCTGTCATCACCGGGCGCTTCACCGATCCGCGGGACTTGAAAATGGCATACCCGCAAGTGACCATGCCTCATAATTTAATTATCGATGACAGCATGATCATCCGGCCGGACAATACACAAAGTAACATTGAAATCTATCGCGGCCCGAATATCGGCGCTCCGCCTTCCAACTCTGCACTTCCCGATACCATTTCCGGGCAGGCCACCATTAAAGTCGGTGATAAAATCACGACCGATCATATCATTCCGGCCGGTGCGCGAATGAAATACCGTTCTAATATTCCGAAGTATTCCGAGTTTGTTTTTGAAAACGTCGATGCTTCATTCGCAAAACGAGCCGCTCAGATCAAAGAAGCGGGGAAGCATAATATTATTATAGCAGGACTTTCTTACGGTCAGGGTTCTTCACGAGAACATGCCGCTTTGTGCCCGATGTACCTGGGCGTTCGCGCGGTCATCGCCAAATCATTCGAGAGGATTCACGCTGCTAATTTGATCAATTTCGGCATCCTGCCGCTGACATTCAACACCCAGAGCGATTATGACAAAATTGATCAGCAAGACGAATTAGAAATTACCACGGCAAGAAATAACATTTCTGATGGTAATGATCTGCTTGTACAAAATAAAACTAAAGGCACTTCATTTCACGTAACCTGCCACTTATCCGCCCGACAAAAGCAAATCATTTTAGCTGGCGGCGCTCTCAATATGCGCAGCTGAAATTAAAATTAAACAAATTAATCTGGAGCAAATATTTTTTATGGCAAATAAAATCAAAGTTAAAACTACTCTTGTCGAAATGGATGGTGACGAGATGACCCGCATCATGTGGCAAATGGTAAAAGACAAATTACTTTTCCCCTATCTGAATATGGATATTGACTATTACGATTTACATGTCAAACATCGCGATGACACCGATGACCGGGTTACTACTGATGCCGCCCGCGCGATTATGAAATACGGCGTCGGTATTAAATGCGCCACCATTACACCCAACGAAGACAGAGTCAAAGAATACGGCTTGAAAAAAGCGTGGAAAAGTCCTAACGGCACTATTCGTTCCCTGCTCGACGGCACAGTTTTTCGCAAACCGATTCTGGTCAATAACATTGCGCCTGCGGTTTCGTCCTGGAAAAAACCGATCACGATCGGCCGCCATGCTTATGGGGACGTTTATGACAACTTTGAAATGCAGATACCGCAAGCTGGAAAACTGGAAGTTGTTTTCACTCCGCAGGACGGCGGTAAGCCGCAAACAACACTGGTGAAAGATTTTCCGTCAGCAGGCATTGTTCAGATCAATCATAATCTGGAACAATCGATTCTGAGCTTCGCCAAAGCTTGCTTTACCTATGCGCTTGCCGAAAAAATTGATTTGTGGTTTTCCACCAAAGACACTATTTCCAAAATTTATGATGCCGGTTTTCGCGAAATCTTCAATCGTGAATTTGAGCGCAATTGGAAAGAAAAATTTAAAAAAGCGGGAATTGAATATTTCTTCACCTTGATCGACGACGCTGTAGCGCGTATTATGAAGAGTGAAGGCGGTCTTTTATGGGCGTTGAAGAATTATGACGGTGATGTCATGTCGGATATGATCGCTTCCGCCAGCGGATCGCTGGCGATGATGACATCGGTTCTGGTTTCTCCCAACGGCTGGTTTGAATATGAGGCAGCTCACGGCACCGTACAAAAGCATTACTACAAACATTTAAAAGGCGAAGAAACATCCAGCAACTCGATGGCGCTTATTTTTGCCTGGACGGGCGGATTGCGCAAACGCGGCGAATTAGATTTGACACCGGAAGTGGTTAACTTTGCCAATAAGCTTGAAAAAACGGCTTTGGAAACGATTGAAGGCGGCATCATGACCGGTGACTTGCTGCTACTGGCCGAGAAGAAACCTTTCAACAGAAAGGTCAACACGGAAGGATTTATCGATGCCATCGCTCAGACATTGAAGAAAAAGCTATGATTATTTCTTCGAGCATTCAAAACACCAGTAGTGTCATTCCCGCCCGGCATGCGCCGGGTTTCACTCCGGCAGCCTGCCCGGCGAATGCCGGGGGAATCCAGAAATTTATTGTTTCATTTTCTCTTTCTAATTCTTTTGCTAGAGAAATCTTCTCATGATTCATCAACAAAAAAACAAATCAGATGTAAAACAACTTCCCAATCTGCTTGATTTCACCCTGGAGGAGATGGAAGAACTCATCGCCTCCTCCGGTAAGGAAAAGTATCGTGCCCGTCAGATCATGAAATGGCTGCATCAATCCGGCAGCACATCTTTTGACGCCATGACTACCCTCTCCCGGGATTTCCGGGAAAATCTTTCTACCATTGCCCGCATCCAAAGACCGGAAATCGTCAAAATTCAAAAATCTCAGGACGGCACTCAAAAGGCACTCTTGCGGCTGGAAGACGGGCTTTTCATCGAAAGTGTCTTAATACCCGGTAAAAGCCACTGGACCATTTGCATTTCGACACAGGCCGGCTGCGCGATGGGTTGTGAATTTTGTCTGACCGCACGCCAGGGCTTCAAACGGAATTTAACGCCTGCGGAAATTGTCGGACAACTGATTACACTGAAACATGAAACGCCGGAAGGCGCCGCCATCAACAATATTGTGATGATGGGCATGGGTGAGCCGCTGGCCAATTACAACAGCACACTCAAGTCGATCCAGATATTAACCTGCGATTTCGGTCTGGGGATGTCCAACCGCAGAATCACGGTTTCCACCTGCGGACTTGCGCCGCAAATCGTGCAACTGGGCAGAGACATCTGCATCAATCTGGCGGTATCGCTCAATGCCTCCGATGATGAAACTCGAAATCGTCTCATGCCAATCAATAAAAAGTATCCCCTGCAAACATTGCTCGACGCCTGCAAACAATATCCAATGCCGGGAAGGCGCTTGCTCACTTTTGAATATATCCTCATTGATGGCGTCAATTCATCAAGGAAAGATGCCGAGAAATTGGCCTTGCTTCTGAAGAATCAGCGCTGCAAATTGAACTTGATTGTCTTTAATGAATATCCCGGATCACCGTTTAAATCGCCATCCTTAAACGATGTGGAAGCATTTCAGCAAATTCTGCTGGACAGACACTTTACCACCATGCTTCGTAAAAGCAAAGGCAGCGATATTCTCGCCGCCTGCGGTCAGTTGAGCGGCGCTTCCGGAATCTGATGAAGCTGTTTATTTATGGTATTGATATAAGGAAAAGAGAGGTAAGTATTTTTTTTAGGAGGTCTCGATACCCATGCTATCACCTTCTTCCTCCTACCATGAATT
>PLNU01000185.1 GCA_003142835.1 Syntrophaceae bacterium
CTAACACCAGGGGTGCAGTCCAAATTGATTATAGATCGCATTATCTTTTGAGAGTAAAATCAGCGGTAGTTTGCTGCTCATTGATTTATTTTTTATAGGACTAATAAGGGGAAATAAAAAAGGCCGAATAGAAATTCGGCCTTTTGGTTGGTTGTTCGTTTTAAAGAATTACTTATTTATCATCGTCATCATCATCGTCATCAAAAGACAATGGATTTTCAGAACCCGCGGGAACTTCCGCATGTATAGAACGGGTAATGCCACGAGCCAGTAGTAACATCATGAGGAAGAGAATAATCATAGAAGCAATGAGAATAAGGATAACTGTTGCTGTCCATGCCTTTGATTCCTTCTCAATATTTTTCGAGACCTTTATTGCGGCTTCGTTATATTTCTCAACTTCCAGTCCCAGGCCTATCCAGCCAAAACCGGTAGGTGCGGGAAGGTTTGACGCATAAAACTTGATCGGTGCATAGGCGACGAACTTGTTGTATCCACCAAATTTGTACATTAAAACTCCTGATTTTCCTTGTGTAGCTTTTTTCGCGATAGTAAATAAATTGGGATCCATGAAACCCAACTGGAAAAGGTTCAAAGCTTCGGCGCCTTTCTTTGCCAGTTCTGCTGCACTCTGAGCCGTAACAGTGGGAACAATTGTTCCGTCAGGGTTGAGTCCAACAATATGAAAATCACTAGGATGAGAAATGACAAAACCGCGATGGTCGATCATATAAGCGTAATTACCGCTAGAACCCTCTGTTTCAAATACCTTTCCCGCCTGCGTAGGAACAAGGTGATCGGTAAATTCGGCCAGATGACGATAATCCAAGGCCAGTGTAATTATACCCGCGAAGCCAGCTTGATTGAATACCGGTGTCGCAAAACGGACGACTCCGGAAAATCTTTGTCCCTTTTCAAACGCTGCCTTATCGACGTAAAATCCTGTTACCGGAGAAACATAAACTTCGCCCTTATTCAGATTTTTTGTCTTAGCAAAATAATCTTCAGTTTTATATGTTGTATTGGCCGGATTGCTGACATTAACCAGTTTTTTCGCCGGCACCGCCTGACCGTCAACGATTTTAATTTTTTCGTCGCCGTTTTTGTCTATCAGAGCCATTTCTTTGTACAGCGGGATCAATAACTGCTGTATTTTGCCGTCACGTTTGACCCAGACCGGTTTTTTATTTTCAGAAATAAACTGTTTGTATACAGCTTCTGTTGAGGGAATGATTGTTGCGACTTGTAAATCTTTATTGCTTTCCATAAGGAAACTGGCAACTTCGTTTGCTGTATTGACGGCTCTAGCTCTTATATCTTCCTGAGATTTTTGGTCTATAGCAGATATTGTACTCTGCTTTATGGTAACCCCCAGCTTAAACATGCCGTTGGCAATTAAGAAAGCCATTAATGATAAGGGGATTACGATAAGCAGGAAGAACACGCCTCCTATACCAAAAAACTGCTTATCTTTTTTAGTTTTTGACATTATAATTTCCCCCTAACCTTTGTTAATTTTGTAGTTAACTTTTAAATATTAACCCAAAAAATAACGCATGTAAGGGTTAGCATAGAGAAGCACAAGAGAAACAACCAGCGCATAAATAGCGATGGATTCAGCCATGGCCATACCAACCAGCATGGTCATCATGATTTTTCCCTGAACGCCCGGATTTCTTCCCACCGCGGAGCAAGCTCCACTGGCTGCTGTTCCAATACCCAAACCTGCGCCGACGGCTCCTACGCCAATAGCGATACCTGCGGCAATCATTGCTCCAACGGCAAAAAAAGCTTTGGAGTAAAGATCACCTGTCGGAATAGCTTCCGCGGCAAAAACAAATGGGCTCGATATGAGCAGAACTGCTATGGATGTAAATGCGGTTAAAATTCTTTTACCAAATTTGTGTGACATTGTTTGTCTCCTTTCATTATAACTTGTTTATTATTACTTCTGGTTTCCATAACATAAATGGATAGTCATGGGAAAGAGAAATAATTTAAGCTTTAATCGGCTCAAGCTTATTGCATGACTTATGCCATGGTTTTCGTATGAAAAAATTATTTCCAAATATTTCATTTGAAAAGCGCGGCTATGAAAAAAATATCGATCTAATTTGTTGAGATTGTTTCACTTCACAATACAATACAAATAAAAATATTTCATATAAAAAAACATCTGCAATTTATTTTCACAAACTGAAGACCATGACAATTTGAAGTCGGATTTAATGTTTTGTTAAATGGGCTGTTATAAAACATTCCAATAAAGGACTTGGGACGGGCAGTATTTTGTGCCAGGTTGGTTTGCCGGTGGCCCATTTTATGTGTTTGCGATAACTCTCTTCAATCGGTACAGACAAAAACCTTGTTATATTTCTATGTTAATGCCATATAATTATGTCACCCCTTATTATATTTCTATTGAAATTTTCCGCTAAGGTAGTTAGTATCATAAAAAGCGGTTCTGATAAAATAAAATACCACGAGAAACTTTTATTAAAGGATGATCATGCAGGAGCTTTTAACGGCAGTCGCTTACCCCATCGTATGGCTTGTTTGTTCTTATATTTTAAAAATTGAAAGTGGTTTGGCCAAACTTCTTATTTCACTGACAGCGGCAATCTTGGTTTATGTCTTAATAGGGATTAAACTCTCTCATAAAGAAAATAAAAAGGACAAAGAAGATTAGGTGACTTTATTCAGTAAAATTAATAAACTTTTCCATAAGGCTATCAAAGTACGCATCTGGTTATCCAGTATAGCGGTGATCATCCTGATTCTGCTTTTAGCGTTGACCGTGAACAATGCCAGGGAAAGGGATATGGTTGATCTGTTCAGCCGTCAGCAGCTCGCATCTGCGCAAAACGCAGCTAATCGGATGGCCGCAATATTTGCACAGGTCGGGAAAAATATTGCTTTGTTTTCTTATTTTGATCCTCAGGGAAAGATTCTGACGGGAGAAAATAATCAGGAAACACAAATTCTTTATTCCGGCTGGGAAAATACGATTAATGCTGTTTTGCTTTTCGATGCGGAGGGAAAAATCAAGAGAATTTTACCGCAAGGCGCCCTTCCCGGGGTAAATCTGACCAAATATTTTAAAGATTTAAAGCAACAAAACAAGCAATATGTAAGTTTGGCTTTATCGGAAAAACTACCCAAAGATAACATAACACAAAAAGCTGATTGGTATTTGATATGGGGTTATCCCATTTGGCGTCAGGGTAATGTTTTTTCCGGTGCCTGGATGGTTTCTTTTTCACTTGCTGCATTAGTAGATGTTTGTGAAAAACAAACACGTGATAATCAACTGGGTGAATTGTGGATCGTTGACGGGCAAGGGCAAATAATTCTTCATCCGGATTCCTCTTTTATAGGAAAAAATATTAATGATTTAATTCGAAATCGAGATGAGTCAAAAATTAATTTTCCTTCCGAAAGCGGACGACATTTAGACGCATCCATTCTTCAGGCCGATAAGGGAAGACAAAGAAGTATTATTGCTTATTATCCGGTGCAGACAGCGGAAAGCACCTGGTTTGTGTTGGTTGCCGCTCCTTACAGCCGGGTTATTTCTCCTGTTCGTGAAACCTTTGTTTATACACTGTTTAGCGCTTTCATCCTTATTTTGGTAGTGGTTGTTGCCGGTATATCTTTTGCCTATAAGGAAGGGAAGAGATTGCGCTTGAAAGAAGAGCAAAAAAGATTGCAAGAACGTGAAGCCTGGCAGGAAAAGTTGCTTAGGGAAAAGAAAACCATAGACGGTATTATTGAAGGTTCACCCATTCCCAGCTTTGTCATCAACAATGAACATAAGGTCATATTATGGAATCAAGCCTGTACGGAACTCACCGGTTATTCAGCTGAAGATATGCTTGGTACTGATAATCACTACAAGCCCTTTTATTCAGTGCAGAGGCCTGTTATTGCGGATTTAATCATCAAACGCGATATAGAAGGTTTAAGTAAATATTACGGCGCCAAAAGAGTAAAAAAATCAGATAAGGTTATGGGGGCATATGAAGCGACTGATTATTTTGAGAACCTCGGCGGCCGTAGCCGGTATTTGTATTTTTTGGCTTCGCCTATCTACGATGAAGAGGGGAAAATTATTGCCGCAATTGAAACTCTGCAGGATATGTCGCGCGAAGAAGAACTTACTCGAAGCTTGCGTGAATATGCCGAGACACTACAAAATGAATTGGCCGAGAATATTGATTTGAGGAGAGAGATTGAAGAGCTTTACAACTATATGCAGTCGATTGTGAAGAGTCTGCCTGATAAGATTTACGAGTTGGATGAAAATGGTATCATCAATTATATGAGCCGCGGTTTAAAGAAAGAAGGTGGAGTAAATTCACGTGAATTTAAGGGTAAATACTTCCTGGAATTTGTTGCACCCGAGGATAAAGATTTTGTTTTGTCTAAATGGGAGGAAGGGAAAAGAGGTATTTACAGCCCTTATGAGATTGAAAGGACAACAAAGGATGGACACAAAGTTAATCTTCTTGTCACGACTTCACCAGTTATCGGGACAAACCACTACATAGTAGTACAGCGAGATATCACCGAATTCAAGAATCTGGAAAAGAGACTTTATGATAGTCAGAAATTGGCAGCTTTGGGACAATTATCCGCGGGTATTGCTCATGAAGTTCGTAATCCGCTATCCTCGATTAAGATGAGTTTGCAGATACTGGAGAAACGCATGAATCCGGCCGGTAATGACCTGAAGCGCTTCAAGATTGCCCAAAAAGAAGTTGAACATCTCGAAGAACTTGTTAACAATGTGTTAGTTTTTGCCAAGCCCGTAGAACCAAAAATGGCCCCCGTGGATTTAGCCAAGGTTATAGAAAAGGTTCTGGCTCTGGCCGAAAAAGGAATTGCCGATAAACAGATCGATGTCAAACTGGAAGTGCAGGAGATTCCGCAGGTCAACGTGGATGCGGCTATGATTACGGATGCATTTTTAAATATTATCCGTAACGCAGTCGATGCTGTTGAGGATAAAGGGTACATTCATATATATGCTCGCAGCATCGGCAGCCAACCGCCTACCGTGCTTGTTGTTGTAGAGGACAACGGTTGCGGCATTGATGAGGAAGATATGCCTCATCTGTTTAATCCGTTTTTTACAAAGAAAAAATATGGTACAGGTCTTGGGCTTTCGCAGGTATCAAAAATCGTGGAACTGCATTCGGGGAAAATAGAAATTATCAGTGAAAAGGATAAAGGAGCGAAAGTTTGTGTTACATTGCCTTGTAATGAAAGGTGTCGCATCCAAAGAGATTAATAAAATTCTGAAAACGGATCATGAAGTGTAAGAAATCCGTTGAACGGCGAAGGTTGAGGTTATGGCGAGTATTCTTGTTATTGATGATGATGCTTCGATTGTGGAAACGCTTGATTTGTATCTCACTGAAGAAGGTTACAAAGTCCACACCGCGCTGACCGGCACGGAAGGTTTGAATAAGTATGTGCAGGACCCATCAGATGTGGTCATTCTAGATATCCGGTTGCCTGATGTTGATGGATTCTCGGTTCTGGAAGATCTCAAAGAAGAAAACGAAAACGTTAAAGTCATTATGATCACCGCTTTTCATGATATGGAAACAACTATCAATGCTATGAAGGGCGGTGCTTTTGACTATATTCATAAACCGATCAATGTCGATGAACTGGATCTGGCGATTAAGAAAGCCATAAAATCTCTGGAAATGGAAAAAAAGATTGATGGACTTTTAATGGAGCCATCGCGGAGTTTCCGGGTTGGAGATATCATTGGCACCGGCAATGAAATGCGGGAAATATTTAAAACAATCGGAGTCGTTTCGCAAAGCCGGACAACCGTTCTCATTCAGGGTGAAAGCGGTACGGGCAAAGAATTAATTGCCAAGGTTATTCATCATAATACTTCTCCTACCGAACCATTTATTGCCGTCAACTGCTCTGCCATTGTTGAAACCCTGCTGGAATCGGAATTATTCGGTCATGAAAAAGGCTCATTTACCGGCGCCATTGCCCGCAAGTTAGGCAAGTTCGAGTTGGCTCGCAGTGGCACGGTCTTTCTGGATGAAATTAGTGAAATGTCCATCAATTTGCAGGCAAAGCTCCTGCGTGTTTTACAGGAAATGGAATTCGATAGGGTAGGCGGCAAAGATAAGGTCAAGGTTAACGCCCGCATAATGGCGGCGACAAATAAAGATTTAAAGACATTAGTGAAAGAAGGGAAGTTTCGCGACGATTTGTATTACCGCTTAAATATTGTATCTATTAGTATTCCCCCGCTGCGCACTCGCCATCAAGACATTCCTCACTTGATTGATTATTTGCTGGCAAAAATTAATTTGGATTTGCACAAAAAGGTCATCGGCGTTTCCGACGAAGTGATGGAAATATTCATGAATTATAATTGGCCGGGGAATGTGCGTGAATTGGAAAATTTACTCGTGCGCGCCTGCGTCGTTGCCAAAGGTCTGGTTTTGGGAGTTAGCGATTTTCCTGAACTGGGTAAAGAAGATCCGTCTAAATTGCAAAGTGATACATCTGCGGATTTATTTAAATCGCCTTCGCCTGGCAAATTTCTAACCCTGGACGAAGTGGAAGACCGCTACATCAGAAAGGTCATTAAAGAGACAGATAAAAACAAAGGGGAAATTTGTGAAATATTGGGGATTTCCCGGCCCACATTCGAACGCAAGCTGGAAAAGTATGGTATCACCTTTGAGCGGGAGTGAGGGACTGTTGAAAAACGCTCATCTGCTGCGTTGCGCTCCGTTCGCGTCGCTGCGACCTACGAAAAAGTAGGTCTCACTCCGCGATACTCGCGCGCCTTGCATCTGAACATTTTTGAACAGCCCCTAAAAGTTGTAATTCCTGTCTCCGAATATGGGGGAATGTTGAAAAAATAGGGCGCTGTCCATGTGATTTATCAAATTTCTCATTAGGTGACATTGTAATGGTTAGGATTTTGGCGAACGCAAGTTGTTACCTTTGTGGTAACAGGGAGCACTTACATCGGCATCATATCGATTGGTTCCATTCAAACAACAAGTTGTCTAATGTCATAATCGTTTGTAAGCCCTGCCACACAGAGTTACATAAGGTAGGATTATTAGATGCCAAAGAGTTAGAAACGTTGCGAGAAAAGGTCATGTCTCAAGACCCTAGCCGCTTCGAGGAGAAAGAAACGGATCAACTGGGAGCGCAACAATCTTTATTTAAATGAAATTCTTGGCTATTAGAGGAATTAGGGACAGCGTCCTAATATTTAAATTATGAAAATTACTAGTGCGGAATTTATTAAGAGTGCGGTTTGGCCGCCTCAGTATCCACCGGCGACACTGCCGGAAATCGCTTTTGTCGGGCGCTCCAACGTNNCAGTTGATCAATTTTTTCACGATTAACGAAAAGGTGTCGTTTGTTGATCTTCCCGGCTATGGTTTTGCCAAGGTTTCTCAGTCTGTAAAAAAAGACTGGGGGGATATGATTGAAGCCTATCTGCGAGAGAGGCTGAGTCTTGCTGTGGTAGTTTTTATTTTGGATATTCGGCGCGATCCCAGTGAAGATGATTTGTCTTTGCGGAACTGGTTGGAACATTACCGCATACCTTATGTATATATTTTAACCAAGACCGATAAATTATCTAATAATCAAGCGATAGTTCGCAAGCGCGCGATCGAAGTCTCTCTTCGCGTATCGGCTGGAAAAAAGCCCATCCTTTTTTCGGCAAAAACACAAAAGGGCAAGAGCGACATCTGGCAGTTCCTGGATGATCATTTAAGTTCACTTGCTAAATAATAGTTTCAAATTTATAAATCAATCATGGATTGATCAGCGAAGTAGAAATGCAAAAGGCCGGATCACTCCGGCCTTTTTTACATCTGAACTATTTCGGTTTAGTTTATTTTTCGCTTATGTATTGATGAATCGCGTTTGCCGCCTGGCGTCCTGCACCCATTGCTAAAATAACGGTGGCCGCGCCGGTGACGATATCGCCACCCGCATAAACACCCTTGATGCTCGTCTCGCCTGAGTCGCCTTTAGTCACGATATTGCCCCACTTGTTTGTTTCCAGTCCGGGGGTTGTCATCGGAATGACCGGATTGGCATTGGTCCCGATCGCGACGACAACGGTATCGATATCAATGGTGAACTCAGAGTCTTTGATCACAACCGGCCTTCTTCTGCCTGATTCGTCCGGTTCGCCCAGTTCCATTTGATTGCAGACCATCTGTTTAACCCATCCTTTGTCGTCTCCGATGTATTTGATCGGATTCGTCAGAAGCTTGAACTGCACACCCTCTTCTTTGGCATGGTGCACCTCTTCCTTCCTGGCGGGCAATTCGACCTCGCTGCGACGGTAGATGATGTAGGCATTATCTGCACCCAGCCGAAGGGCCGTTCGCACGGAATCCATTGCGACGTTACCGCCCCCGATGACCGCGACATTCTTTCCCTTGATAATCGGTGTGTCGTATTCCGGGAAGCGATAGGCCTTCATCAGATTGGAGCGAGTTAGATATTCATTGGCCGAATAGATGCCGCAAAGATTTTCTCCCGGTATATTCATGAAGACCGGGGCGCCTGCGCCGACACCCAGGAAGATGGCATCAAAACCTTCGGCAAAAAGATCGCTGATCGTCTTCAGTCGGCCGATGGCCGCATTAAAAACAATCTTGACCCCGAGCTTTTGGAGGTAATCAACTTCGGCATCAACAATGGCTTTTGGAAGACGGAATTCGGGAATTCCGTAAATCAGAACCCCGCCCGCCTTATGCAGCGCTTCAAAAATGGTGATATCGTGTCCGAGCTTGACCAGATCTCCGGCAATCGTGAGTCCCGCCGGACCCGCGCCGACAATTGCCACTTTTTTGCCGGTAACGGCAGCTATTTTGGGAATCTGGATATCCCCTTTATCCCGCTCAAAGTCGGCGGCAAAGCGTTCCAGCCTTCCAACCGCAACCGGTTCACCTTTTTTCCCGAGAATACAGAGCTTCTCGCACTGGTCTTCCTGAGGACAGACCCTGCCGCAGACCGCCGGGAGGGCATTGGTTTCCTTCAGCTTCCGGGCGGCGCCTATGAAATCGCCTTCCGCAATCAATTTAATAAAACCGGGGATATCGACATCAACGGGACATCCCGCAATGCAGCCTGGTTTTTTACACTGGATGCAGCGCTTCGCTTCCAGAATTGCCGTTTCGGGAGAATATCCCAGCGGCACTTCGTTAAAATTCTTATTCCGTTCCTGCGGATTCTGCTCAGGCATCGGCTGCCTGGGCGTTTTTTCCTTTTTTCCTTTTTTTTCAATTTCCATGGCAACCACACCTGCTACTTTCCATTGCTTGTTTTTCCTGATCGCAATACATTCTCAAACGACTCGTCAATAGTGCAAAATCCACCTTATGTCCGTCAAATTCGGGACCATCTACACAGGTAAACTTGGTTTCGCCCCCAACCGACACGCGGCAAGCGCCGCACATGCCCGTCCCATCTACCATGATCGGGTTCAGGCTGACGATGGTTTTTATATTATAAGGCTGTGTTACATTACATATAACACGCATCATCGGCACTGGTCCAATGGTAAAGACCTGATCAATCTTCTCACCGGAATCAATCAGATTCTGCAAAACGGCGCTGACAAAGCCATGAAACCCGTAACTGCCGTCATCTGTCGCCACCAGCAATTGATCGCTGACCTTTTTCATTTCATCTTCGAGAATCAGCAGGTCTTTGGTCCGGGACCCGATGATCGAAATAACATTATTTCCCGCTTTCTTCAAGGCCATGGCAATCGGATAAACGACGCCGACTCCCACGCCCCCGCCGACACAGACCACCGTACCGAAGTTCTTAATCTCGGTTGCATGTCCGAGGGGCCCCAGGACATGTTTCATATAGTCGCCGGCATTCAACTTCGCCATGTCGGCCGTGGTCTTGCCGACGACTTGAAAAATAATTGTAATGGTTCCCTTCTCGTTGTCCGAATCGACAATTGTGAGGGGAATCCGCTCTCCTTTGTCTTCGGTCATCA
>PLNU01000146.1 GCA_003142835.1 Syntrophaceae bacterium
CATGGTAGGAGGAAGAAAGAAATGGCATATTCAAGGGTGTGTCCCTGGGTGTGCCCTTTTGCCCGTATTCGGGGTATAATGGCTGCACAAGACTACACAAGGGGACACTCGGACTTCAATAAAAGCAAATACTTGCAATAAAACAGGTGACTTAGATATCTTTCAGTTTCTCCTCTCACGCCGGAAACCGGGGTTCAACTCCCCGTGGGACTACCACAAATAAATCAAGTGGTTAGATTAATAATTTCCTTTTCTTTTTGCTGTTATTTGCAATTTCCCCAGCTCTATCCCCAGCAGTCGGCTGTAAAATCATGGTTTTTGTGCATTGGAATTCGTCACAGGCAATGACTTTTTTATCTGTAAAATTTCAAACGCTTTACGAAATAAACGAAATAAGCCCCCTTGCACCCCCCCTTAAAATGATCACCTTGCAGATGTTAATTAAAGCTAACATTCAAAATAACCGGTTCTTAAATTGTACCGCGCTCAATTATAAATATCTTGATATAAGTTAATATGAGACGTACAGCTAAATTATGGAGGGGGTATAAGCCCTAATGATTTTGATATGGGGAATGTCAGTATAATGAAGTTAACGCACGAAAATAAAGTAGAAAAATTTTATTCTCATGGTTCAGACACCAGGGGTTTTCAAGAGAGCGGCTATTTATCATTTGGCTATTGGACTGAGGAAACTATTGATTATCATCAAGCCGTTGAAGCATTGATTAATCGCCTGCTCAAATTTGAAAAGCCGCTTAACCAAGGGGTAATTTTAAATGTCGCCTGCGGCTATGGCGCTGAAACAGTAAAGATTTATGAGAAAATTCGCCCGGATAAAATTATTGCGATTGATATCACAAATTCGCATGTTGAATTCGCCCAGCGTCGAATTAATTCGCTAAACTTATCAGACCGGATTCATTTTGAAAAAATGGACGCTTGCGATATGAATTTTCAACCCAATAGTTTTATTTACGTGATTGCTATTGAAGGGCCGGCGCATTTTAATACCAGAGAAGTTTTTTTACGCAAGGCCTATGAAGCGCTTAAACCCGGCGGAATTTTATTACTTTCAGATATCGTGGTTGATAATCTTAAAACAAAAAAAAGTTTATACAATAAAATAATCGCCAATTTCTGCGCGTGGCGTTGGCATATGCCGAAAGCGAACTGGATGACAGCGGAAGAAATAAAAACATTATTAAAAGAAATCGGTTTTACAATTGATAAGGCGGAAAGTGTTGGCGCTAATGTTTATCCAGGATTTTCTCGTTTTAATTTAAAATGGAAATCAATAAAGAATGCTATTTATACCCGGGGGCTAAGAATAGGCCTGTTGCTCACGTTTATTTCTTGGTTGCTGGGATATGTATACGGAAGAAAAATGATTGATTATGTGTTTATTAAGGCGATTAAGCCAAGTTGATACTTTTTATGCTTAGTTGGCTTTAGAAAATTTTTAGAATTATTTCATCAGCCGTTTGCTATAGTAAAAGCACATTCTACTCCGCACCCTAGATTACAACATTGCCCTGACCATTGCTAAAAGAACATTTGAATTTATAAATAAATCTTCAATCTTTTGCTCATGCTATGGTAGATCTCGTACTACATTTCCCATAAATTGCAGGGTAAGACAATTTGTATTATTTTTCTAGTTCAAAATAGTAATGTTCTTTTACCAATTCCATAAGACTCAGAAAATAGCCAGAATCATGCAAACAAGAATAATGCTGTTGAGGTGTTACAAAGCTTTTACTTTCTCTGAAGAATCTATCAACCCATTGCTCGTATTTTATCTGTGCCCTTTTGGAAACCACGGCATCCTTGGAAAGTAGGTATCTCTGGAGATTGAGGACAGCTGATTTTATCTCGTAAATTGATTCTAGGGGAGTCATTATAGAATTCTTTATCCTTAATGAATGCAGCTTCCAGAATGTCCCTGATCACTTGATAAATTTTATTATCCTTATTTGCTCTTGGTCCAGCTACATTCAGGATTTTTATCTTATTCTTTCTGATCCAATTATTCAATGAATCTGCCGCTTCCGTTATTGTGGTATTGTCCATATCCAGATGAAGACATAGTTTATGATGTTTGATAGCGAATGTCTGTGTCAGAGCAGACCCGCCAGTCAGTTTCCCATGGGATACAATAATAGTCCCATCGGAATCAATAACATTTTGTTCTGTCCTTTTGGAATAGCTGGCAGTCGCCATTTCCTGAAGATGATACTTACCAGGAAGTTGACTTGTTTCGGTTTTTCTTCCCTTTGGTATCCAGCCACCATGAGAGATATTGTTATCAATCGCAAAATCAAGAGCTGCTCTGTCTGCGCCGGTCTGACCGCCGGATATGATTTTTTCTATTTTAACCATTGGCTGTCTTTAATGTTGCTTGTACCCTTTTCATTTCTTCCAAAAGTTCCTTTTTGCTGCTGATACTCTTCTTCTCCAGCAGATTGACCAGCGCATCCGATTGAATGATTTCGGAAATGATGACTTCTCTCAGGTTAACGGTCTGCTTCGGGTAAAGTTTTTCTTCCATAATTCAATATCTATCATTACCTTTGCCTCTTATATTTCCCCATCAACTGGGCTTCCGCAAGAACATGTTCTTTCATCGCTTGTAGTACCTGTACCTTTGTCGCTCCCGGTTTGATATCCAGCACAGTATCAAGAGCATATAACTTAAAATAATATCTGTGAGTGCCACTCGGGGGACATGGTCCGCCATACCCAATTCTAGGCCAGCTATTGCTGCCCTGCCTCATCCCGTTTTTGAATTCCCTTTCAGGTTTCGCGTTCTCATCAAGTTTTGTGATATTCGATGGTATGTTGTAGGCAACCCAGTGTACCCATGTTCCCATAGGTGCATCAGGATCATCATTGATAAGAGCAAAGCTCTTTGTATCGGCAGGAGCATCCTTCCATTCCAGTGGTGGTGAAATGTCCTGTCCATCACAGGTGTATTTTGCCGGTATCATACTGCCTTCCGTAAAAGCAGAACTTATGATTTGCATCTTTCTTCCTCCTTTCTTTGCTGAGAAAGCATCATTATGTAAACCCCAGAAAAGCATGACAAATGTTAAAATAATGATTAAGTAAATACTTTTCTTCATTATGTCTATGCCTCCCCTAGATTGGTTTTGTCCGTTTAATCCGACCTTGTTGCCATCGGTGGAGGGTGACCTGCGCCCGATACTTGTACCACATATTAAGTTAGAGTTCAGCCATTTTTTATTTCTCAATTCAGGTTCGCCTCTGGTGCTGGAGGATGGTTATTCCATGAGCTGTGTGGCCTGAATGTGTTGTATTCCAGGCGCCATCTTTCAATAAGCACGTGAGCTTTTTTATCTGTAAGGTCTTCAAGGAATACTGTTTGAAAGGAAGCATGTGTGCCAAAATTGCCAAATGCTTGAGTACAGGAAGTAGCCGATCGCTGATGTCACCTTCTATCTCAACGAAGGTTGGGGAGTGCCATGTTTTGTTAAGACAAGCTGCCAGATTTGAATGTTCCTTGCACGGAATGCGCCTGCACAGGACAGCAGATAATAATCCCACATGCGCTTGAATTTCTCGTCATATCTCTTTTTCAGCATGGTCCATGCCTTCTGAAAGTTTTCATGCCAGGCCATAAGCGTTTTTTCATAGTGAGGTCCTATGTTGTGCAAATCTTCCATAACGAACAGACCTTCAACTGCTTTGCTGATCTGAGAAATGCTGGGCAACATGCCATTGGGAAATATGTATTTATTGATCCANNCCGTCATCTTCAAGACATCTGTGGACAGTCTTCATGAAGGTTTTGTAGTTTTTACGGCCGACGTGTTCGAACATTCCGATGGATACTATCTTATTAAATGAACCTTGGACATCGCGGTAATCACATTGAAGAATCTCAACCGGCAAGTCTTTGCAGAATTCTCTGGCATAGCTGATCTGTTTTTCGGATATATTGATGGCCGTCACCTTGCAGCCGTAGTGTTCGGCCATGTACTTTGCAAATCCTCCCCAGCCACAGCCGATATCCAGGACATTATCATCTTTGCTGAGATTGATCTTCCTGCAGATTAGGTTCATTTTTTTGAGCTGCGCTTCGTTTAAGTTTCCCGTTCCATCAAAATACGCACAGCTGTACTGGTTGTAAGGGTCGAGAAATGACATAAACAGTTCGTTGTCAAGATCATAATGCTGTTCGGCAACAACGCGGGAGCGTATTTTCGATTGCATATTGAAAAGCATGGCTGATAGGACGGGCACGAGGAATTTAAAGCTGTCTTTGACTTTTCTGTCCAGTCCGGCCGTCAGAATCTTGCAAACGAATTCATCCAGTTGCCGGCAGTCCCACCATCCTTCCATGTATGACTCGCCGAGACCTAAACTCTTGTTCTGCAGGAGCCGTGAGAAAATACGGTCATCTCTTACGTGCAAATCCCATGGACTGTTGCCATTGATGGTAATACCTGTCGTGGCAAGCATTCTTTCAAGCACATGTCTCTGTCTGAACATTGTGCGTCCCCCCCATTGATTGCAATATTTCCTTCTTTCATAGATAATTGCACAGCTGCATTATTTTATCCCTTAGTCTTGATGGTTTTTTTCAGCATTTCGGTAACCCGCAAGGGG
>PLNU01000180.1 GCA_003142835.1 Syntrophaceae bacterium
GAGGAAGCCGACGACGCTGCTAACAAAGATAGCGCTTTGATTTAGAATTGGAATAACACCTGCCAGAAACCTGATCTAACATGCCTTTAATTTAAAAGAACTTGACACTGTAGGGTGTTTTAGCTAAAGATTATGCACATTTTGCCGTTATAAATAATACACAACTTTACTTTTTTATTATTGAAAGTAGAAATAACCATGCTCAAAATTGTAATTTTTTTTATATTTTCGCTGATAATTGTCAAGATTTCCTGGCCCGATATTCTTAATATTCACAGCCGCAAATTTTACCGTTTTTTTGCTATTGAATTTTTATTTCTTTTAATTCTCGTCAATTGCGGCTACTGGCTAAAAAATCCCTTTACCATCTTTAGAATGATAACCTGGATAATTCTAGGCGGTTCCCTCCTTCTGGCCGGTTATGGCATCTATCTTTTGCTTCAGGGCGGAAAGCCAAGGAGCGGCGGCAATATTGAGACGAACACTAACATGAAAACATCCGGAATCTACAAATACATCCGCCACCCTCTTTACAGTTCAAGGATACTTTTGGGTATTGAGACTACCACCAGCCTGGTAACATCTGGAATCTACAAATACATCCGCCACCCTCTTTACACTTCACTGATACTTTTGGGTGCGGTAACATTAATTAAAAACCCTTCACTTCTGGCGACAAGTCTGTTTAGTGTGGCTACGGTTTTTCTTTACGCCACAGCGCGAACTGAAGAAAAAGAAAACATACTTAAGTTTGGGCGGGATTATGCCATATATATGAAAAGAACAAGCATGTTTTTTCCTTTTCTATCTTGAAATAAGGCTAAAAGAGGAATAGAGGCGGTGGCAAATTTAAATGGTATAGGTTGTGCGAATTGTCATTTTTTCAGACGCGGATCAAGTGAATCCCTGATCCCTTCTCCCAGCAAATTATACCCGACAACCGTAATCAGTATAGCCATTCCCGGATAAAGTGACAGCCACCAGGCAATATCAATATTCGCGTAACCGGAAGTCAAAATATTGCCCCAACTGGGCGTTGGCGGCTGCACACCGATACCCAGAAAACTCAAGGCCGATTCGGTCAGAATCGCACCGGCAATACCCAATGTCGCCGCGACTAATATTGAGGCCATGGCATTAGGTAGTATATGAATAAAGATAATCCGCAAATCACTTGCCCCTATCGTTTTTGCCGCCTTCACAAAATCTCTTTCCCGCAAGGAAATAAAATCAGCCCGCACCAACCTTGTCACCCCCATCCAGCCGGTAAGACCGATAATGATCATTATATTCCAGATAGAAGGCTCTAAAAAAGCGATTACAGCAAGAATCAGAAAAAATGTGGGGAAACAAAGCATGATATCCACGAAACGCATAATCACCGCATCGCCCCAACCGCTGTAATAACCTGCCGTCGCGCCTAAAATCACGCCAATAATAATGGCTAAACCTGTGGCCGCAAAACCAACCTTGAGAGAAATTCTTGCGCCCCAGATCATCCGGGAGAGCACATCCCTGCCCAACTGATCGGTACCGAATAAATTGTTCCAGGAAGGAGACTCCAGCACATTCTTCAAGTCAATCTGACCCGGATCGTAAGGAGCAAGCCAGGGAGCCAAAAGGGAAACAACAAAAAGTAGCAAAACTATACCGCTGCCGGTAAGTGCCAATTTGTTTTTACAAAATGTTCCCCAGAAGTTCATATTACACCTTCAAGAAATTCTGATGCGCGGGTCCGCCAGAGCATAAGATACATCGGCAATTAAATTGCCCAGCAGAGTCAAAATCGCGCCGATGAGCAAAATACCCATCACCGTTGGATAGTCCCGCGCCATAACGGACATATAAAAAAGCTGCCCCATACCCGGTATAGCAAATATAGTTTCAAATATAACACTGCCGCCGATCAGACCGGGAATGGAAAGCCCCAGAATTGTGATAGCCGGTAACAATGCATTGCGCAGCGCGTGTTTATAGATGACTTCTCTTTCAGACAAACCTTTGGCGCGTGCCGTCATAATATAATCTTGCCTGATCACTTCCAGCATATTCGCCCGCATGTAGCGGGAAAGCCCGGCCAGACCGCCAAAGGCGGAAATAAATACCGGCAAAACCAGATGTTTGGCCAGATCAACAAATTGCGCCCACGGCGTTAGATATTCATAATTTAAAGACCGCAGACCGGAGATGGGCAGCCAACCAAGATGAATGCCAAAAAATATCATCAGCAGCAAGGCCAGCCAGAAAGTGGGAACGGCAAAACCGATAAAAACTATTACACCGGTAATCTTGTCAAAAATAGAATCCTGATGTACAGCGGAAAGCACGCCTATGGGCACGGCAATGGCAATAATAATTATCAGTGATAAAAATTCTAAAATAATGGTTATGGGCAGCCGTTCCATAATTTTGGCGGCAACAGGCCGGTGATCGGAGGAAAAGGAGATACCCAAATCTCCGTGACTTAGTTTTTTGAGCCAGGACCAATATTGCTGGTGAACAGGCTTATCCAGTTCATACAAAGTTTTGAGCCGTTCTTTCATCTCTACAGTAGATTTCGGATTCATCTGGGTCTGCAAATCGGTCGGTAATCCCGGTGCGAGATGCATCACGAAAAAACAAACAATAGTAATTCCCAAAAGCAGCGGAACCATAAATAAAATTCTTTTTAAGATATATCCGGCCACGTTGGTTCCCTAAACTAATTTTAAATTTTTTAATCAAGAAAATCTAAAAGAGCCATATCTTTAATATTGTTTATGGACTGAAAGAGGCCTTCCTGTGAATGCGCCTCCAGTGTCAGTGTTGGTTTCACTTTGATCTCCCGGAGAGTCTCAAAAAACCGAATAAATGGAAACGTTCCACAACCTACCGGAAGATGTTCATCGGTACTGCCATGATTATCGTGTATGTGCAAATGCCCCAGATATTTTCCCATCTCGGCAAGCCAGACACTGAACGGCGCGTAAGAAAAAACATTAAAGTGCCCCGTATCAAAACAAAAACATATATGATCGGAAGAAAGAAGCTCGAAAAGACGGCGCAAAATATTCGGCTCTTTTTCATAAATATTTTCCAGTGCGATCATTGTCCCTGTGTCCC
>PLNU01000161.1 GCA_003142835.1 Syntrophaceae bacterium
TCGGCTTCCTCAGCGTATGTACAATACGCTTCCGGCACCTCCTCCTTGCCGCCGCGTTATCCTTTGAAAGCGAAATGGCATGATTACATCTCCGGGGTTTATGTCCAATGCAAAACAATGTCTTAATTACAATCGATACCGATGGAGGGTTTAAATTATGAGAAAAACGTTTTCTTTTACCGGCGCAAAAAAAATTATCTTCGGCAATGGTTCATTATTAACATTGGCCACCCACATTAAGGAACTGCACGCCCAAAATCCACTTGTGGTTATCGATAAAAATCTTGCCAAAACAGGTTTGCTGGAAAGAGTAGCCAGCGTTCTTGTTTCCGAAGGCATTAAATTTACGGTGTATAATAAGGTTGAGCCTGAGCCGAGAATAGAGCTGGCGGATGAAGGCGCGGCGCTGGCCATTAAAAATAAATGCGATATGGTCATTGGTATCGGCGGCGGCAGCGCAATGGATGTGGCCAAAGCTATTTCAGTGCTGGCGACCAACAAGGGCAGCGCTGTTGATTATCTTGGCCTCAATAAAGTTCCCAAACACGGTCTGCCCAAAATCATGATACCAACAACCGCCGGCACCGGCAGCGAAGTAACTTTTACCGCGGTTTTTGTGCGGAAGAATTTAAAAAAGAAGGAAGGGATGAACAGCCCGTATCTTTATCCGGAGCTGGCGCTTCTGGATCCGGAATTGACGCTCAGCCTGCCGCCCGCGGCCACGGCGCAAACCGGCCTGGATGCGTTGTGTCATGCCATTGAATCATACACATCAGTTAACGCCTCTCCCATGAGTGAAATGATTTCTCTGGAAGCAATCGCCCTGATTGCCGAAAATTTACGCGCCTGCGTGCATGACGGCCAAAGTATCGTCGCTCGCGAAAGAATGCTTTTAGGCAGCTTATATGCCGGGATCGGGCTTGCCAACGCAGGCGTGACGGCAGTGCATTCGCTATCTTATCCGCTGGGCGGTAAGTACGGCATAGGTCATGGTCTGGCTAATACGATGATGTTGCCGGCAGTAATGGCTTTCAATCTGCCCGCGGCGTTGGAAAAATTTACCGATATCGCCGAGGCAATGGGAGAGTGTATTGATGGTCTTCCCGCCCGTGAGGCCGCCTATTTAGCGCTGGATGCCGTCGAGGCGTTAATTGAGGATTGTGGCGTTGATGCGTCACTTGCTCAATTTGGCATCAAAGAAAAAGATTTTCCGGCATTGGCTGATATGGCGTTGACTGTAGCCAGGCCTTTGGAGAACAATCCCCGCAAAGTCACCAAGGAAGATATGATCGCGATTTACGCGCAAGCTTTTTGATAAATTAATACCGTTTCTAAATCAGAGATGATATCGAGGCGGCAAGAAGAAGGCATGTAAGGAACGGTCGCGACCGTTCCTTACAAATACGTTAAGGAGGAATAAATGGCTGGAGCAGAACTAATAGGTAAAGAAGAAATCAAGGAAGTAATGGATGTGCTCGAAACGGGCATTCTGATGCGTTATGGTTTTGATAAAGAAAGAAAAGGAATTTATAAAGTAAGAGAATTTGAAGAGGCGTTTGCCAAGTATTGCCAGACTGGCTATGCGCTGGGTGTTACTTCCGGGTCGGCAGCGCTCAAAATTGCTTTGACGGCAATGGATGTCGGTCCCGGTGACGAAGTGCTTGTGCCCGCTTTTACTTTTTTAGCCACTTATGAAGCAGTGATGGAAGTAGGCGCAATTCCCGTGATGGTGGATATTGATGATACCCTCAATCTTGATCCAAAAGAAATTGAAAAGAAAAAAACTCAGTACACCAAGGCGGTAATTCCCGTACACATGTGCGGATCGGCTGCCAATATCGATAAAATAGTGGAAGTTGCCCGCAGAAACAAGCTGCTGGTTTTAGAAGATAACGCTCAGGGCTGCGGGGCAAGCTTTAAAGGGAAAAAACTGGGCAGTTTTGGCGATATGGGAACTTTTAGTTTTGACTATGTTAAAACGGTTACAACCGGTGAAGGCGGAATGGTGATTACCAATAATCTTGATCTTTACCACCGCTCGGAATGGTATCATGACCACGGCCATGATCATAACCCCAAAGTAAGCCGCGCTCTGGAAGGTAGAACCATTCTTGGTTTCAACTACCGGATGAATGAACTGCAAGGCGCGTTAGGCTTGGCGCAGTTACGCAAACTGGATTACCTTATCGGCGAGCAAAAGAAAAACAAGAAGTTTATTATGGATGTGCTGGCGCAGGTTCCCGGTGTAGGATTCCGCGCGAAACCAGATCCCGATGGAGATTCCGCCACGTTTTTAGCGTTTAATATGCCGGATGAAAATCAGGCGCAAAAGTTTCAAAACCTGCTTAGCGCTGAAGGTGTGGATACTGTGTGCTACAAGAAAAACATGTGGCATTACGTTCCGAACTGGGAACACTTCCTGGCGCGCTCGACCCCCAACTCCAAAAAATATCCGTTTACCGATCCGTCCTATAAAGGCAGGGTGCAGTATACAAGAGAGAGCATTCCGCAAGCCGAAGATATTTTAGGCCGCACACTGGTGATGGGCATATCTGTTAAGATGGGCCAGGAAAAATTGGATACTATCAGGAAGGGAATTGAACAAGCCGCGAAAAATATTTAGCAATCTCAATGTCTTTGCGAGGGAGTAAAACGACCGAAGCAATCTCGTATTTATTTTACATTATATAGATTGCCACGACGATCAAGGGTCGTCTCGCAATGACAAAGCATGATTACGATACTAAGGATTTTGAACCGAAACAATCTCTGAGTTTAATCAATAAAAAAGCTTCGTTTAGTAATAACGCGGCTTTTTGTTTTAGTGCAGGGAACGGTTTCAAACCGTTCCCTGCACGTTTTATTTCCCTTTAAAATCAGCAGGTCTTTTTTCCAGGAAAGCAATTATCGCTTCTTTTAGATCGTCCGACATTAAAAGGATGGTATTTTTTTGAATAGCCAGGGCCATACCTTCATGCACGTTTACATACCGGCTGTGGTTGAGAACTTCTTTTGTGCATTGAAGCGCAAGCGGCGCATTGGCGGCTATTTGCGCGGCTAATTTTTTTGCGGCCGCCGTAAGCGCTGATTGATCCGCGTAAACATTATTAACCAAACCCATTTTTTCCGCTTCCCTCGCCGAATAATTTCCGGCAGTGTAGGCCATCTCTCTGGCAAAGCCCTGTCCGACGATTAACGGAAGACGCTGCAGCACGCCCATATCCGCTACCAGTCCGATATTCGCCTCTTTGAGGCAAAAGACCGCGTCTTCGGTGCACAGACGAATATCACAGGCGGAAATCATGTCCAGCCCACCGCCGATGCATTTACCGTGGACTGCGGCAATTACCGGTTTTGGACAATCTTCAATAGCATTGCAGCAATCGAATAAAGGTTGCGATTTTTTCACTGTATCGAGAATGCCCTTAGCCGAGCCATGATCGCCGCCGGCAGCATCCTTCAAATCCAGTCCCGCGCAAAAAATTCTGGCCTTGCTGCGCAGAATTATCGAGCGAACGTCATCATTTTTACCCAGATCCCCGAAAACGCGGGCAATCTCCGCGGCGAATTCCAGGCTCAGGGCGTTTAATGCATCAACCCTTGCCAGGGTGACTGTTGCGATATGCTCGCTTAGCAATAGTTCAAGAAACTTGTATGACATATATCATCCTCCTTGTTAGGTATATTTCCTTGGGTTTAAGGAACATTTAATATTCTAAAATTGTCATTTTGTCCAACGAATATCCCATCTGATGTGATTTCTTCCATTTTACAAAAAGAATAGATTTTACTTGCGGCCGATTTTATTGTTGACATAAAAACTGATCCTGTTAATATCTTCGGCGCTTGGGGGGAATTTATATTAAACAAGGAGATGTGCAATAATGGCAAAGATGCAATACGCGTTTGAAGACAGAATAGCCCGGATCACCCTGGATGACGGTAAAATGAATGTCATGAACTGGGATTTTTTCAAAGAACTCAATGATTCGTTGGATCAGGCTTTGACTGATAAAGCAGCAGCCCTGATCTTTACGAGCCGCCCGGGTGTGTTTTCCGCCGGTTTGGACCTGAAACTGCTGATGACCCAAACTCTGCCGGAAATATTGAAATTCCAGCGAGTTTTTGCTGATACTATGTTGCGGGTTTATCTGTTTTCCATTCCGACAATTGCCGCCTATTGTGGCCATTCCATTGCCGGTGGAGCAATTCTTTCTTATGCTTGTGATCGCTTTATGGCAGTTGATGGCCCATATAAAGTTCAAATCAATGAAGTAGCCAACAAGATGATCTTGCCTACCTGGATTTCTCTTATCTGCCGTTCGTCTATTCCGCCGCGCTGGTGGAAAGAAGCCCTGTTACACGCACATATGTATACACCCCGTGAGGCCTACGACAAGGGAATCATTGACGATCTGATTGACGAAGGCGGGGATGTTCTGGCTGCTGCTAAAACCTACGCGCAGGATTTGTTCCGGCTGGATGCCAAAGCTTACGGCGCTACGAAAAAAATAATGCGCCAGAAAGAAGCAGACTACGCTCTGGAAGTTTTTGAAAAAGAACTTCTGGGATGGCTGCTGTAAGGCAAATAAACGCAAGATAATTTTTTTAAGTTTTGCCTAGAGTGTTACATGTTGCCGGTTTTTTCCGCACCTCTTTTATCAATTGTGTCGCGTGAAAAAGGCCAGGAATTTTTAATGGTGGATTGTTTATTGATTTGCTGATAGCCGCTAAAAAGAATGAGGATATAATCAGTCCAGGCGGGAATAATATGTAAAAAGGAGAAGAAAATGGAATTTAAGTATGACATAAGGGATTTGAAATTTATTTTGAAGGAATGGCTTCCGACAGCAGAAGTGCTGGCGTGCGACCGGTTCAAGGAAAATTTCAGCATTGATGATGTGGACATGCTGCTCAACGAGGGCTACAAGGTTTCCCGTGAAGTAGTCAATCCTATTAACGCGCCGGGTGATAAGATCGGTGTGAAATTTGAAAAGGGCGAAGTAACACCTGTTCCCGGTTTCAAGGAAGCCTACCAGTTTCTGCAGCAAAACGGCTGGGGCTCCAGCAGCGAATGCATCAAAGTGGAAACAGGCATGCCGCTGATGCTCTATAAGGCCAATGCGGAAATCAACACGGCGGCATGTCCGGCTCTGACGTCCTGTGTTAAGCTCACCTCCGGAGCAGCTAACCTCATCCTGCGTTTCGGCACGCAAAAAGATCACGACATGTTCATCTCCAAAATGCTGGAAGGATACTGGCAGGGGACGATGTGTCTGACCGAACCCAACTTCGGCTCCGATACAGGCGATATCATTACCCGTTCTTATCCGACGGACGATCCCCGCATCTGGAAAATAAAAGGTACGAAGATGTTCATCACCGCCGGCGATCAGGGCACTTGCGAAAACACCATTCATCTGGTGCTGGCGCGTCCGGAAGGCGGCGCGGCTGGTTCGCCCGGCATCGGGCTATATGTCGTTCCCAAATACTGGGTCAACGATGACGGTTCGATGGGTGAATTCAACGACGTCATCACCGTTGGTGTGGAACACAAAATGGGACTGCACGCCCAGGCCACAGCCCTGCTCAATTTCGGCGATGAAGATAATTGCCGCGGCATTTTGCTTGGCCCCGCGCCCGACGCCAAAGGATTTTCTCAGGGCTTGTCCATGATGTTTCACATGATGAATGAATCCCGCATCGGTACCGGCCATAACGCCAATACACAGGGAGCGGCGGCTTATTATTTTGCCTCCCAGTTTGCCACGGAACGCATTCAGGGACGCCCTTTTGGTATCAAGGGGGCAGAACGCGTACCGATCATCAAGCACGAAGACATCCGCCGGATGCTTCTGGATATGAAGGCACATGTGGAAGGCATCCGTGCCATGATCTTCAAGGGATTTTATTATCTGGATATCGAGAATAACTCCTCCGATAAAGAGAAGGCTAAAAAGTACGCTTCCTTTGCCGAAATCCTCACCCCGCTGGTGAAGTGTTACGGCAGTGAGGCCAGCCTCGGAGTGATCGCGCAGGCCATTCAGGTATTAGGCGGCGTAGGTTACACGCAGGAATATCCGGTCGAACAATATTTACGTGATTCTAAAATCCTCACCATCTGGGAGGGCACATCGTTTATTCACGCCAACGATCTCATCGGCCGCAAGATGCGCATGAAAGACGGAGCGCCTTTTGCCGCCTGGATGGCATCCATCAAAGAATTCATCGATGCCAATAAAAATGCCGCCGGATTTGAAAAGGAAATGAAAAATCTGGCTCAGGGTTATCAGGCTCTGGCGGATGTGAAATCGACCTATGATGCCTGGTATAATAATTTTGAAGTCAAACGGCAATTGATACCGCTTTATGCTATGCGGGCATTGTTTGTCTGCGCGCAGGTTTATGTGGCGATGTGCCTGATGGATCAGGCGCTGATTGTTACAAAGAAAGTAGCGCCGCTGAAAGCAGGCGATGCGGACTTTACTTACTACAAAGGGAAGATTGCCGCGGCGCGGTATTACCTTAACAATATACTGCCCGGCGCATCAACGACCGCCGCACTGATTAAGAGCGAGGAAGATAGCGTTCTGACGTGCCCGGAAGAGTCATTGGTAGTCAGCTAGGTGACAGAGGCGCCGTAAAATGCCCCCGGTATACGCCGGGCAGGCTGCCTGCGATCCGCCACGGCAGATCCTCATTCCTAAATATTCGCGCGCCTTGCCTCTGGAGCAGGCGTGCCCTCGCGCCACCTTTAGGTGGTTAGGGTATTTTACGATGCCAGCCTGAATTTAAACATCAGTAATATTATAAAAATTTATCAATATGAGGAGAATAAAAATATATGAAAGATATTTATCTTGTAGAAAGTGTCCGGACGGGTATTGCCAAGGCCGGGAAAAATTCGTGGTTTGCCAATCTGCGCGCCGATGATATGTCCGCGCTGGTCATGAATGAAGTGATCCGCCGCGCAGGAATTGAGGATAAAAAAGATCAGATTGATGACGTCATCTGGGGCGGCACCGCTCTGATGAAAGATATGGGCTCCAACATTGGCCGCTTAGCGGGCGTGATGGCAGGCTTACCCCACAGCGTGCCGGGCTGCACGGTTGATCGCTTTTGTTCTTCAGGATTGCAGACCATCGCCTTTGCCGTGGCCTCGATCAACATGGGTTGGGCGGATATGATCCTGGCCGGTGGCGTCCAGCATATGACCCATATCCCCATGGGCACCATGTCTGATCCGAATCCGCGCCTGAAGGAATTCTGCGATCCGCAGATGGTTTCGATGGGCTACACGGCGGAGATGGTGGCGCGTAAATATGGTATTACCCGCAAAGAGCAGGATGAGATGGCCGTGGAGAGCCACGCCAAGGCGCACGAGGCTACACAAAAGGGGTTATTCAAAGAAGAAATCCTGCCGATCACCGCGGATGTGCCGCAGGAAGACGGATCAACCAAAAAGATGGTCGTGGATCGCGATCAGGGCATTCGACCGACAACCACCATGGAAACGCTCGCGAAGCTTGAGCCGGTTTTCATCAAAGACGAAAAAGGTACGGTTACTGCCGGTAACTCCAGCCAGACCAATGACGCTGCAGCCTGCGTCCTGGTGGCCAGCAAAGAAAAATGCAAAGAGCTTGGCCTGAAACCGAAGATGAGACTGGTGGAATTTGCCGTCGTCGGAGTTGATCCGGCATACATGGGTATCGGCCCGGCCCTCGCCATTCCCAAAGCGCTGAAAAAGGCTGGCATGAAAAAAGAAGATATCGGCCTGTGGGAAGTCAATGAAGCTTTTGCCGCGCAGGCTGTCTATTGCACCAAAGAGTTGGGCATCCGCCATCACAAAATGCTCAATCCCAAAGGTAGCGGCATATCGCTGGGTCATCCGCTGGGCTGTACTGGCGCGAGAATCGCCACCACCATTATGCACGAGATGCCTTTCTATGGTGTCAAATACGCGATAGAAAGCATGTGCATCGGCCACGGTCAGGGCGCAGCGGCCATCTGGGAATGGGTGGGGAAGTAGAATAGGCTGATAGACTGAAGCGGAGCGCTATGCGCGGAGACCGGCGAATGCCGGTGTGTTGCTGTACAATTTCTAAGGGCGGGGTTTCCCCGCCCGTTTACTTTTATAACATGGAAGCAATGATCATTCGCTGAATCTGATTTGTGCCCTCATAAATGGCCAGGGCCTTGGCATCGCGGTAATACTTTTCCACCGGCCAATTACGTGTATAGCCCTGAGCGCCTAAAATCTGTATCGCACGGCTGCAAACACGTTCGGCCATTTCCGATGAAAAAATCTTACACATAGAAGAAGCCTTAGTGGAATCCATTCCCTGATCGATCAGCCAGGCTGCCCGCCAGGTGAGAAGTCTTGCGGCCTCAATCTCTGTGGCCATATCGGCAAGCATAAAAGAGATGGCCTGGTTTTCGATAATAGGATGGCCGTATTGTTTTCGTTCACGGGCGTAGGCTAAAGCAGTCTCAAAAGCGGCTCTGGCCACGCCGACAGCTGCTGCTCCCAGGCAGGGCCTGGACATATCCAAAGTTTGAACGGCAATGAAGAAACCGGTGTTCTCCGCACCCAGAAGATTTTCCGCGGGAACTTTAACGTTATTGAAAATTAGTGTACCCACTTGTGAAGCCCGCAAGCCGATTTTGTCCACCACTGTGCCGAGGGTAATTCCCTGCGTGTCGCCATCGACGATAAAAGCATTTAGCCCGCTGTGTCTTTTACGGGGATCGGTAGTGGCGAATACGATATAAAATTTAGCCAGTCCGGCGTTAGTAATAAATGTTTTGGTCCCATTAAGAATGTAATAACTTCCTTTTTTAGTAGCTGTTGTTTTAATTCCGGTGATATCGGAGCCTGCTTCGGATTCCGTCACCGCCAGGGCGGCAAGGTTGGCGTTTTCACCGCAGCATAGAGGAAGGTAACGTTTTTTCTGAGTATCATTTCCTATCAGCTTTAGGCAAGTCGTAGCCAACCAGTTCCCGCCAGCTGCCCCCATAATACCAATGCATGCGGCACCCAGTTCTTCAGCCACAACCACGGCTGTGAGCATATCAACACCCATTCCGCCATATTCTTTGGGAACACCCAATCCCAGCAAATTGGCCTTGGCGAACCGGCGAACGATGTCCCAATCAAACGCCGTATCCGGACGTCTGTCCAGCTCGGCAGCATAAGGTTTTATCTCTTTTTCAGCAAAGGTTTTCGCCATTTTTTGATATTCCAGTTGTTCATCTGTCAGGTCGAAACCGATCATTTTAAACGCCCCTTTCTCCACTTAATATATTCAAGGATATATTTTCGCTCCTCCGGCGGAAGTTCCAAAAGCAATTTGTTGATTTCGGATATTGTTTCGTCCTGAGAATCTTCCTGATTCGCGTTCATTGTATTGGCGGAATCATCCATAAAGTAACTCAATGGTTTATTCAGTTCCTTCGCGATCTGCTCGATATTGGCAAGGTATAACCGCCTCTTTCCCAACTCGTAATTAGAAAGAGCAGCCTGCGTGTAGCCCAAACGGGACGACAGTTCTTCTTGAGAAAGGTCGGCCTCTTCCCTAGCCTTTTGAATCATTTTCCCGATATTTTTATAAATCATTTTCTATATTTTCATTCAAATTTAATCACGGGCATACTGCCCTCCGTGTTGCGGGATAGTTCGACCAGCAAGCTTCAGAGTACTTTGTTTCTGAGGTTTGGGTCTCATTACAACAATTGGTTATCATAATATAACAATTTGACGTTAAATACAACATTTTGTATTGACATATATAACACAGTGTTGTATTTTGTGCCCAACTATAACTATGCGTTGTATTATTGGCGCATATAAACAAGGAGGTCAAACAATGGAAGAGAGTCAGTCATTGAAGAATACGGCCAGAGAGATACTGGCTAAAGTACCTGCCGGAGAAAAACGAGAGCTTGTCGCCAAAAGCCGCTGGACATGCGATTCACAATGGATGATGTCCATGGTGTTTAATGCGGGTTGGGATATCGCCAACAAAATGAATCTGCAAGTCGGCCAGGCAGTCGGCAAAGTTGAAATGTTTCGTCTGATGAAAGTTCTGGGTTTAAATAAGCCCAAAGACGAAAAGGAATTCATGATGCTGATGACATTGGCTATGGAAACGTTTACTACCCAAGATTATTTTGATTATGAATTTAGATTGTTGAGTTCGGGTAAATGGGTGGGTATCATTAAGCAATGTTACGCTTATACAAAGGTTCGCAGTATCAATGTGGAAAAAGATTACGAGTGCGGGTGCTTTGGTTTGCGTGCCGGCTGGTACCAGGCCATGGGATTGGACGTAAAAGAAAAACTGATTAAATGTCTGAAAGATGGCGCCGATCAATGTGAAATTATGGTCGAGAGTCTCGCTTTTCCTGTTTAATCAGAATGGAGGTATGTGATTGAAAATGCTTTCGGGATTACAGGTTTTTCTTTGATAAATGAACCCAAAAGGAGAAGATACAATGAAAATAAACGAAGACGTATGGAAGTTCTACCAAAAGCATTTAGGATACAACGATGACGAGATGAATAAATTCAGGCAAAATCCCAGAAATGAAGACGTCATTTCCAAGGCACCCGCATTAATGAATAAGACGATTGTTATAGAAGTCGTAGACTCACATGGGTGTAATAGTCAGCATAAGGTGGGTGATAAGTTTTACTTTGATGGGGCTGGCAATCTTCTGACCAAACTCTGCCCCAATAGAATCTGTTTTGGGGCATTAACTGCAGATGGACCGCTGATTTATGTATCAAGTGAGCTCTTCTATGCCGGTGTTGATCCTAATGAGACGCGTTTTAAGAGAGTGGGCTGTTTCGACGTAGGAATACAATGTGGTGGCTGGGGACATATCGTCATGGAACTTAAAGTTGAGGATCGAAAGAAATCAGAGTTTAAAGAAGGTCAACCCTTTTCCTTTGGGCTAGCAGGGTCAAGCGTTTTTCAAGGATGGTATAATTTATAATACTTCGCGATTATGGAGTTATATCGATATTGCCATATGAGGGAAGGCAATCACGAAAATATAATATGGAGAAAGTACCATGCCACAAAATAAAATCTCGCTCTCACCAGAACAAAAAGAAAATATTTTAAGAGATATGTGGGTTATGCATAATGCCCGGTGGTTCTTAAAATCAGTTGCTGAGTTTGGACATCAAAAAGCTACGGAAATGAATCAAAAGGTAATTAAATCATTTGCAATGTATGAGATACAACGGTTATTAAAAGAGCTTGAGTATCCAAAAATAGATACTATCGAAGATTTGAAAGTAATCATTGACCTCATGGGAGATCTCGCCTATCCGGAAGACCAAAAACCAAAGAGTAAAATAATTGATCGATCGTCTTTTGTTACACATATTGATGGATGCTTTATTCATAAAAATGTATGTAAATCCTAGTTTCTTGATGTGCATTTATGAACTGCATATCCGAGATGCAGTTCCTGGTTTCAGGCGCTGGAATTGGATGGAGATGTGATCGCGGATAAAAATACGAACAATTGCAATGGATCGTGTGATATAATTTTTAAATTGAATAATTAACTGGGTATACGCAGGAGAATTTAAGTGATTGAGGTTGTTCCATTCTTATCTCAGCACCGCGCGGGCGTAATCAATGTCATCCCGCCCATTCAACAGTCGGAGTTCGGCATCCGTCCTTGTTTGCGCTTTATGCGCGGTCGTTACGTGTCTTAATGAGGAATGTGGAGGAAATCATGGATGAATTAATAGAAGTGAGACAACACGAGAATGTTGTTGAAATTGCTTTGAATCGGCCTAAAGCATTTAATGCATTCAATCTGGAAATGGTTTCGGAGTTAGCAAATGTTTTAATTAGGCTATCTACTGACAGTTCTGTGAAAGGTATCGCCCTTACGGGAAGAGGAAAGGCCTTTTGTGCCGGAGGAGATCTTAAATGGGCTGTTAATTTTTCTGAGAAGCCCGGTTCTTCATTCCACAAATTGGCAGCACAATTAAATCTAGCTGTTGTTGAAATCCGGCGGATGAATAAACCTGTTGTGGCAGCCATTAATGGTCCGGCAGCCGGAGCGGGTTTTGCCCTAGCTTTGGCCTGCGACTTTCGTATTATGGAAGAAGCGGCAGTTCTCACACAGGCTTACACCTCCAATGGACTTAGCATTGACGGAGGTGGTACATTTACGTTGCCGAGAATTGTTGGATTTGCCCGCGCTTTAGAAATTGCCGCATTTGACAGACCTATATCGGCAAAGCAGGCATTGGAATGGGGGTTGACAACCAAGGTGGTTGAAAATGGGACAGCCTTGAAAGCAGCAATCGATATGTTGAATGAATTGGCAAAGAATTCACTTCATTCTTTTGGCTGGTCAAAAAAACTGTTTAATGAATCTTTCAGCAGTTCTTTCGAATCGCATATAGAATTAGAAAGAGAAGGACTTTCCGATTGTGCAAATCATCCGGATGGAAAGGAAGGGCTGAATGCCTTCATGGAAAAGCGTAAACCTATCTTTAACCGTTAAACTGTGAGATTGATAGGAACTTCCTTAATGAGTGGACGGGTCAGGTCTTTGCTTGACTGATCTCCAGAGAAAAAGTAGGGACCGTTTGCCAAACAATCCGGATGACTAATATTGAAGATTTCGGTGCGTTCATGGATAACCTAAAGGTCACACGACGTACCCTATATATGAAATTTTTTAGGGCGGGGTTTTCCCGCCCTCTTCTTTTCCCCATTCTCTCGGGGAAATTTTCTCAAATAAAATCCATGTTGATTCTTTTAAAAAACAATTTTTAATCCCAATCAGGCCATTCCAATTTTAAGTAATTATTACACGCCAAACCCCCAAGGGGATTTTATATGACCGGTGCGGAAATTATTTTGAATACGGCAGCGGATGCTGGTGTGAAAATTTGCTTTGCCAATCCGGGAACAACAGAGTTGCCGCCTCGATATCATCTTTGATTTAGAAATGGTATAAAAGTTGATTTGGTATAAAAATCAATCATATATAGAAACACAATCACCATCACATTGTTTTTAAAAATCAGTGTGGTTGTTTTTTGTCTTGACAATTTTATGACCATTAGTATAACGATTCACCACAAGATATTTAATTCATTTGAATTGTATGATTTCCGGCAAAAGATAATCAACATCTTGAGTTACTGGTTTATTTCCGGTGGCCAGGTCACGAAGCAATATTAATCAAGATAGAGCCAAGGTGGCTTAAATAAATAATATCAAAAGAAAGAGAGGTCTTAATATGAAGATTGATGATGTAAAAAATGTATGTGTCGTTGGTGCCGGTAATATGGGACATCAGATTGCACTCCAGTGCGCCATTTCCGGTTTTAAGACAGTCAGCATGGATGTTGTGCCGGCCGTTCTCGAGAAAGCCCAAAAGTTTGTCGAAGGTTACCTGCCAGGGCGTGTGCAGAAGGGAAAAATGACGGAAGATGCAGCGAAAAAAGCCAGAGGCCTGATCTCATTTACGGGTGATCTGAAAGAGGCCGTGAAGGACGCCGATGTGGTGATCGAGGCGGTTCTGGAAAGAATCGACCTGAAGCGCAAAATTTTTGCCGATTTGGACAAGCTTGCGCCGGCCAAAGCCATTCTGGCGACGAACAGCTCCTTTATCGTGAGCTCAAGAATTGCCGATGTCACCAAACGCCCCTCCCAGGTATGCAACCTCCACTTCTTCAACCCGGCCCTCGTTATGAAGCTGGTTGAAGTGGTCCAGGGCCCCCATGTTTCGGACGAAACGGCACAGTGCATGATGGACTTCTGCCTGAAGATCGAAAAAGTGCCCATCCTCATCAAGAAGGAAGTGGATGGTTTCGTTATGAACCGTATTTTCAGCGTCATTGCGAGAGAAGCCCTCTGGATGCTCGAAATGGGCGTCGCTACGGCCGAAGATATCGACAAAGCCTGTGTCTATGGCGCCGGTCACCCCATGGGTCCTTTCCGCCTCAACGACCTGACGGGTATCGACCTGACCTACGATATCTGTATGGGCCGGTTCTATGCATCAGGCGACACGGCAGACCTCCCGACCCCCAGCGTCGTGAAGAAAGTGGCCGAAGGCAAATTCGGCCAGAAGACGGGCGAAGGCTGGTACAGCTACAAGAAATAAATTCAATTAAAAGGTGCCCATCAAGACTATTGCGGTCTTACGGGCAATTATAATAAAGACGCCCCGAAGTTTTCCATAAGCGGGGCGTCTTTGCAATTTCTGCGTAGGGGACGGTCAGACTGCCCGGCGTATAACCTAAAGGTCACAAGTGCCTGGGCGACAGTTCCCTACCTTTGCCGCGGTTGATTTAAAATGGCATCATATAAACTATGAATAACAAGAATGGCAAATCAGCATTGGTTGTGGAAGGCGGAGGAATGAGATGTATCTTTGCTGCCGGTGTTTTGCATTCTTTCGGCAAAGCCGGATTTGATCCTTTCGATTTGTATATCGGAGTCTCTGCCGGGGCCTGCCATCTGGCCTCTCATCTGGCCGGACAGCATGACCGCAACTTCGATATTACCCTGCGCTACTCCATGACCTCCGATTTCATCAATCCCTGGCGTTTTCTGCGGGGCGGCCATCTGATGGATCTGGATTGGATGTGGGAGCAAACCATCCGCAATTACTGTCTTGATCTGGCTTACCTGTTTGAGAAACTGCGGTCACAAAATAAAGAATATCTTATTGTTGTAACCTCGATGGAGTCGGGGCAAGCTGTCTATCTGCACCCGGACGAAAATATGCTGGCGCATTATTTAAAAGTTTCAAGCTCATTACCTGTTCTCTATCGCAACATCCTCGAGATCGACAATGAAAAAGCCACCGATGGCGGTATCGCTGATGCCATACCAGTAAGGGAGGCTTGCCGCTGTGGCGCAACAGACATTACCGTTATCCGCTCGCGCTCTGCCGGTTATGTAAAGAAGCATAGCCGTCTGGCTGCCGCTATCTTCTCTTTGTATTTCAGAAAATATCCGAGACTAGTGGAAAAATTCAGAAAGCGCGCCGAAAATTATAATGCATCTGTCGAATTTATCCATTCCCCGCCTGAAGGTGTCCGGATAACGGAAATTGCTCCACCGGATAACACAGCTATCGGCAGGACGACGAAAAATGAAACACCTCTGCGGGCTGCATACGAAACAGGTATCGATTACGGTAATAAATTTATCAAAACATCCCAGCTGAAATAGTCTTATTTCAAGGTTGTATAATTTACAAGCACTACTTATTATGGATTGGTATTTTATGGAAAAAGTATTGATAATTTTGTTTTTAGTACTATTTATCGGACGTATAGTATGCCGCTATTTTCTGCAGCAGCTCAATATCAGAGATTTAAAGATTTATGGAAAAGTCATTCCACCGGTTTTCCGGGACGAAATTGATGAAGCTACACTGGCCAAAATGGTGGACTATACTTATGATAACTCGCGGCTGACAGCAAAAGAGAACCTCACAAGCGATGTGATTGAACTGGCCATCCTGTTTCTTCTTTTACCGATACTGGTGGGATGGATCGTCGGCCTGAATCTGCATATCATCTGGCAGGCGCTGATTTTTTTCGGTCTTCTGGCTTTAATCGGCGGTATTGTCGGACTGCCTTTTGAGCTCTACGATACATTTGTTCTGGAAAAGAAATACGGGTTTTCCACGATTACCTGGCATCTATGGATTACCGATTTGATCAAGTCTTTGATCCTTTCCGCAATTATCATGACCATTATGATCAGCTCTTTTATGGCTTTTATCTATTATTTGCCGGCAAGCTGGTGGTTTTGGGCGTGGGTGTTTTTCACCTTATTTGAAATTATTTTACTNNCGAGAGAAGATTAACGCTTTAATGGATAAGGCGGGCTTAAAAACCAAGGGAATATATCAGGTCGATGAAGGCAAGCGATCCAAACATACAAATGCCTATTTTACAGGTATCGGCAAAACCAAGAGAATCGTTTTATACGATACTTTACTTAGTTCGCATACGCCGGACGAAATCATCGCAGTGCTGGCGCATGAAATCGGCCACTGGAAAAAGAAACATATTTTAAAGCAGTTGAGCTTCATGATTATTACCTCTCTTGTCTTACTATATTTTATATACCTGATTGTTAATTGGTCTTTCTTGTATAGTGCATTTGGCCTAAAAGTAACGCCGGTTTACGCCGGTCTGTTTTTAGTTTCGCTTTATTTAAGCTCTGCCGGGTACTTCCTGAGTCCTNNAATCTTCATCCTCATCCTTTGTATGTTTGGTTTTATTATTCTCATCCGCCGCTTATCGAACGCATTGAATATTTGCAGGCAATGGATAATAAAAAGGCGCCCTGAACAAGAATTCGGGGCAAACCCAAAAGATGATAAGTTTTGAGTACAGGTTTAATTTTGATGGACGTATTAATATTGATGAAATAACAATAAATATCTGCTTGCCAGTATTTCAGAATAAATATTTTACCGTTATATTTTGACCGGGTACCTGGGGAGAAAGAATGAAAGTATTTGAACAGGCGATAATTGGCGGAATATCCTTGGCCAATCGCTTTGTGCGTTCGGCAACCTGGGAAGGTTTAGCTACCAGCAAAGGTTTTTGTTCACCTGAGCTTACTCAACTAATGGTGAGTCTGGCCGAAGGTGGTGTAGGATTGATCATAACAGGTCATGCCGCGGTAAACTCCGCGGGGCAAGCCGATCAGAGGCAATTATGTATTTGGCGGGATGATTTTGTTGCCGGCGGTATGAGTGTTGAAGAGGCGTCTGTAGAATTAAAGCGGCGCTCTTATTAAGAGCTTTTTTTAAATAACTCTTCCAGCTTGTCTTTGGCACTGAAATCAGCCGTGCCGGAGTTTTTCTGAACCAGTTTAAAGCTGAAAAAATCGCAAAAATTGGAGCGACTTTTGTCCAGTACTCTTTCGGCTTGTGGTTCGAGGCAGTTATTATAACTGCCTCTGTCATAAAAAATGCAGTTCAGGCAGCAATGAAGATCGGCGCCACAGGAAGGACATTGTGCCTGTCTGCCGATAAAATTATCCGGCGCAATTTCTTTTTTGCATTTTTGGCAAAGCTTCATACCTGTAAAAATACAAGTAATGTTGAATAATTGTCAAGGAACTTCCAGATATATTTTCAATCGCTGGAAGCCGGCACGGATGAATTTTAAGCCTGTTATGATTATGACTGTAGATAAACGGGGCGGGCTGCGCAAGCATAGTGCTCACACAGTTGCTTATTCCATTTCTAAATCAAAGCGCTATCTTTGTTGGTAGAGCCTGCCCGGCGCATGCTGGGTCGTCGGCTTCCTCAATCCGCCGCGGCGGACCTGCGTCGCCTCCGCCTTGCCGCCTCAATATCATCTTTGATTTAGAAATGGTATTAATTATAGGCCATAAAAAATTTCTTTTGAGAGCAGAAGAAAAGAATAATCAAGATTATGTAATTAAAACGTGTTATTCTGATGATAATGTGCTATTAGCTACACCAATTTTACGGAGGTAATTTATGGCGGACAGATCAAAAGTGGGAATGGAATTTCCAGCCTACACAATGACAGTGGAAAAAAATAAGATTGCTGAGTTTGCTATGGCTGTTGCGCTGAAAGAAGAGAAAGAAGGGATTAATCCTATTTACTATGATGAGGCAAGCGCAAAAAAAGCAGGTTATCAGGGAATCACGGTTCCACCAACATTTATGACCAGTTTCTTTTTTTGGACTGGCGAAGGTCTGCCGGGAATAGTTAAAGCCCTGGGTATTGATTTGAACAGGCTTTTGCACAGTGAGGAAGAATATGAATTTTATGGCAGTATTTATGCGGGTGATACTATTACCCGTAAAATGAAGGTTGTCGAAATGTTTGAAAGGGGAAAGAGGGACAAGTTGGGCAGATTTGTGGATGTCACTATACTGGAAACAGAAGTTATAAATCAGCGGGGCGAATTGGTCGCTAATGTACGCTCAACCATGATGGAAAGATAGGAAAATAATAATGGCTGTAAATTATGACGATATTAAAATTGGCGATCCGATTCCTAGTTACACTACCGGCCCTATTACCAGGACCCATTTGGTTCGTTATGCCGGAGCGTCCGGAGATTTTAATCCATTGCATCACGACGAAACCTTCGCCAAAATGATCGGTTTAGACACTGTCATTGCCCATGGTATGCTGATAATGGCTATTGCCGGTGAAGCCATAACCGCCTGGGTTGAAAATAAGTATTTGAGAAAAGTATCTGTCCGGTTTTTAAGTATGACCGAACCTGTTGATTGGAATGACGTAGAAAATACAAAAAATAGGGCAACAATCACTGTTAGCGGTAAAGTAGTTAAAAAGTATGAAGAGAATGGCGAAAAGAGAATTCAGTGCGGCATTGTTGCTAAAGATGCGTTAGGCAGCAGAAAGCTTGACGGTTTTTTTATTGTAGCCTTGCCCCGATAACATTGCGTGTTTAATTGTATCCTCTCTAACACATGGATAGGTTAAGTAAAAGTTTGCTTCTTTTTGCTATCAAATATCCATTGACGAATCACCCTCATTAAAGTTAATACCTAATTCCAATTCTAAATCAAAGCGCTATCTTTGTTGGCAGTGTGGTCGGCTTCCTCAATCCTCTGCGGCGGACTTGAGTCGCCTTCTCCTTGCCGCCCCAGGTATCTAAGTGGAAAGCGCATTGGCAACAACCTTGGGTAACCTGATCAGGTGATTTTATGAAAGCCCGTATTTTAGTTATTGATGATGATGCCGTGGCGTGCGAGTTTTTGCAGGAAGCTCTCCTGCGCGATGGTTATGAAGTAATTGCCTATACATCGGCCCTGGAAGCACTGCAACAAGACCTCTCCCAGTATGACCTGTTGATGTCCGATATTCGTATGCCTGGAATGGACGGCTTGCAGTTTTTGAGTCAAGTGCACAAAAAATGGCCGAATTTGCCGGTTATTCTCATGACCGCCTATGGTTCTCTGGAAACAACAATGGAGGCCATAAGTCTCGGCGCCTGGGATTACATCAGCAAACCATTTTCGCCGGATGATTGCCGGGCTATTGTAAAAAAAGTGTTGGAAGTTCGAGAGCTGCGTGAACGGCGCTTGAAATTTGACTTGCCGGAAGCAAGCGAAGGACCGAAATTAATCGGTTCGTCGGCGGCAATGGTAGAATTTTATAAACAGATTGCCCGTGTCGCCGATGCACCAGCCAGTGTTTTGATTGAAGGCGAAAGCGGCACCGGCAA
>PLNU01000056.1 GCA_003142835.1 Syntrophaceae bacterium
TATCTAATAGAGTTTTTTCTATCTGGCCCAGTTGCAATTGATCAGTGAAGGTAGCAACCTGGATTGTATCCTGTCCTTGCGGTTTACGCTTTTCCAGTAGAATGATGGATGGATAGGTAGTTGCGTCAAAAATAGGCAGATCACCGAAGTCAATGATAAACTTGGGCGCAACTTTTGTTGTCAGGAATGCGCGGGTATTTTTACCGTATACGGCACGCATAAATTTATTCGGGGCAATGAAGCAGAGATGGCCGCAACTTTTCAGCAAGTCAATGCCGCGCCGGTAAAAATAGGTATAAATGTCCGCCGTACCGCAATAGAAGTCATCATATTCTTTAGCCAGTTGAGGTTTGATATCGCGGATGGATTCCTGTCGCACGTATGGCGGGTTGGCAATGACCACATCAAAGCCGCCATTCTCCTGAAAAACCTCGGCAAAGTGGAATTTCCAGAGAAAGAAGGGGCGCACATTCGATTGCCTGTATTGCTCAAGTTTTTTCAGAGAAGCTGTTTTATCCTGTTCCTTCAGAGTCGCCTCGATCAGCTCCCATTCCATTGTTCCAATGCTCTCTTTTATCCGCCGTTTTGCATCACGGCGCGACGCGTCAAAAAAAGTTTTGTGGAGTTGCTTGAGCGCCTCCGCCTTCTTCTGAGAATCGCAACCTAACAAATCATGAGTGTCGGATTTTGTGCCGGAATATTTTAATAAATTTTTCAAAATGTTCGCTTGCTTTTGCAAATCATCATCAAGCGCCTGCCTTTTAACTTTTGTTAATTGTCCCGATGCCTGAAGCCGGTTATATTCCCGCGTCAGTTCGGATTGCTTTTTCTTAACCTGTTCAATTTGTTCGGCTTGATCGGCAGGAGCACTGGCGATCAAGGTTTCATCAAATAATCTGACGCCGTCAAATTCTTCCAGCAGGCTGTTTCCCTGCATAATTTTATAATCGAGGTTCGGCAGTGGCTTAATTTCCCTGATATCATCTTCATCCACGACCAAAGAAAGCCAGAGTCTGAGTTTGGCAATTTCGGCGGCGCTGGGATCAATATCAACGCCATAGAGTGAATTGCAGATTGCCTGGCGCTTGAAGGCGTAGGATGTTCGTTCGTTTTTTTCTGCGATAAAAGTAGAAAGTATCTGACGGGCTTTCACAATCTCGGTCATCATGCCTACAAGAAAAGCTCCGGAACCAACAGCGGGATCGCATACTTTGATGTTCGCCAATTTCTCATCAATTATGCGGGCATGTTTACGGATTGATTCCGGCAATTTGTAGGAATATGTTTCTGTTTCTTTTCCCTTTGCCTGCACTAATACATCATTTTCATTGGCCAGTTCACCGTGGCGAATAAATGTTTCAACATCCCCCTGTATGAAAAGAAGATCATTCTCTGCATCGGCGACAGCGTTTTTCAGATAATGGATAAGACTTTCATGACACATGTAATGGACAATTTCACGTGGTGTATAGTAAGTGCCCTTGGATTTGCGGTCTTTCACTTCCAGAAGATTTTCAAAGACTTTACCCAACATCTCCGGGTCAACAGCCACTTCTTTTTCCAATGGCTCATCTTCTTTGACGGTAAAATTATAGCGGTCAAAAACATCGAGAATGCCGTTGCCGTTATCGCCTTCTTTAGTCCTTAATTTATTGGAAAAGAGTTCAGCCGGAAGAAGAATATCCGTATGCACCCAGTCGTAATTATTGATCGGATCAAAGAGGCCACCGTTTAAAAAAGGAATTTTGCAATTGAAGCGGCTGTAATAATGATCATCCCGATCACCACTGGCCAGTGCCTCATAGAAAAGCGGCTCTAATATATCGTTAAAGAAGTTTTTATATTGACCATGTTTTCCTTCAAACAATTCGCGCAGAAACTGTTTCGAACCGGTGCCCCAGGCTGCGTCTCTGGATACGCCAAACCAGCCTTTCTTTTGCAGGAAGTAAAGAAAGACAATCTGACCTAGCAACTTTTTGGCAAAATCAATGGTATTAACGCCGTTTTGCTCAAAGTTATTTTTAATGTTTGCATCCTTGGCGACTATTGCATCCAGTGAGTCTTTAACGCGGAGAAACAAATTGCGGTATTCGGTGAAAAATTCTTTGGTGACGGTTTCAATATTAAATGCTTCTTCCAATTCGGCAAGCGCCGGATTATGCGTATCATCGATAATAAGCGGGGCCAAGCGGCTCTGGGCGGTGTGGCTGTTTTCGTTGGTGCCGACAAGGAAAGACCAGCGGCGGGCGGGAGTAAATTCTTCCTTTACTTTGACTTTGCCATCTTTGCCTTCTGCAAAGCGGTAATCCATCTTGACCAGAGAAAAACGCCAGTCGGAAGGATCGGGAGAAACAAAAGCGACAAGCCCGGCATCCTTTTGGTCGCGCTCCTTGAGATAGTGCGCAATGAAATTGCGCTGGCTGGTGCGTGCCCTTTCCAGTGTTGATTCGCTTTGCAGATAAACAATCAGAATATCAATTTTTGAGCTATTGGGGTCTGTATAGGTAGCAATGCGTTCGTATGTTTTGACGTATTTTTTATATGATTCCGGCACGTAGCCGCGGGCATGAAAGGCTTTCGCTTCATCAATCTGGTTGAATAATTCCTTTACCAGTCTTGTAAACGCTTCCTTTACAAAAGATTTACCCAATGTATCTCTGACGATTTCCCGCGCCTGTTGTTTATCCATCTTGTTTTCCACCACTTAGATACATGGACAAAATGACTTCGCGCTTGCCGGTTACTTGCGGATTTTGTTCCGCATAATGAGCTTCCAGAAGCCGCTCCGGTATATGCATTTGGAGTGTTGCCAGCACTTTAAACGGATTGGCCAGCTCCAATTTCAATTTATTGAGCGCAGCCAGAGTTTCTTTGGTCGTTTGCTTAGGCAGGCCGCCTTCTTTGAGCTGGCTTAGAACTTTTTTAATATATAATTCCTGATCATCAGTAAACTGTTTAGTGTTCTTTAAAGTTGCTTTTAGAATTCCAAGAATCTGGATAGCGCTGTCTCTGCCACGTTTGCTTTGTAGTTCCATTATTTCTTCAGTTGTGGCAAAAATAAACGCCTCTTTGTTTTTATCCAGCATATCATAGAACATTTCCGGCAATTTTTGCTTCTTTTCATTTATACTACTTTCGATAATTCCGGCAGCGGATAGAAAATCAAGTTCTTGTGCTTCGCCTTTTTCTGTAGCGGTAAAAAATTTCTGGAGCTTGCCCCGCCGGAAATATGTAATTAGTGATTCCTTGTGCTCTTGGTCTATCTTTGCAGTGCGGGCTTTTTTCGGCAAGCGTTTTATGGCCTCGAACAAATCAGGTTCCTTGTCTCGAAGTTCTTTAATAACTTGCAGATATTTAAGTTCGCTTTCCTCGTTTTCGTCTTCACCGGTAAGCGTTGTCTTTGATACCAAACGATTAAATAATTCGTGCGAGCCGACGGGTTCACCTTCAGTTAAGAGCGCGGCATCACCGCCCAGCAAGGTTAAAAAGGCATTGATCTTCGCTTCCGCCGATTCCCGCAGTTTAATTTCGTCATTGCCTTGCTGTGATGGGAAGAAATTGAAGGTGTAAATTTTGTCATATTTTGTATCCAGTCGGTTAATACGCCCGACTCTCTGCATCATCCGTGTCGGATTCCAGGGAATGTCATAGTTTATGACAACATTAGAGCGATGCAGGTTGACGCCTTCGGAAAGGACTTCGGTAGATACTAAAATACGATAATCGTTTTCTGGATGCCGTGCCTTATCATCGAAGTTCTTAATAACAACATCACGTATAGATTCACCTGATCCACCGGTATAACAAAGGGCGGAATCGGGGAATTTTACATTGATATTCTTGGCCAAATATTCGGCTGTTTCTTTTGATTCAGTAAAAATAATGAGTTTATTTTCTTTGAGAATTTTATTTTGCGCGAGTTGTTGAATAAACTTAATCAGCTTCGGGTCTCTGTTTACTTTCTGCCACAGTATTTTAATCTGGCGTAATATTTCCAGATCACTTTTCAGATCAGCGCTAAATTCATCTTTAAAGGCGGCGCTATCGTATTCTACCGCCTTTTCTTCATCTATGAGTTTCTGAATCCCCGCGTCATCGTCATTTTCCAGCAACTCAAATATCTTATTGGTGTGCTTTTTACTGACGTAAACATTACCTTTTTCAAATTCCCTGATAAACATTTCATAAGAATAAATGAATCTATCCACGGAGTTTTTAAAAGCGAAGAAACTGCTCTCCAGTCTTTTGACAAGCAGAATTTTCATGAACTTGCCCATGTTCTTCTGGGCTTGCTCTTCGAGTTGGTCAACCTTGCCGGTGTAATACAGCATCGGCATATAACGGGCGTATTTGAACCTCTTGGAAATAAGCTCAATGGTCTTGTTGAAGACTTCATCTTCCATTTCGTCTAATTCGTAAAACAACGGTTCTGGATTTTCCACATCAGGAAATTTTAAGTTTTGCTTTTTTAAATCAGCGGCAAAATATTTGGCAATCTCTGTCCGGGTGCGACGCACCATCAAATACTTAAGAACCTTTACCCTAATTTCCAATGCATTATCTTTTACTGTCTGGATATATTGGGCATGGTCACGCTGGCGATCGAGATTTAACAGCCTTCTATCCAGGCTGTTAAAAAAAGCCTCCAGATCAGGTAAGTTGGGAATAGTGCTTTTCTTTGATTTCTGAAATAGTTTAATTTGGCTTAAGATATCTTTGGGTGAATTGTTATACGGTGTCGCCGTAACAAGAATAATTCTTTTTCCGCGACATATTTCCGCCAGCTTTTCATAAGTGATGTTTGTTTCTGTGCGAAAGCGATGGGCTTCATCAATGATGATATTTCTGTATTTTTCTGTACCGCGATCTAAGATGTCATCCAATTTTCCGATAGATTCAAAATCAGCATGGATGCGGAAATCAGAAAAGGCATTTCTCCACGAGCCCGGATTATCTTTTTGTAGAAGCATCGGCGGAGCTATGACCAGAGTCCGGCCATCTATTTGTCCGGCCAGCAATGTGGCGATATAGGTTTTCCCCAGGCCGACAACATCGGAGACAAAGACGCCGCCATATTCCTCAAGTATCTTTTTGGCGTTTAATACTGCTTGCTCCTGATACTCCAGTCTCATAAATTCCTCCGGCAGATACTTGGCAAATATTTCATCAGACTGGCTTAACTCGTCTTTGAAATATTCATACAATAGTTTTAAATAAAGCTGATAGGGTGTTATGTTTTGATTGTGCCAGGTTTTATCTTCAATTGTCTGGATGTATTTTTCGCTGACGTCAACAGAATCTTTCCAGAGCTCTTCAAACTTTTTTCTAGCGAATTCATGGTCGGCGCTATTTTTTAATTCAACGTTGAATTCGAGATTATCAACCAACCCAGCCTGAGTTAAATTGCTTGAACCGGTAATAACGCGGCCAACATCGCGATCACCCTCGTTAAAACTCATGATGTAGAGTTTGGCGTGAATATTCTGCGAAGGATAAGCTCTGATTTCTAACTTCTTGCTGTGAATCCATTCGATAAATTTAGCAATGCCAAGTTCGACATTCCGATTATCTTCGGATTCCTCCATCTCCTTTTCAATCAGGCCTTCGATTTCTTTTTTCGCTTCAGCATGGGAAAATTGAAGTGATTGCTGTTGTTCTTGTTTGGCAGTATTTAACAAATCATGAATTTGCTTGTTTGTGCTGATGCCGATAAGGATTCTAATTTTTACCGTGTTTTCCAGTGAATTATAAATTGCATGAAAGCCGCTGGTATAAAAATAGCCAACAAGGCAATCGAACAGCTTTGAGTCCTTAATCAAAACATCAAACCGTTCTTTTAAGTGTTTCCCTTTTTCGTTTGTAATGAATGTAAGGTCTGTGGTCATATTCCGTTTCTTTATAAGGTGATATCCATTAATTTCTCTACTTCTCCACAAAACCAATTCCAGCGGTCTTTTATGGCTTTTTCATTCCATTGCTTCTGATAAATATTTGCATTAAAGTCATTCACAATTTTTTGCGTAATATTAAAAGCTGTAATTTTAGTATCTTTGTCTTCATATAAACCTTTGCCACTATAAACTTTAATTTTCTTATCGAAAGGATTGTTGCTTGCTTCAATATTCTTTGAACCACAAAGGAGTGTTAGATTTCCAGGTCGATTAAGCCATTCGATAGCCGTTTCTTTATTAATAATAGATGTCCACTCATCAAATTTCTGATATTCATGAGGTAAAATATGCTCAATATGTAGATCATTGTTTAATTCTATAAATGGCAAATTACTATCCGTCTGATTATATTCAATCATTAAAAGCAACGGCTTAATCCATGGGGTGTTATAGACATTTATCAATTTTAGATTGTCAGAAACATCCTTTAAAATCCTATCATCATCAATTTTTTTGTTAAGCTCGTTAATAATGTCATCAACAGATTTATTCTCTTTAACCCATTTAATCATATTAAAAGAGGTCTGCTTAATTTTAGATAGAGTCTTGCCTGCAATCCAATAAAGATAGTAAAAGCGTAATAATGATTTTTTTAACTTTTCATAATCGCTATAGTTTTGATGAAGTGCAGCAAGTAAAATACTCTTCCAATAAATATTCCAACGCAGATACCAAAATCCATATATTGAATTTTGAACGGCATTATGAATTCTATTCTTGTATAATTCCGTAAATTTCTTAAAATCATTAATTACTTCATTCGGGTCTTTATCCTTGAATTGAGTCACCAGTTCATCATAAAGAGATTTTTTGGGATTCTCTCCCAATAGATAATATTCATAAATAACCAGCATCTCATTAACATCTACATCCAGATCTTTCATGATTTGCTCAAGAGTTTGCCAATCTGTAATAAACAAATCTTCCTTCTTCTGTGCAATTTCCTTATTTTCTTTATATTTGGTTTCCAGTCTTTCCATTAGATAACTTTTAATTAAATCAGCAGGGGTCAAATCTAGTCCTCTGTCATTAAGAACCTGAAACATGCGGATTGCAAATTCACGTGTAGTGCAATTGATTCGGATAATATAAACGCTATTAAAAAGAAAGTTAACAAACTTTCCAGCTTCATCTTCTTTTATCGTTTCCAATTTTTCTTTGAAAACACAGGCAGCATTTATGAACTTATGTTTGGGAGATTCGTCAGCCTGAACCAGGTATTTATATGGCCGTCTCCATTTTGAAATATCCCCTTTAATAATAAAGTCGTTAAAGTCGCTTTGATGTTGTAAGTGAGTAAATAATTTCATTCTCTCGGTTTTTTGATTATAAAATATCGAGCTCTCAAGGACCCCTTTATCAACTACCGCCGGATTTTTACTTACTTCAATTTTATTGATATCAGGAAATAGGACTATTAAAACGCGGAACAAGATTATCAATGTTGTTAAACGCTGTTGACCATCAACAACATCCCAATACATTGAGCTGTTATCACCACCATTCGCTACAATAATTGAACCTAAAAAGTAGTTTTTGTCGTTGTTTTGATAGGCCTCATAAATATCATCCCATAGCTTATCTATTTGTTCATCTTCCCATTTATAAGGTCTTTGATATCTTGGTATTTGATAGAAGGAGTCAGCATTGCCAAATATTTGTTTTATGGTTAAGCTTTGTGGTGTAAATAAATCAGCCATTTTTATTCCTTATTATCTGCTTTGACAAAACATCATCGGTAGTTTTGGGAGTATAAGAATAACGGTCTCGTATGTCAATGAAATATTGACCAAAAAATCTAAAGTGTGGTGTCGATGTTTTTCTTAGGGCGTGAATTGTGTTTGTTGCGGATTGAAGTTCTGCATTTTCTTCAAAGTTGACGATTTATGGATGAAGAAACACTCTAAATACCAGAAACAGTATTTTTAAGAAAACATACATTATGGAAACAATTTTTTATTTTTAAGAAAATGTTTACTTTTAACACCTACAAACAAATGATTTTGAAAAATCATGTTTCTAAAGATTACGGTTTAAAAGATAGTAATGTTAAAAAATTAACGGCGGCGGTCCTGCGGACTACGCTAACACATTTGTCCAACTTGAGGGGTGCAGTTCCTTCCTTAAATTAAGTCCAAGTATTTCAAAATGAACTCTACAGTTTTATCAACACCTATTTTACTTGTATCCATGGAAATGTCATACTGTCTTGCATCTGTCCATTCCTTCCCTGTAAATGTATGATTATAGTGAGCTCTTTCTTTATCGTTTTGGGCAATCATTTTCCCGGCAACTTCTTCTGATACATTATACAGCTTCTGAAGACGACCATTTCGGAAAGTTATATCACCGTGTAAAAATATGCTGACATGATTCGGATGTTCACGAAGGACATAAGAGCCACATCGTCCTATAATAACCGCTGAACGTTCTTTTGCAATACGTTCTATTATTTCTGTTTCGACTTTAAATAACTCACGGTCTGATGGGGCAATAATTTGTGGTGGCACATAGGTATTCGGTGCAATTGCATATGATTGTATAAATGACTGCCAAAATGAAAGTATTTTTTCATCACGCGATTCCAAATCCTCCTTTAATATCGAAAACTGTTTGGCTGCCTGACCGATGATTTCACGGTCTGCATAAAAAACATCAAGGGTTTTTGCCAGCTGCTGTCCTATATATGCCCCTCCACAACCTAACTGGCGGCTAATTGTAATTGCAAACGGTGAAGTATTTTTCACTTTTCATGCCTCCTATTTTTATTAAAAATTAGTTATCATGAGAATTATATCATTCAAATATAATAGTTGTCTGTGCGCAACTATTCATATGATACCTTTCTTCCATGCAAAAAGTAGTAAAGAGGAATCGTCGCAAGTATCACAATGGTCATCATTAAGTATAAGCCACGGTATCCTGTAAATGGAACTAAGGAACCGAGTAAATACGGTCCTACGCCAAATCCTAAATCTACAAAAATAAAATAGGTAGATGTTGCCAGCCCCAATCTATGAGGCGGAACTTCTTTTATTGAAATTGCCTGAGCACAGGATATAAAGTTACCATAACCGAAACCAATTATTGCTCCCGCTAATAATAAAGCAATTCCCTGATTGGCTTGACTAAATAAAAGCATACCCATTGCAAAAATGAAAAGGCAGGGATATACGACAAAATTTGCACCTCTAATATCAAATAACCGTCCGGAAAAAGGTCTCGAGAGTAAGACCGTAATGGCATATACAAGAAAGTAGAAGCTTGCAGCTTCTTCTAGATGAATCTGTTTAGTGTATAATGATATAAAAGTTAACACACCAGAATAACTAAAACCAATGACTAATATGATAATGGAAATCGGTATCGCTTTAAATTCAAGGAAATTTGAAATTTGAAAACTTTTTACCGCTTTTGCTTGATCTTGTCTGGGTGATTCATAAGTCGGCTCACTAACAACAAAAGATATAGCAAAACTAATAACAGCTAATATCGAATTAAAAATAAAAATCATCTTGAAATCTACATGCTGAATTAAAAGGACTCCCACAAAAGGTCCTAGTGCTACCGCCAATATTGCACCAATACTGTAATAGCCAATGCCTTCTCCTCGTCTACCATGAGGAATAATTTGAGCGACTATTGTTCCCGTAGCCGTGCTTGCTACCCCGAAAACAATCCCATGTAAAAACCTGATTATTATCAATAAAAATAAATTGATTGCAGCAAAATATAATACTGACGTAATAACAAAAAATAATGTGCTAACAATTAAAATTCTTTTACTCCCTATGTCTTCAATAATGCGTCCAGTCCCTAATCGACCGATTAAAGCTCCAATAATAAAAATACCAGCAACAAGTCCTGCTATGTTTGTGGAAGCATGAAATTTATCTACGGCATAAGAAGCAATAGTGACCAGCAATAAGAAATGTATCAAAAATACAAAAAAATTAATCACGGACGCAGTGATAAAATCCTTTGTCCATAGCCGTCCCTTATTCATGTTATCCGCCTTTAAAAAAGTCCAAAATATATTTAGCCACGAAGGCTATGCTTGATGAAATGATAGCCATTGTTTGATTTGCCAAGATATTGCTTGTCCTTTTAGGAACTCTAAGATTTTCTTTCCTGTCTGTCAATTAAATTGACCATAAAATGTGAGGTGTGGTTTTGATGTTTGTAGTCGAGCATGAATTTTGTGTATTACGATTGAAATCGTGCATCTTCATTAAGATTAAAAATTTGTTGACTTCAGTAATAAATGCTCTAAATGCTAGAAAGAATATTTTTAAGAAAACATACAAAAGGGAAACAATTCGAATTTTACCGATATTTTTAAGAAAATATTAGTTAATTACACAACTGGTCAGTGGATGGCAGTTGTTAGAAGCAAGGATCGAAAGAGAGTAACAGCTCAAGGATCACGTTGTTGGTTTCAATCCCGTAGACCCGATTGTTCGATTTATCTTTCGGGCAAGAATTATCGTGCCGGCTAAATTATATCTTCATTCCTGAAACGCCAAAATAGCAAAGCGCCAAGGATAAGGACGTAGATAAGGACATTGATGAGCGGATATATAGATACAAATCCCTGGAACCCTTCACTGCCAATAAGCGAAGACGCAAACTGCTGTGTGCCTGAAAGTTTCGGCCATAAATAATAGACAATGTTCCACCCTGTCAAGTCTGGCAGCGAGCCCGGTTGCTGTATCATCGTCTGTGCCATTTGGCTATGGCTGATAGCAAATATCCCGTCGGCTACAAAACCAATGATACCGATGCCTATAACACAAAGAAAAGCGACTATGTCGGGCATCAGCAGCGATAAAAGGAGCACGGCAACAACCACAAAGAGCAGGTTGAAAGAGCATAGCAGTGAGGCAATGAGATATTCTGGCATGATAACCTTCAAATTTATGGATGTAGTTATGAACACAATGCTATGCAGGATGAACATGAAGATGATTGATAAAGCCCACAAGCCGAGGATCTTACCCGCAACATACTGCCACCTGGCTATCGGTTTTGACAGTATACACGATTGCATCCCATCATCTCGGTCGCGTCTAAATACACGCATCGAAAGCAACGCCGTTACAAGCATCACACCTGCAGCAATAACGTGGAAAGTCACTTTTGACACTGCCCGGATAATGGTTCCAGCATCGAGCACCTGCCCGTTCACCATGTAATTGCCTTGATAACAACCGCGAATGAGAAATATGAATATGGCGCAGATGACGAACATGACGACGAAGCTCTTCTGCCACACTTCATCCGTAAGCGTATATTTCGCAATTCTGATGATGGGGGGAAGTGCTTTCGGCATTTTCATGTCAACCTTTCACAAATCTTACAAACACATCTTCCAGTGTATCACCGTCCTTGACTAGAGCGGAAATTGTATCCTTCACCAAAAGCTTACCGCGATTGATGATTGCGGCGTTATCACATATTTTTTCAACTTCCGACAGCAGGTGTGAATTCAAGAAAATAGTCATCCCTTGATGTTTTAGCGACTCCAAAAGCTGGCGTATTTCTCTTATACCGATGGGATCAAGACCCGCTGTAGGTTCGTCGAGAATTAGCAGTTTTGGATTTCCTATGAGTGCAGCGCCGAGTCCGAACCGTTGAATCATGCCCTTGGAATAGGTGTTCACTTTTGTGTCTTCCCTGCCTTGCATGCCGATTTGCTCGACGATGCGCCTGCATTGATCCATCGCATCGGATCGGCTTATATCCAATAGTTCTGCACAGCGTTGCAGATACTGCCATCCCGAAAGATATGGAGGAATATGATTGTTCTCAGCCAGATAACCGATTGAGGTGCGGCTTGCTGCGTTTGTGCTTGGAAGGCCCTTTATTGACAGGCTTCCCGATGTTGGCTGTGTAAAGTCAAGCAGCATCTTAACGATTGTTGTCTTTCCTGCACCATTGGGTCCAAGAAGAGCAAAATACTCTCCTGTCTTGATGGAAAATGAAACATTGTCGACGGCTGTAAGGGAACCATATCGTTTGGTTGCGGCGTTCAATTCAATCATGAATGAAGTATATGTCCTCCGACATGGAACTGTCAACAAAATATGGCGCTTTATGCAGATGATCATGGAAAGAAGGGAAACAATTTGTATTTAACAGGTATTTTTAATAAAATATTTTTCCATAACAAGTCAATGGTTTTCGATTTGGAATTTAAATGTATTTAAAATTATGTTTTATTAAACAGCCATGCTCAAAGGGTGTACTTCACGAGCAACTTGGTCAGACAATTCATCTTCAGTCATATCCATGTCGTAACGGCTTTGCAGGTTAATCCAATAACGTGGCTCCTGGCTGAAATATCTTCCCAACCTCAAGGCCAGCTCCGCATTGACCGGCCTTTTCCCATTAATAACATAATTGATACGCATGGCAGTAATTCCTAAATCCTTTGCCAAACGATACTGGGATAGTTTCAATTCATCCAGCAATTCTTTCAAATAAACACCCGGATGCACGGGTTTAATACTTTTTTTTGTCATAGTAATTCTCCTTAATGATAGTCAACAATTTCTACTTTTTCAGCATTACCATTGCGCCATATAAAACATATTCGCCATTGGTCATTAATTCGAATACTCCATTGTCCATGGCGCTTTCCTTTTAAAGATTCCAGGCGATTTGATGGCGGCAATCTTAAATCTTCAATACTGATTGCGGCATCGATGGCATTTAATTTCATAAAAGCACGTTGCTGAATATTGTGTGGAAATCTTGGCCACAAAGTGTGGGATGGGGCACCGATGACCGCGCCGGGCAGGTCGGCGGGCGGGCCGTTTTTATTTCAACCATTAAACCATCTCATCATTATTCATCCAGCATTAATTTCTTTTTAGAATTCTTTAAGCGTTTTTTGGATTCTTTAATATTGTCCGGAATTGGCAGATTTTCTGGCATAGTACCACCCAATTCTTTAATAGTCTGACGAACTTTTTTGCCAACATCAAGATGCGCCTGGTTGGCTTTGTGCTGTCCAAGAATATTCTCTCTTTTTAGTTTTGCCTCAGCCTGTGTAGCACGAAAAAGATTAGCGGCCAGTTCCTCGCTGTTCATATGATCAAGTATAGCTTCCTTCTGTTTCAGTTTCTTTTTAGCATGTATATCTCTTTGTCTCAGGCCGCCATAAAGGCCTATATAGCCGTAGTCCTGAAAATTAGCATAATTAATTACACCGGCTTCTTTGACCGCTTGAGCTAACTGTTTATTATGCGTTTTCATCTCATCCCGCAGATAGACCCGCTTATTATCTTCAATTAGCTGTTGCTGAACTTCCTGTTTCCGTGTTTGAATTGCAAAATAGGTCTGAGCTAGTGGCTATCTCTTCTTTGCGAGGATCTCCGTTTTGAGCAATAAGGTAACAGGCATAACGGGAAAGAGAATAGTCAGATACGGTCCTTTCAGCCCCAGAACCAATTTTAACCATATCGCTCACGCCGGCGAAATGGTCATCAATATTTTGCCCGCTATTTTTGCAAGATTCTTTAGCTCTTTCTATCGCAGGCAGGAATTTTCCATATTCGGTATATCCTAATATTTTAGAGAGATCTCTGGCACTCCAGTACTCTTGGCCATACTCGTTAACTTTCTTGATCTGTTCAAAAATATTATTAGACATAGCAACTCCTTATATTTTGTAGCCCCTTCTTTTCTTCAAATGCGCATCTACTTTACCAGTAAGCGTTTCTGTTTCTGTGACGAGTGTCGGCAAAGGAGTATAGGAATATCGGTCTCGTATGTCAATTAAATACTGACCGCAAAATGCCCGGTGTGGTGCAGCAGTTTGTCGTTGAGCGTGAATTGTGCTTGTTACGGATTGGAGTCCTGCATTTTCGTTGAGGTTGATGATTTGTGTATAACGATGTTGCAGGATGAAGTTATTTTCCCTGCCAGCAATGCAGGCAGAGTTGATCTGCCGGAAGGCCGATTGCCGCGATCATATCGTCAATGGCCTGATATTTGAGTGATGTCACATTTAAATCTTTTCTAATCCAATCAATCATCTGAGCATGTTTAGCCGAATTCGTATCCAGATAATCTGCAGGGTTGTCGATCTCTTTTCCCTCTAGTGCCCGAATGGCCTTCCGGCACGCCAGTTCCGAAGTAGATCTTGTCGATGATGCATAAATACAAGGAAACATGAGGGGCGGACATGCAGGACGCACATGAATTTCCTTTGCGCCATTGTCCCACAATTTTTTTATCGTATAGTTCTTTAATTGCGTACCACGCACAATAGAGTCATCGCAAATTATCATACGATTGCCATTGATTACTTCACGCACGGCACTGAGTTTCATCGTGGCAACAAGGTCTCTGATTTCCTGAGTAGGCGGAGTGTAACTGCGGCCGTAACCGGGAGTGTATTTCACTAACGGCCGGCGATATGGAATACCTGACTCCATCGCATAACCAATAGCATGGCCGACACCCGAGTCCGGTACACCGGAAACAAAATCGGCTTGGACATTATCGCGTTTGGCTAAATATCTGCCGCACATTTCCCTTGTTCTTTCAACACTGATACCATCGTAAGTGGATGAGGGGTAACCTGTATATATCCACAGAAAAGAACAGATTTTCTTTTCTTGTCCTTCCGGCTTCATTTGCTTGACGCCATCAGCGGTCAAAAGTAGAATTTCACCGGGCCCGAGGAATTGCATCAACTCATAGCCTAGATTTTCAAATGAGCTTGCTTCTGTTGCTACAACATAGGATTTCTTTGTGAAATCTTTACTTTTTCCTACAGCCAGAGGGAAACGGCCATACTTGTCCCGCGCTGCATAAATCCCTTTCTCGCTCATGACTAAAACACAAATAGACCCTTCAATAATACCGCGCATGGAAGCTATTCCTTCCACAATATTATCGCCGCGATTAATCAGGCAAGCTACGAGCTCTGCGTTATTGATGCCGCCACCGGCAATTTCGTTGAAAGAAACCCCCTCATTGAGAAGCTCTCCTACCAGCTCGCTTTTATTTGTGATGAGTCCTGTTGCCACAACAGCATAAACACCAAATTTGGAGCGGAAGACTAGAGGCTGGGGAGACTCATCATCAATCGCGCCGATACCAAAATAGCCATCCATCTTTTTGTAGTCATCGACAAAACGCGATTTGAATTGTGCCTGTGAGATACCGTGAATAGTATTATAAAAGCCTTTAGCTCCAAATACAGCCATCCCACCATTTTCTGTGCCCAGGTGCGAGTGATAATCAGTTCCGTAAAACAGAGTCTGCACACAGCTTTGATTTGATACTACTCCGAAAATACCTCCCATTTTGTCCTTCCTTAATAAATAGCTAGTCCAATCTGGCTATTGCATTTTTTATTCTTTTCACGCCTTCTTCGATATTTTTTAACGAAGTAGCATAGGATATGCGGATATGATCATCGCTGCCAAATGCGGCCCCGGGGACTGCGGCAACGTTTGCTTCATCAAGCAGGTAATCAATTAATTGAGTTGAATCTGTTATTTTCTTGCCTTTATAGGAGTGCCCATAAACACCGGATACGTTAGGAAATACATAAAAAGCTCCTTCCGGTAATAAACATTTTACATTCGGAATGTCATTGAGAGCGGCAACTATAACATCTCTTCTTTTCCGGAATTCGCCAACCATCATCGAAACGACGCTTTGATCACCGTTGAGAGCCTCCACTGATGCTTTTTGCGAGATAGAAGTCGGATTGGACGTATTTTGACTCTGAATCTTGCTTACGGCCGAAATTATTTCTTCAGGTCCCGCAGCATAGCCAATTCGCCAGCCGGTCATGGCATAAGCTTTAGATACACCATTGACCACTATTGTCCTGTCTTTCAGTTTACTTTCCACAGAGGCGATATTGGCAAAAGGATATTTCGTATAAAGAATTTTTTCGTAAATATCGTCCGTTATAATCAATATATTCTCATCGATAAGAACTGAGGCGATAGCTTTTAATTCTTCCGGCGAATAAACAGTTCCGGTTGGGTTGGAAGGTCCATTAATAATAAGGGCTCGCGTATTATTTGTTATTGCAGATTTTAATTGTTCCGGTTTTATTTTAAATCCGTCTTTCTCCAGTGTATTTAAAATTACCGGTTTTCCGCCCGCCAGAACAACGATATCAGGATAGGATACCCAGTAAGGCGCGGGAATGATTACTTCATCTCCCGTTTCGAACAAGGCCTGCGCCAGATTATATAAAGAATGTTTGGCACCGCAGGATACAACAATCTGAGAACGTTTGTAGACAAGAGAATTATCTCTCTTTAATTTATTTATAATCGCATCTTTTAATTCATCAGTGCCACCCACAGGTGTATATTTAGTAAACCCGTCCTCAATTGCTTTAATCGCGGCCTGCTTGATATTGGCCGGTGTATCAAAATCCGGCTCACCTGCGCCAAAACCAATCACATCTCTTCCTTCTGCTTTTAACGCATTTGCTTTAGCAGTAATAGCTAAAGTTTCCGACGGCTTAATATTCGCTACTCTTGTCGCTAGTCTCACAATCTACCTCTTGCCATTATTGAATTTCTCCATTAGCCCGCGGTTTACATTATCCGGTACCAAACCTTTTACTGATCCTCCCATACTGGCCACTTCTTTGATCAATTTAGAACTCGAATAGAACCATTTGAATCCGCTCATGAGAAATACGGTTTCCACTTCCCTGGTTTGCCGCCGGTTCATCAAAGCCATTTGAAACTCGTATTCAAAATCAGACACGGCACGCATTCCTCGTAATATCACGCTGGCGCCTGAACTTTTCAAATAATCTACAAGTAATCCGCCATGACTGTCAACCTTGACTCCATTATTGTCACTGAATATTTCACGAATAAATTGTTCTCTTTCTTTCACATTAAAGAGATAAGATTTATTCGGATTATAAGCGACCAGCACAATGATTTCGCCAAATATTCTCATTCCTCTTTTGATAAGATCCACATGGCCATTTGTAATGGGATCAAAAGAACCTGGATAAATTGCAATCTTGTTAACAAATTTTTCTTGCGTCATTTCTACTCCATCTTTAAAAAAGAAATAGCATTGTCACCATATTTTCTTTGATCTATTTGATGCCAAACGGCTTCTCCATAGACACTTTCCGCTAAAAATGAGCCCAAATCTTCTCTGGTCGAATGTTGAATTACCATCAAAGCTCCCTGACTGAAAACCGGATATTCCTTCAATAATTTCATTGTTGTTTCCACTAAGCCATTGTTGTAAGGCGGATCGGCAAATATAATATCAAACTTACATTTTTTTTTAAAGAGATCGTTTAAACCAGACCTGACATCGGTGTTTATTATGCGGCATTTCTTTTCAAAACCACAATTCTCAATATTTTTTTGCGCTACAGCAGCGAGGATTTTATTTTTTTCGATAAAATAAACTTCTTTTGCTCCGCGGCTGGCAGCCTCCAAACCAACGCTACCTGAACCGGCAAAAAGATCGAGAAATAACTTACCCGAGACAGAACCCAATAAATTTAAAAGAGCTTCACGTAAAAAATCAGAAGTCGGCCTTTCTTTAGATCCTGCAGGGAAATGTAGCGCTCTCCCTTTAGCCATTCCCCCAATTATGCGCATAATTTTCCATAGTCAGCCCAGAGCCCTGAATTATTGATCATGCTCAGCATGCTGTATACTTTTCTTTTTTTTTGCCTTCCGTGTTATTTTCTGGCCGAACTTTACTACCCACCAAATGGGACCGGAAATTGCGTATCCCACCATAATCACAAAAGCCATAATCTCGGGCTTATAGTAGATGAATAACAAAATACCAACCACAATCAAGAAAAGAGTGAATGGCATGCGAGCATAAAGCTTTATGTCCTTGAAGCTATAATATTTGATGCTACTGACCATCAGCAATGATAACAATATGACAAAGTACGTTAAATAAGAATTATGATATTTTCCTTCAATGCCAATAAAATCAAAAAATATAACTGTAGTAGCTATGACACAAGCAGCGGCGGGAATTGGCAGACCATTAAATACTTTACTTTCAATTATACCGATCTGGATATTGTAACGGGCCAATCTAAGCGCTCCGCAAGCAATAAATAAAAATCCAGCCAGCCAACCTATTTTGCCGTTAGATGACATTGCCCAGATATAAGCCAATAAAGAAGGGGCTACACCAAAGGCTATTAAATCCGCCAGGGAATCGTATTCTGCGCCAAATTTACTGGTTGTATTCGTAAATCGGGCAATACGGCCATCCAGTCCATCAAAAACAAGGGAAACTAAAATTGCCACGGCGGCAACGAAATATTTTTCCTGTACGGAAGCGATAATGGAATAGAAACCAGCGAACAAACTAGCTGTAGTAAAAAGGTTTGGTAATACATAAATTCCTTTTTTGATACGTATATTTTTTATTCGCGGCTCTTTATTCATGATAAATATCCTAAGGGTGTTTCACCAGCTTTGACTTTATCTCCAAGTTTAACTGAAATTTTTGAATCTTCAGGTAAATATATATCTACTCTTGAACCAAAACGAATCAAACCAAATCTTTCACCTTTTTTAACCGGCGTGCCGACATTGAGCCAACAGACAATCCGGCGAGCAATGAGGCCGGCAATCTGCACAGCCCAGAGTACCCGGCCATCTTCAGTACGAATCATCACTTCATTGCGCTCATTATCCACCGAAGCTTTATCCAAGTTAGCGGACAAAAATTTTCCTTCGTGGTAATTGATAGTTTCAATTTGTCCAGAATAAGGCACTCTATTGACATGGACGTTAAAAACATTCATAAAAATGCTTATTTTTTTATATTTGCCGGCGATAGTTCCTGTTATTTCGACATCATCTATCTTGACTACTTTACCATCGGCAGGAGAAATCACCAATTTTTCTTCGTCCTGAAAATATCTCTCCGGATTGCGGAAAAACCAAACAACAAATAATGTTAGGGCAACCATTAAAATTATTAACCAGCAAATGCCAAAAAAAGAAATTAAAACAGTAATAACGAGGGAAAAGATGATAAAAGGATAACCTTCTTGAGCAATAATGCTATCGTGTTTCATAAAGTATTTTATCTTTCTTTATACTATCCTGCGTTCATCAGTACACCAAGACGGCAAAAAGAAGACTCCATATGTATTCCAAAAAAGATAGTCACCATCAAGGCGCCTTGGTAGCAAGTGAGTTTTTGTTGATATATCAATTGGGTTCACTTGTCAATTAATCTTTGATTTTGAACTATCAGCTTGACATGATCTATTGAAGAAGTATATTTGAGAAAAAATTGACTGAAGGAGTTAAAAATGCCCCCAAAAGTTAAAATTTTTACGCTAAGCACATGCAGTCATTGTAAAGCAACAAAGAAATTCTTGAATGAGAATGGCATTACATTTGAGTTTATAGATGTAGACCAGGTTCAGGGCACACAGAGAGAAAATATTTTAAAAGAAGTGGTTAAATACAATCCTCAACGTTCTTTTCCGACTATTATCATTGGCGACAAAATTATTGTTGGCTTCAAAGAGGATGATATAAGAGAGGCTTTAGGTATCTAATGCAACCTGTCGAACTATATGAAGTGTTAAAAAAGGTTCAAGAACCAAAAGGTTACTTCTTTAATAAAGATAAAGATTGGGTTCAGGCCATTCTGCAAGATCTGTTAATTAATAAAGGCCGCTATGGTTATACCTCTTGCCCCTGTCGCCTGGCCACGGGTAATCGCGAAAATGATCAAGACATTATTTGCCCCTGTATTTACAGACAGGAAGACGTGAAAGAATACGGAAGTTGTTATTGCAATTTGTATGTATCCCGCGAATGGGATGAAGATAAGATTCCCCATAAATATGTACCTGAAAGAAGGCCTCCGGAGAAAATTATTTTTTAATTATCCACGATAAAGTGTAAATTATCATCAATTTTATTGACAAACAAACCAAAGAACAATAAGTTAACGCAATTGCAAAATATATAACTGAGGAGTTATCTTCATGATCAATATTTATAAATGTAAGAAAAAGGGAATTTTAATTGATGAAATATGCATTGACACGACTTGTGAATGGTGGCTGAAAAACGAAGCATTCTTGAACTGCACATGGGTTGCCTGCAATTATGGACCATTTACACTGGAAGAAGTAGGTGATATGATGGGCGTTACTCGTGAAAGAATCCGCCAGATCGAAGCCAAAGCGCTAAAAAAACTCCAGCACAAAAAGAGAAGAGACCAGCTTAAAGATTTTGCAGCACCGGGGAATGACTGGGATAACTTATAGTTACTGACTTTGATGAGTCTAACTTGGCAGATATTACTTTTATTTTTTCTTGCGCAATTTTTCCAAAAATAACACGTCGTTCATATGAGCTTTGCATTCATCACGGGCAAAAAGCATAGCTCCTATGGAAAACTCCAGATCAAGGGCGGCTATTTTATCCATTCTCGGCACAATTGAACAAATATTTTTAAGTTCTTCCACTGCCTTTGCTGAACGTTTTGCCAACACCTCAGCCATATTTTCTGCTACCTGCATAAATTTTTCCGGCTGCGCGACTTTGTTGACTAAGCCTATTTTTAATGATTCGTTAGCCCCAATGGGCTCACCAAGCATCACTATCTCTTTTGCTTTAGTTAAGCCTACAATCTGGCTTAAAGGATGAAAAAGCGGATTGAAGCCAAATTTCAGTTCCGGATGACAGAAGATCGCACTTTCGGAAGCCACGACAAGATCACAAACAGTAACTATATTGAAACCGCCGCCTAAAGCGATACCGCCAACCGCAGCGATAACAGGCTTATTACAGGAGTAAATTTTTTTTACATATTTCTTCATCGATTCAAAGTATTCTTCACCCTGAACATTCGGTAAACTGAATATTTCTTTTATATCCATACCGGCGGAAAAAACATATTCTCCACCGGTAATGATTATGGATCTAACATCATTATCATTTTCCAAATCAACAAACGCAGAATAGAGCTCGTTGTGCATTTCGTGGGAAATCGCATTCATTTCATGGGGACGGTTTAATTTAACTATGGCGTACCCATTTTTCTTTTCAATTATTAATGTATTAAAGGCCATTTTTGTTATTTACTTTAATTCGCAGTTCTTTACCGGTCTTGAAAAAAGGCGTTTTCCTTTCTCCGAGCTTTACCTGTGAACCGGATTTTGGATTCCGGCCTAAACGCGGTTTTCTTTCTCTAATCGTAAAATTACCAAACCCTCTGATTTCAGTACGCTCTCCTTTTTTCATCGCTTCAGTCATCGCAGTAAATATGATATTTACTGCATAAGCAATATCTTTATGAGAATAAATTTTAAACTTTTCTTGAACTTTATTGATTAAATCACTTTTGGTCATAATATATTTTATCCTCTACATCGATGGACGATATAAGTAGCCAACCCCTCCCCAGCTATCCGCCTTTTCTCTTAAGGAACGGCTAAATTGGTTTGCCGCACTTTCGAACACGTAATCCAAAATAGATGCACGTTTTTTGTGGGGATAAACCAAATCATATTTTCCATCTTTGCCCGCTAATTGGCTGGCCAACTTGGCAGCTGATCCCATATCACCAAGATAATCAACCAAGCCATATTCTTTGGCCTGACGGCCGGTAAATACCCTTCCATCGGCAATTGCAACAACTTGCTCCCTGGGAATATTCCGATCGCGGACTATAACATCAACAAACTGGTTATAAATATCATCAATCAAATCTTGAATAATTTCTCTTTCTTCAGGGGTCATATCCCTTAAAGGAGAACCGATGTCTTTGTATTTGCCGCTTTTAACTACCGATGACTTTAAACCAATTTTTTTGAGTAGTTCTTCGATATTGGCAAATTGCATAATCGCTGAAATACTGCCCGTAATCGTACCAGCATTAGCCACTATTTTATCGGCAGCGCAAGCAATCAGAAGTCCGCCAGACGCTGCCACAGAACCCATAGATGCAACTACTTTTTTCTTTTTCTTAAGCTCTATTACAGCATCGTAAATTTCCTGTGAAGCCGCCACACCTCCACCCGGAGAATCTATCCGCAAAACTACTGCAACAATGGAATCATCACGGCCAAAATTCTGCAACTGCTCCGTAATCTCCATAGAATCATGAATGATGCCATTGACGCTAACGACTCCGACTTTATCATTTAAGGAAAAAATTTTATTCTTGCTGGTGTGGGCACCGGCTCTGTAGAAAAAAAGATAAAAAACAAATCCCAATGCAAAAAGTAAAAGCACGCCAAAAATGACCGGATGTTTTCTCATGCTTGTTATTCGTCCTTTTGCTGGCTGCCGATTTTCACTTCAGCCAGTGCCTGAGCGAGATTGGAACCTATATTTTCCTGATTGTTGATATATTGATTGGAAGCCGGTGTTGGCGCAGGCGCTTCCATGTCCTTAATACTCAGCCTGATTTTCTTTGATTTGGTATCAATACTCTTGACCACGGCTGATACAGTATCTCCCACCGAATAGAGTTCCGAAGAGGTCTTTACGCGTTTCTGGCTAATTTCGGAAATATGAACCAGACCTTCGATACCTTCTTCAATTTCCACAAATATTCCGAAATCGGTAAAGTTGGTAATTTTACCTGTTACAACACTACCTGGAGCGTACTTCTGCGGTAAATCTTCCCAGGGATTTTTTTCGATCTGTTTTATGCCCAGAGAGAATTTTTCATTTTCTATATCGATATTCAAAACAACGGCTTCAACTTCCTGACCTTTTTTGAAATATTCTGATGGATGCGCAACTCTATGTTTCCAGGAAATATCAGATACATGAACCAGGCCGTCAATTCCTTCTTCTATTCCGATGAATACCCCAAAATTGGTAATATTTCTGACTGCTCCTTTAACAACCGTACCTACCGGATACTTTTCTCTTAGTTTTTCCCATGGATTTGGTGACGTCTGTTTCAAGCTTAAAGAAACTCGTTTGGCATCAGGATTTACTTCCAGAACGACAATATTGACTACTTCGCCCACATTTAATACTTTTGAGGGATGTTTAATTTCTCTGGTCCAATACATCTCTGAAATATGCACCAAACCTTCAACTCCGGGCTCTAATTCAACAAATACTCCGTAATCCGTTAAGTTTACAACCTTGCCTTCAACAAGAGCACCAACAGGATACTTTTCTAAAATTTTCTCCCAGGGATTATCAGTTAATTGTTTCAAACCCAGAGAGACTCTCTCCTTTTCCCGGTCAAAGGATATAACTTTAACATTAATTTTTTCGCCTTTATGGAATGTTTCTGCCGGTTTGGCAATTCTACCCCAGGAAATATCCGTAACATGAAGCAGTCCGTCAATGCCGCCCAAATCAATAAAAATGCCGTAATCGGTTATGTTCTTAATTACACCTTCAACAATGCTGCCTTCTTCTATATTTTTTAAGGTATCTTTCTTCTCTGATTCCCTCTCCGTAGCCACAATGGAACGACGTGATAAAACGACATTGTTGCGTTTACGGTCATACTTTAAAACGTTGAAATCTAGCTTTTGACCCACGAATTTGTCTAAATCTTTAATCGGATGGGTATCAATCTGTGAACCAGGCAGAAAAGCGGTAACACCTATGTCAACAGAAAGGCCGCCTTTAACTTTTTCGATAACAGTGCCTTTCATGATGAGATTATTTTCACACGCATTTTTAATTTCATCCCAAATTTTGAGCTTGGCTGCCTTGTCCCGCGATAAAACCAGGTTACCATCTGAATCTCTCTTATCAATGAAAACTTCTATATCATCACCAACAGAAATATTAATATTTCCCTGGGCGTCCTGCAGTTCTTTTATTGGAATAAAACCTTCCGTTTTCCAGCCGACATCAACCATGACTATGTCCAGTGTGATTTGCACTACTTTACCTTTAGCTATATCTCCATATTGCAATTGGTTAAGGCTTTGCTCGTATAGCTCTTTGAAACCAAGATCAGCTTCTTTAGGTTGCGACGACTGAATTGCTGCTTTTTTTGCAGAGGAGTTTACATCAACCTCCTTTTCTTTTGTTAAGTTTGAGTTGTTATTGTTAACCATTAAACTAATACCCCCTTTTTATGAATCCCTTTAATCGGGATTGCCTAACATACTGAAAATTAAATAGCAAGTTAAATCACTTGCGTTTTTCCTAATGATAAAGCCTATCCCCACCTCTTTTTGCTGATACCATTTCGCTTTCTTTGGCTAACTTTGTTGGCCGCGTTATCCTTTGAAAGCGAAATGGTATGAAATATGTTGAATAATTTTTTCTACTACGCCCTCCGCGGACAAACCTGTCGAATCAATGATTATGGCGTCAGCCGATGCTGTAAGTGGAGCAATTTTTCGTTTCGAATCCTGATAGTCTCTGGCCATCATATCTTTTTGTATCGCTTGATATTCAACACCGGCACCCTTTGCTAACAGTTCATTGTATCTTCTTTTTATTCTTTCTTCAACATTCGCATCGAGGTAAAATTTGTAATCGGCATGCGGAAAAACTATCGAGCCCATATCTCTGCCCTCCGCTACAATACATCCCTGCAAACCTGCTTCCCTCTGCAGATTAAGCAAGCTCTTACGAACAACAGTAAAAGCGGATATTTTGGACGCGGCTAACCCTACCTCTTCGGTACGGATTTTATTCCCAACATCTTCCCCGTCAACCAAAACTACCATTTTTCCGTCAATATTTTTTAAAGATACTGTAGTGTTGAAACACAGTTTAGCTAATGCGGATGTATCTTCCAGAGATATTTTATCTTTTAGCGCTTTATGGGCCAATGCCCGATAGAGAGCACCTGTGTCCAGATAGATATAACCTAATTTCTTCGCCAATGCTTTACTTACGGTGCTTTTACCGGCACCAGCTGGTCCGTCTATAGTTATGATCTTTTTCTTTTCCATACTGCTTAAACTCAACTAAGCCGGCAGCCTCAAAAGGAATACTTGCCTTAAAATTATAAAGAATGTAAAATTACGAAAATTTTCATCTAATGAGATAGTTAATTATGCGTAAACTTCTTCAAAATCAATACATTTCTTTTGCCGTTTTATTCTTACTCATCTTTTTCAGGACAAGCAACTGTTGCGCTGAATTCACCATTGATGACGAAAAGAAGCTGGGTAAAGAATTTTACGACAAACTGGAAAAAAACCATTTTCTCCTGGAAAATAAACGGCTTAATGATTATATAAATCAAATCGGCAATTTAATTCTCGCGCAAAGTAAGAAAGCTCCCTTTGCGTTTCATTTTTCTATTGTGAATAGTAACGCAATAAACGCTTTTGCGACGCCCGGTGGTTATATATATATCAATAAAGGCTTAATTAGTGTTGCAGAAAACGAAGGTGAGTTAGCCGGGGTCATTGCCCACGAAATAGGCCATGCCAATGCCCGTCACATTGCCAGTATTATAGAAAAGTCACAAAAATTAAATATTGCCACATTAGCTGCAATTATTGCCGGAGCTTTCCTCGGAGGTGGTGGTGAAGCTACCGCGGCTATTGCCGCTTTTGCTGTTGCCGGTTCCAGCAGCCTGACTCTTAAATATATGCGTGAGCATGAAGAAGAAGCAGACCGGTTGGGCATAACCTACCTTGTCAGTGCTGGTTACTATCCCGGCGCGATGGTTGACTTTCTCAAGATAATAAAGCAATATGAGTTCATATCTAAAACAATGCCTTCCTATCTGATGACCCACCCCGGTACTGATCAACGCATTTTCTATTTGGATGGTCTTATTCTAACCACATATCGCCAGACAGGGGCAAAAAATATCGTCGGTAATTTAAAGAGAATGCAAACATTGATTTCATTGAATGCGGCTGATTTAGATGCGCGGCAAAGACAACTGAAAGAAGCCTTAATCAAGAATCCCAGAGATGTTGATGTGCTCTATGCTCTGGCCTTAACCGAAGATAAGCTTGGCCAAACAAGTTTGGCCTTGGAGCATTTTCAAAAAGCGCTAAGTTTATCTCCCCGGGATGAGGACATTTTAAAAAATATCGGGTTAATTTACTTAAAAATGGATAAAGCGGATCTTGCGCTAAACTATCTTCAACATGCTGCCAATTCCGATACGAATAACGATGAAGTTATTTTAGCTTTAGGTAAAACTTATTTTGCTCTGGGCAATTATCAAAAAGCTCTTGAGAGCTTTTTGAAATTGGAAAACAGAACACTAGAAGATGGAGACATAAATTATCATATAGCCATGGCTTACGGCAAGCTCAACAATCAAGGTGAATCACACTACTATTTTGGTTTATATTTCAAAAAAGCGAAAAAAAAGGAAAGTTCTCTGTTCCATTTTAAAGAAGCCCTTAAATATTTTTCGGCAGGTTCGGAACGCGCCGAAGCCATTAATAAGGCAATTAAAGAATGGGAAAGCGATCCAAACAAACGGTCAGTCAAAAAATCAAAGTGATAAATCAGTCCTTCCTGGTTAATCCAGATAATATCTCTGTTTTACTTCTTCATGCTTAAAACCAGATCAAGATTGTTTTTCGCTTCGGCATATTCAGGATCAATCTTTTATCATTGCGAAAAAACAAACAATACATTATAAGACTTCCACTTTAATTATTTTGGAAAGGAGTCTCAAAGTGAACATTTTAATTTTTGGTCCCAACGGCAGCGGCAAAGGAACCCAAGGNNTGGGAGAAAAAGCAAAAGCATTTATCGATCGCGGCGAACTTGTACCTGATGATATTACCATTCCCATGATTCTTGACCGCCTAAAAGAAGATGATTGCAAAAAAGGCTGGCTGCTGGATGGTTTCCCCCGCAACCTGGCTCAGGCTGAAGCGCTCTGGAAAGCTTTGGAAAAAGAAAAAATCAAATTGGACTACGTTATTGAAATTGATCTTGATCGTGAATCGGCAAAGAAACGAATTATGGGACGCCGCCTGTGCAAGATGGATAATAACCATCCCAACAATATCTACATCGATGCGATTAAACCTCATGAACACAATGGAAAGACGGTTTGCCGTGTCTGTGCCTGTGAGGATCTTTCAGCACGCGGCGATGATCAGGACAGTGCGGCCATCGATAAACGCCATGGCATTTACTATGATACTAAAACCGGCACACTGGCCGCGATTAACTACTTTAAAGAAAGAACAAAGATTGTTACCGTTGATGGCCGTGTTGGTGTAAAAGAAGTATCGGAAGCAATTTTAAAGAAACTTGCTTAATTCGTCAGGAAAAATTTATGAAAAAGCCCCCCGGATATAATGGAGGGCTTTTTCATCTTTAAAAGCAAATAATTATGGAAAACATTAGAAACTTCAGCATTATCGCCCATATAGATCACGGCAAATCAACCCTTGCCGACCGGTTGATTCAATATACAGGCGTATGCAACGAAAGAAATTTTCAGGATCAAATTTTGGATAATATGGATATTGAAAGAGAGCGCGGTATCACTATCAAAAGTAATGCCATCTCCCTTCCCTACCATGCTCATGACGGTAAAGATTACATCCTGAATTTAATTGACACTCCGGGACACGTTGATTTTTCTTATGAAGTATCCCGTTCGCTGGCTTCCTGTGAAGGCGTTTTGCTCTTGGTAGATGCCGCCCAGGGCGTACAGGCTCAAACGCTGGCTAATCTTTATCTGGCGCTGGAACATAATCTGGAAATTATACCGATCATTAACAAGATCGATCTTCCCTCCGCCGACATTGACCGGGTGCTGGAGGAAATTGATTCGGAACTTGGCCTTGATCCGGATACCCATATAAAATGCTCGGCTAAGGAAGGTATCGGAATAGAAGAAATTCTGGAAGCAATTGTTCAGCGTATACCGACACCAAAGGGTGATGCCGAAAATCCACTGGCGGCTTTGATTTTTGACGCGCATTACGATTCTTTCCGCGGCACAATTATTCACTGTCGCGTGTTCGAAGGAACTGTTAAAAGCGGCGATATCATCAAATTTATGTTCAATGGGGCTACTTACAAAGTGGAAGAAGTCGGCCATTTTCTACTCACCCGCACCAAACGTGAGAAGTTATCCGCCGGAGAGGTCGGTTACATTATCGCCGGAGTGAAAACCGTCGCCGATGTGCGCACGGGCGACACAATTACCTTGCAGGAAAGGCCATGCAGTCAGCCCCTGCCCGGCTTTAAGGAAGTTAAGCCAGTTGTCTTTGCCTCTATTTATCCAATTGCTTCTGATGATTACCAGGACCTGGCCGATTCTCTGGAGAAGTATAAACTAAACGACGCCTCGTTTATTTACGAAAAAGATTCTTCCGTTGCGCTTGGTCAGGGATTTCGCTGCGGCTTTCTGGGTCTTCTTCATCTGGATATTGTGCAAGAGAGGCTGGAGAGAGAATATGATCTTTCGATTATCCTGTCCGTTCCCAGTGTCCGCTACCGTTTCACGCTCAAAGACAACAAGGTTATTTATGTGGATAATCCCGCGCACTACCCTGATCCCGCAGAAATTGCCAAAGGCGAAGAACCTTATATCCGCGCGGCAATGATGCTTCCTGAACGCTATCTTGGCACCGTCATGAAACTATGCATGGAAAAGCGTGGCACCAATTCCACCATGAATTACACAGGCCCCGGACGGGTAGAGCTTTCTTACGAAATGCCACTGGCCGAGGTCATCTATGATTTTTATGACCGTTTTAAATCCGTGACCCAGGGCTACGGATCATTTGACTACGATATCATTGATTACCGCGAAAGCACGCTGGTCTTGATGGATATTCTGGTGAATGGTGAAAAGGTTGACGCTCTCTCGCAGATTGTGCATCGTGACCGTGCCCGTGCCCGGGCGCTTCTGGCCTGTGACCGGCTCAAAAACGAGATACCGCGCCAGATGTTCAAGATTGCTATTCAGTCCGCTATAGGTTCGGAAATTATCGCCCGCAGTACCATCAGCGCGTTCCGTAAAGATGTCACATCAAAATGCTATGGCGGTGATATCACCCGCAAAAGAAAATTGCTCGAAAAACAAAAAGCCGGGAAAAAACGGATGAAGATGATCGGTCAGGTGAGCATTCCGCAAAGTGCGTTTCTCGCGGTATTGAAGTCTGATACTGATTAATTTAAAGAAAATAAGGTTAACTTTTATTTGGAAAGCTGCCTATGCGAAAGGACCAAGCCGGGCTTTATATTCACATTCCTTTTTGCAAAAGTAAATGCGGCTATTGCAGCTTTTATTCCATTAAGTCACTGAATCTGATTCCTGACTTCATTGATGCGCTAAATAAAGAAATGAAGTTCTACAGTGAGCTTTTTACATCTTTTGATACGGTTTATCTTGGCGGCGGCACACCTTCCCTTCTTAGCCCTCAACAACTTGAAACAATTTTAAAGACTGTTGGCAAATTTTACAGAATTGATCCTCATGCAGAATTCACCATAGAAGTGAATCCCGGGGATGTGTCTTTAGAATATTTTCGAGCTTTACGCTTCCTGGGAATTAACCGGTTAAATATTGGCATACAATCGTTCGACAATTCACTCTTAAAATTTCTTGGCCGCAGGCATTCGGCAAATGATGCTCTGGCATCAATGAAAGCCGCGCGAGACGCAGGTTTTTCCAATATCGGACTGGATCTCATTTACGGTGTGCAGCATCAGAATATTAAATCGTGGGAAAATACATTGCAAAAGGCTATAACACTCAAGCCCGAACATATTTCCTGTTACCAGTTATCTCTTGGGCAGAAAACGCCTCTTTATCAGATATGTCAAGAGCAAGGCATGAAACTGCCGTCAAACGAGCAACAGGCAAAATATTTTTTTACCACCTCTGAAATCCTGGAGAATGCCGGTTATCTTCACTACGAAGTTTCCAACTTTGCCCGCCAGGAAAGCTTAAAATCAAAACACAACATGAAATACTGGCAGCATGCGCCTTATTTGGGATTAGGGCCTGCTGCACATTCTTTTCTCAGAAATAAGCGCTGGTGGAACAAATCTGCCGTCACACGCTATATAAGAGATATTTTTCAAGATAAAATACCGGTGGAAGATATGGAAAACCTAACGCCTGCGCAATTGCAGTTTGAAGCATTGTTCTTAGCTTTACGCACTCATACCGGCATTGATCTGAATCTCTATAAAACAAAATATGCCATTGATTTGCTCGAAGATAAAAAATCCATCATTGGCTCTCTGATAAATAATAATTTTTTGGAAATAAAAAACGGTTTTTTGCGTCCCACGCTGGCAGGCATGGCCGTGGCTGATAGTCTGGCGTTGATTTAATACCATTTCTAAAACAAAGATGATATCGAGGCGGCAAGGAGGAGGCGACGCAGGTCCGCCGCGGCGGATTGAGGAAGCCGACGACGCTCCGGGCATGCCCAGGCATTCGAGATTGTGTAGTAATGCCTTTGCGAGTGAGTGAAACGACCGAAGCAATCCCATAAGTCTTTGATAATATAAAGATTGCCACACGCACTGTCATGCATTCGCAATGACAAACGATGATTACGACAAAGTCTCGCATGCTGGGCATGCCGGGGGAAATTTGATACACTAAGTGCTTTGCGTGTCCCCCGTTGGCGGGGGGTGGACGTGTTAATGTAGGGCGCGTTTCCCAAACGCGCCGCTTCGGNNTTGCTATTGCGACACAGTCTCGAATTCCGGGGATTTTTTACGAAGTTGTCATGCGTCGATCTGCTGCGGTGCCAACTCGCGCCTGGCATAATCAGTGTAGATTTTTTCTTTTATAAACAACTCATACAAATCCGCATCAATGTGCTGATCTTTAACCATCAACTCCATAATTTTCAAGGCTTCAGCAACAGTCTTGCCTTTCTTATAAGGTCTGTCTTTGGCTGTGAGAGCCTCAAATATATCGGCGATGGCAATAATGCGTGATTGCAGGAAGAGTTGATCAGCCTTGAGCCCCAGCGGATAACCTGTACCATCAAGCTTTTCATGGTGAGCGGCGGCATAATCGGCGATATGGCGCATCTTTTTCGGGAAGGGAAGCCCCGAGAGCATCTTATACGATACAGCCGCGTGATTATTGATTATGTTTCTTTCTTCATCATTGAGCGTACCGCGACGAACGCTTAAATTATAAATCTCATCTTCAGTCAGTAACGTTAAGGTTTGACTGTTGGCGCGCCACTTTCTTTTGCCAATTTTTTTAATCCGCTCAATCATTTCATCTTTGATAAATTCGCTGCCACGATTAACTTGAACTAGAAACTGGTATTCTTCATCCAGTGTTTTTATTTCCCCTGCCATTTTTTCCAGTGAATTACCTGCTTTATTGTTTTTGTTTTCCTGCATAGCCAATTGATATTCCCGCTTGAGCAACTCAAAACGCGTTTTTACATCCGAAATACGGTCATAGACCTTTTCAAGTTTTGTAGATTTATCGACAACATGTTCCGGAGTGGTAATCTTGCCCACATCATGCAACCAGGCAGCCATGCGTAACTCCCGCATTTGATCTTCGGAGAATATAACAGAAGCAAATGGCCCCTGCTTTTTTCCGTTGATTTTATTGGCTATAGTCATTGTCAACCCCGCAACACGGCGGACATGGCCGCCAGTATAAGGTGACTTTTCATCAATGGCTGTGGCAATTGTTTTAATAAATGATTCCAGTAAATTTTCCAAATCGGAAATCAGGCGGTTATTGGTCAGCGCTATCGCCGCTTGCGAGGCTAAAGATAAAGTCATCTCCTGAAATTCCAATGAAAAGTTTACAACAGCGCCGGTTGCCTGATCCTGCGCGTTTAAAAGCTGCAACACACCGATAATTTTGTTTTCATGGTCTCTCATCGGAACAACCAGCATTGATTGGGAACGGTAGCCTCTATCCTGATCAAATTTTTTTGTTCCCTCAAAATTAAAACCATCAGCATCGTAGACATCAGCAAAGTTCACCGCTTCCCCGGAAATAGCAACGTATGCAGAGACATTAGAGTAATTAGGAGAGCCATCCGCGTTTTTTAATTTCACGGCAGGCCAGGTTATTTTTCCGCCGGTACCACCCATATGTACACCCAGCGAATCATTTTGGATAATGGCAAAAAGAAGTTCGGTCTCATCGTCGGACATGATGTAGAGAGTTCCACCATCAGCATTGGTAAATTTGCGCGCCGCATCCAGAATCATTTCCAGAAGGCGTTCAATATTTTTTTCACCGGATAGTGCTACACCAATTTTGGTCAAATTTTTGATATGATCATGGTGCGCAGAAGTGCCACATTTTTTTTCTTCATTTTGGCTCATGGCAAACAATCTCAATCTAATTTAAAATTATCTGACTTTAACAATTGGTATTTCTTTTTCCAGACGTTTTCTTATTTTTTCCAATTCATCATCGGAAAATGGTTTTGCTTTCAGATACTTTTTGTCCAATGTTTTTACCGGCACAAATTTCTGCAGAGTATAGCGCCTGGCACCGGATATCAGCTTGGTTATTTTTAGAATGTCGTTCTCCGTAAGAAGGGATTGGACCACAGTTGTGCGGAATTCATGCGGAATCTTTGCTTTCAAAATAATCTTGATGCTTTCTTTGATCGAGTCTGTTTTGAGCGGCACTCTGGCAATTTTCTCATATTTCTCCAGCGGCGCCTTAATATCCATGGCGATGAAATCGAGCAGCTTTTCACTAAGAAGCTTTTGGATAACTTCAGGCCCGGAGCCGTTGGAATCAAGCTTTACGGCAAAGCCCATTTTTTTAATCCGCTTGATGAAAGGTTTTAAATCATTTTGAATAGTGGGTTCACCACCGGTAATTGTGACTGCGTCGATTTTTCCGATGCGCGTTTTCAGGAATTCCAGAACATCTTTTTCCTGCAGACAGGGACCGAATAATTTGGAATCGACCAGTTCCGGATTATGACAATATGGACA
>PLNU01000142.1 GCA_003142835.1 Syntrophaceae bacterium
GCGTGTAAGCGGCGTAGCGCTCGGGTTCCGAGGCTAGTTTGGCTCGAACATCTTTCGCGAACTCGTCGTCGGGATTGTCTTCAAGCCATCGGCGCATGGTGAGCCACTTGGCCGCCTCGTATCTGTCCCAGCTGTCTTGGTCTGCCAAAACCATTTCCACGACGTCGTAGCCGAGGTGGCCGAAAGACGCGAGAAGTTCCGGAAGCAGGAGAAAGTCGGAGATTGAGCCGGCAAGACACCCCCTGGCAACATCTTCCGTCGGCGGTAACTGCCGCCAGTAGGGCTCGCCGATGAGGATGATCCCTCCGGGGCGGAGGCTCTGCGCCAGAAGCTCGATGGTGCCGACGACTCCCCCAGCGATCCACGTGGCACCGAGACAGGCTGCCACACCGGCCTTCTCGTCAGAGACGAAGCCGGCAGCATCGCCATGGATGAACTTGACTTGATCGGCGACACCGAGTTTTTCAGCGCGGAGTTTCGCTTGCTCGGTGAACAACTGGCTCATGTCGATGCCGGTGCCGATGACTCCGTAATCGCGTGCCCAGGTGCACAGCATCTCGCCCGAACCGCTGCCGAGGTCGAGCACTCGGGTCCCCGTTTCCAGACGCAGCGCCGCGCCGAGAGTGGCGAGCTTTTCGGGTGTGAACGGGTTATGGATGCGGTGAGCACTTTCGGTGATGTTGAAGATCCGTGGAATATCCAATGCAGAAAATCTCCTTATGGGTGTGAATAGATTCGGTCACTGCCTAACGCCTGGATCAGCCGTGAGTGTAACGAGTCGGCTGCATCCGGTAGTTACATATCATTATTCTTTTGGGCCAGATCACCACGGTAATATGCGTCTAAAGAACATATTACATTTTGGACTGCGTCATTCAATTGATTAAAATCCGGTAGACGCTTATTGCCGTTATTATGATATTCAAGGCCTTTCTCCATGTACTGATCGTTCATAATGAAAATGCATTCCTGAAACTGCTGGTAATCACAAATCAACTCTAGCAATCCTAAATCTGAGCACTTGCTCCACGCTTCCGTTAAATTATGTCCGATTTTACGAAGTTCTTTGTCAGTCATGCCTTTATAATGTAGAAATGATTTAAGTCCCAATTCTATTGCATGACCATAAAGATAATAAGTCGGCCAGTATTGTGAGCCATCTTTTAACGCATTAGCAGCACTAAAAAAGCTTATGCCTAGATTTAAAATACCAATATGCTTTGTCATATTTTTATCATGTAACAATTAATATACGAACTTCGCTTTTTCCGATTATTTGAGTATCAAAGTACCATAACTTCTTTTTTATTCAAAGGAAAATATTCCATAATTATAAGCGAATAACTATTTACAGCGTTTCGTATATTGTGGTAATAAAGACGAAAAGCCAAGTTGGTAAAATATGGAAAATTTGTCCAACGTTAAGAAAACCGACATTCTTCCAGAGTTTCAAAACTTTCTTTTAGAAAAGAAATTGGTGCCGGAAAAGAATGTATTTTTTTATGCTCTATGGGCAGGCAAGTTTTTCACCTATGCGCGGAAAAAGCAAATCAACTCTGATGAATATCAGGAAAATGCTGTCATCGAATTTATTGAAACCTTGAAGTCGGAGCCTAATATATCCGACTGGCAAATTCGGCAGGCACATGACGCAATCAGATTATATTATTTTCACTACCGTGGCCTCAAACCCAACAATTTACCAACAATAAAATCCGCCGACTTTGCACCTGAACTGCTCAAGGAAACACAACGCCTGATCCGGCTTAAGCATTATTCCTACAGCACGGAAAGAACCTATCTGCAATGGATAAAGCGGTTTCTCGAATACACCAGACAAACCGGGGAAAAAGAAACACCCGCAGCGCTTGAAACGGCAGATTGCAAAAATTTCCTCAGTCATCTGGCGCTGAAAGAAAAGGTCTCTTCTTCAACACAGAACCAGGCGTTCAATGCCATCCTTTTTCTTTTTCGCAATGTGCTTTGCAAAGATATGGGTGACCTCGCCCAAACCGTCCGCGCGAAACGCGGGCAGAAACTGCCCGTTGTTTTTTCCGCGGAAGAGGTCAAACGATTATTGGCCTGTATCGCTGCGAAAGATTTGCTGATCGCCGGACTTCTCTACGGCGCGGGCTTGAGACTGATGGAGCTTGCCCGTCTGAGGGTCAAGGACATTGATTTTGATTTAAATACCGTTATAGTAAGAAGCGGCAAAGGGGATAAGGACAGAACCACTATTTTACCGGCAACGGTTAAGGGGCAATTACAGGAACACTTAACGGATGTTAAAAAAATGCATGAAAATGATCTTTCCCACGGCCACGGAGAAGTCCATCTTCCCGATGCTTTAAGTAGGAAATACCCTAACGCGGGCAAAGAATGGGCATGGCAGTATGTTTTTCCAGCCGCTAATCTCTCTGTTGATCCACGAAGTGGCAGGGTAGCGCGTCATCATATCAGCGACTCCGCCATACAGGCGATAATTAAAAAAGCGATCAGGAAGGCCGGCATTCCTAAACATGCTTCTGTGCATACGTTACGTCATAGTTTCGCAACACATTTACTAATGAACGGTGTCAATATCCGTGAAATACAGGAATTGCTCGGCCACAAAAACGTCGAAACGACGATGATTTACACGCATGTCTTACGCGATATGTCCCATGCACCGAAAAGCCCGCTGGATGTGCTGCTTGCCGACAAAGCATCCGGCAAAAAAGCTGAAAAGGAATGAGTAAAGAAAAAGATTTATTTACCTATAATGCCACGCACTCAAGCCGCCTGTAGCAGAAAATCAACATGAATGGCGTCGAAGGGAAATTCGATCTGACCATCATCAGTTTTATGAAGTATTCCGGCCTTCAAAAGTGCAGAAACGTCGCCATGCACCGCTTTGACATCTCTTTCTAAACGGCGTGACGCTTCGCGTATCGACATAGCCCTGGCGCCAGTCATCATCTTGAGCAATTCCCAGCGATGGCCGGAAATAACTTTGAAAAGCACGGCAGGTGATTCAAAGCTGATAAACGAACCCTGCTGTTTTCCTTTAAAAGTTTCAAGAAATCTTTTGTTAACTTTTTCACGGGATGCAATTCTTAATGTTACTGTATGCATATCAAATCCTCCATTTTTCTACCTCGTTCCAAAAATCGTCAAGCAGCGCTAATAAAAATATTATTATAATTGAATACAAATGTAAATTGTGTTTATTAACGACAATAATATAAGGGAAAAGATAATGGCTAAAATAACCAAACCTGTGGAGATTGATTTTAATCCGGAATTTACGTGTGCCTTAGCACTTATGGAGGAGTCGGGAAAAAGTTTGCTGATTACCGGCCGCGCGGGCACAGGCAAATCAACGCTTTTGAATTATTTTCGCAACACGACAAAAAAGAAAGTAGTCATTCTTGCGCCAACCGGCGTTGCCGCTATTAATGTCGGCGGCCAGACCATCCATTCCTTTTTCCATTTCAAACCGAATGTTACTCCCGCTTCCATCAAGAAGAAAAAGAGCGCCGGCAAGGAAAAAACGACGATATACAAAAAGCTGACGACCATTGTTATTGATGAAGTTTCTATGGTGCGGGCTGATCTGCTCGACTGCGTGGATAAGTTCTTGCGTCTTAACGGCCCGGAGCCCAAACAGCCATTCGGCGGTGTGCAGATGATTTTCATCGGTGATCTCTATCAGTTGCCTCCTGTTGTCTCCAGCCAGGAGAGGGAAATATTCCGGACACATTATCCCAGCCCCTATTTTTTCAGCGCCAATGTTTTTGCCGAACTGGATTTGGAATTTATCGAACTGGAAAAAGTTTATCGCCAGAAAGACAATGAATTTGTCCGTCTGCTTAATGCTGTCCGCAACCGGTCAGTAACGGATGATGACTTGGCGCTTTTCAACCGGCGCTGCGATCCGCAATTTACCGCGCCAGCCGGCACTTTCTATCTTTCGCTGACGAGCACAAATGATCTTGCCGACGCAATTAACGAAAAATGCCTGGCCGAACTGCCCGGCAAAGTCTGGAAGGCGAGTGGCCTGATCGAGGGAGATTTCGGCAAAGAATATCTGCCGACAGCGGTCGATCTGAATCTGAAAAAAGGCGCGCAGATTATGTTGCTGAATAACGATTCCCTGGGCCAGTGGATCAATGGAACAATTGGCAAAATCAAAAAGTTTGAAAAAGATGAGGAGGACGAAGAGGTGATTGTGGCCGAACTGGACAATGGCGACACAGCGCGCATTACGCCTTACACCTGGAAAATCTATCAGTTTTTTCTAAAGAACGAAGAACTGCGCTCCGAGGAAGTCGGCTCATTCACGCAGTATCCTGTGCGTCTGGCCTTTGCTGTAACCATCCACAAGAGCCAGGGCAAAACTTTTGAAAATGTAATTATCGATGTGGGCAGGGGCACATTTGCCCACGGGCAGATGTATGTGGCGCTTTCGCGCTGCACAACGATCGAAGGCATTGTCCTGAGACAACCCTTAAAGAAAAATCATATCCTGATGGATTGGCAGGTGGTAAAATTTCTCACCGGCATGCAGTACGCCAAAGCCGCGCTTACCTGCACCCGCGAAGACAAGTTATTGATGCTTGCCGAAGCCATAGCGCAGAAAAAAAGCATAGAAATTATTTACTTGAAGGCCAAAGACGAAAAATCACGCCGCACAATCCGGCCACTTTTGATGGGCGAAATGGAATACAGCGGCCATCCCTACTTAGGGCTTGAGGCCTATTGTCTGGAACGTAAAGAAAAACGTATTTTCAATGTGGATAGAATTTTAGAAATCTGCGATCAGGCTGAGTAGATTATCAAGGATCGAAAGCACAATCAAATTGTCTTGTAAACCAGAACATTGCCTTCCATCGTTTCTTTGATCACGCCTTCGCGGTTAAGCTCTTGCAGGTAAACGTAGGTTCCGTTTAAAGCCATGAACTTTTCCCAATCGTCCCACCTGGAAGTTGCCGCTCCGCTGATTTCGGCAGAGATGGCATAAGTTGTTTTGGGTTGCGCATTAAGACATTGAAGAACTACCTGCTTGCGTAATTCATGATGAGTGCGGATTTCTCCTGCCCTTTCACTGATATTGGTAAAAGAATTGCCGTGGCCGGGATAAATGGTTGTCACAGGCAGATTCTCGACAATCTGCAGTGAGTCTAAATAATTTTTCAATGGCTGAAATACTTCATCAAAGATGTTCGGGCTTAAACTGGGCGAGATATAAGGCAGGACATGATCACCAGCAATAAGAAAGCCTTCCTCCCGGAAGAAAAAGCAGACGTGGCCCGCCGCGTGCCCCGGTGTAAAAATGACTTCAAATTTCCAATCACCAAATTCGCGTATCTCGTTTTGCTCAAGATGATCGTCGGCGTTAAATGGGGCGATAATGCCGCGGATGTCGTCGATTTCCTCCACCATGGCATCGACTTCCCGAGGCGACATACCATGCTTGGCGTAAAATATTCTTGCTGCCTTTGTCAATACCTCCGCCTGATGAAAATATTGATAAACATTGTTAGCGGCGGCAGAAATATGAATCTTCGCTTTTGTTCTTTCTTGCAGCAGACCGGCCATGCTGCAATGATCGGTATGTGAATGGGTGATATAAATATCCCGGATGAATTGTGTGCCAAGCCCGACACTTTTTAAATCCTCCTCCAGTTTTTCATAAGCACCGGGCATATTCATACCGGTATCAAAAAGCGCAATATCAGCGCCCTGAACTAAAGCGTAAGTGTGGACATGCCGCAGTCGATAAGGCATGGGCAGAGAGATGCGATAGAAGTTGGTTTGAATTTCGGTAATCATATGCTTTTAAAACGTAGGGAACGGTCGCCCAGACATACACAGGGCAGGCTGAGAGTTCCCCTGCTGCGGTCGTTACTCTCCCTCACAAAACAGTAATTGTAGGGTGGATGAAGCAGAGCGCATCCACCATGTTGGTGGAACCGCTGCGCTTGTTCCACCCTACGAAATTGTAATAATTTAGACACCGGTTTGTCATTTCCCGGTGGATGAGACTGTGTCGTAATAGCA
>PLNU01000132.1:0-3304 GCA_003142835.1 Syntrophaceae bacterium
GCGACTTCAGCGGAATAGACATTATAAAGCCAGACAAAGTAAATTTCCGTATCCTTGGCAATGCCGGTGGCCTCCAGGTAACAATAAACTTTTTCTGTGGCAGACGGGAATTTCTCCGCAACACCAACAGGTTCTCTATTCTCTATGCCGGTTCCAACAACTAACCGAGCGATGGTAAATCTGGGTGTATCTTTGGCGGGCTCAGGCTGTATTGCTTTTTCCTGTCCATAGACTGCAAACAAGGTTTCCCCGGCACCATGGCGCCGCCATTGACATTGAGTTTCGCCATGTCGGCCTTGAACTCTTTTGCCCGAGCCAGATGGATCTGCGCAAAAGCCTCGTTCACTTCAAGGCTTCGCAATGATATCATTAACCCGGAATTTTCTGCATCCACTTCCAGATCGCCCCGAAGGTCTCGTCCCTGTTCACTTCGTTGAAGTTTTCATGATAGTTCTTTTCATGGACGATTAATGTCAGGAGATTTGATGGAATCGAATTCAAGGCCTTCTTGCTGCCCTGGGGGTCGGCAAGCTGATCCTCACCGGCCAGGACGGCAAACATCGGGAAACGTTCCCATGTCTTCATGTTTTCAATGACCCATGCCTGGGTCTTTTCGCTCTCCACGCCCAGTTTTGCTGAAGCCTTCGTCCCCCGCAAGCCGATCTTCTCGTCCTGATGGTGACGGGCGGTAATCTTCTCGTCATGGGTAAGCACATCCGTAAGGGCTGGGGTTTTGACGGCAAAGGTTGGATAGATCCCCGCTATTAACTTGGCGATCTTTTTCATGATAGCCGGGATCTTGACTCTGTTTTCAAGCCACGGAGAGGAAACGATGAATCCCTTGATATCAGTCTTTTTCGCCAGGGTCAGGGCGTACTTCAGGGCGATGAGTGCACCATTGGAATGGCAAATGATGAAGATCGGGGCATTGGGATGACGCTCTTTCACCCAGGAATAGAATTTGTGTATATCATCAACATATTCGTCGTAGGAATTGATATGGAAAAAAACCTTCCCCTTCTCATTGTACTTCGGATAGGTTCCATGCCATCGCAGATCCGGGGCATACGTGGCAACACCCTTCTCTTTGAAATACAAGGCCGGCGTAACCCAGTCTCCGCCATGGGCCATGCCGCCGTGGATACCGATCATCACGGCCTTGACCTCCTGATCGGGCAGCCACTCGTAGACAAGTAGCTTTGTCTTTGCATCAGCTTGAAATAATTCTGTTTTCGTTTCTGAAAAACTCATAAACCCTCCTTTATTCTTTTCCGACTACCAGTATTTACTAATTGAGTATACAAATACGCAAAGTGATGAATATGTCAATATCCGATCACTTTTTGTCAAATAATCTTGCGTCCAGCAAGGCTTTTACGGCATCGGCTTTGGCGAGTATGTTGTGGTCATTAACATAAATCACAGGAATTAAATTGACGTTTACCTGGTATCAGCGATGTCAAAGCCGTTCATGGCGAATTAAAAATATGCTTGAAGAAATTTTGTATTCATGAAAAAAGTTTAGTTGAAGTTCAACATATCCTGAAAATGTTATTCGAAATACAAATACTTTAAATAAAAAAGGAGACTATCATGGAAAAGTATTTTTTTATGGAAACAGTTCTTGAAAAGATATCACAAGGGCAGTTCTTTAGAAAAGCGTTTGCGGTTGCTTTGCAGATTCTGGCAGTAGTGATTGCAACGGCAGCCCTTGTGGCCTGGATAACTGTATGGAAGTCCATATCCGGGTACTCAGCGGAGGCAATATTTGGAATCATTATTTTCCAGTTGCTATTTGTTATAGCTGTTTACATGGTTGTTCATATTCTGCTTATTCGAGCCGGAAACATTAACGCGCTGCCTGATTCAGAATACACTGTNNTTTGTAACTGTGATTTCTGTCGCCGGTGGCATTCTTACGTGGTTTATCGGGTCTAGCGCCTTTTACATGATCAAAAAGTCAGCTCCTCTTGTTCCCAGTTATGGCAATGGTGAAGGATTCTGGGGAGGATTAGTATTTATGGCCGGTGGTTTGTTTTCAGCTTTCGTTGGTCTCGTACTTTTTTACTTTTTAGCCGAGGCCGTTATTGTGTTGGTTGATATCGCCAAGAATATCAAAATGACACGGCAAATAGCTGAAGATTACAATAAGAAATAGTTTTCGTATCAATTCGAATTAAGCAAATTATATCTTTCACCACCGTCCGGCGCCGCTAATCCAATACAGCGCCGGACTTCATTCTCATGGATAAATTTGTCAGAGAAATGACTTGAACACAAAACGAATTATTGCTAACATAAAATAATTATTAAACGGGATTATCAATGCGTGCAGTTATCCAGAGAGTTGACCGTGCTTGCGTCAAAATAAACAATCAGGAATTCTCCTCTATAAAAGAAGGGATACTTTTATTACTCGGAGTAGAAAAAGGAGACGCTACAACTGATGCCGACTATATCCTTGAAAAATCGATTAACTTGCGCATCTTTGAAGATGAGCAAGACAAAATGAATCGTTCTTTACTGGATGTAAACGGCTCATTGATGGTTATTTCGCAATTTACACTACTGGGTGATTGTACAAAAGGAAGACGTCCTTCGTTTGTAAAAGCGGAAGAACCTTCCAAAGCAAAAGATCTTTATGAATATTTTGTTAGGCAGGCATCCGGTAAAGTAAAGATTTTAGAAACTGGAAAATTCCAGGAAATGATGCATATAGAACTTGTTAATAATGGTCCGGTAACGATATTGCTTGATAGCGGGAAAAGTTTTTAAGGTATAATGGAAAGCTCTGAGATTAAAATAGACAAGGAAGGTCTCTGGTATTACAGAGGCGCACACATGTTTCGCAAAGAAATATTGTGTATCCTTTTTGAACATCTTAAAATTGATGAATGCGGCAAATATTTAATTGAATTGGAGGAAGAACGTTATTATCTTGATGTAGAAGATACCGCTTTTGTTGTTGCCGCTGTTTATAAAACGAAACTGCCGGACGATGGCCGGGATCGAATTGATGTTATTTTAAATGACGACTCTTGCGAAAAATTAGAAATGGACTCTTTGCATATAGGTGAAGATAACGTTCTTTATTGCAGGGTTAAAGAAGGAAGATTCTCTGCGCGGTTTTCACGTAAGAGTTACTATCAATTGGCTGAATTTATTGAGCAATCGGATAATGGAAATAATTTTTTTATTAATTTAAATGGCGAAAAATATTTTATAAACAGCAATTAGGTTTTATAACTACCACGGAGGATACAATGCTCGATGATCTAGTAAAAGAATCTTTGACCTTTGATGA
>PLNU01000132.1:3356-10576 GCA_003142835.1 Syntrophaceae bacterium
ATTGGTATAATCCACCGCAATATGAGTATAGAACAACAGGCAATTGAAGTAGACAAAGTAAAAAAATCGGAAAGCGGAATGATTGTTGATCCAATCACAATCGAACCTGACCGTAAAGTCAGTGACGCTTTGAAGCTGATGAATCAATATTCCATTTCCGGCGTACCTGTAGTCAAAAAAGGAAAACTTGTCGGGATACTCACTAATCGCGATTTACGGTTTGAAGAAAATCTAGATCAACCTGTGGCCAATGTCATGACCAAGGAAAATCTGGTCACCGTATCTTTGAATATTTCTCTGGAAGATTCCAAGAAACTTCTTCACAAGCATAGAATTGAAAAATTGCTTGTTGTTGATGAGGAGTTCAAATTAAAAGGCTTGATTACAATTAAAGATATTGAAAAAATACGCCGTTATCCATACGCCTGCAAGGATTCTTTAGGAAGGCTGCGGGTCGGCGCCGCTGTGGGTATTATCGATCGAGAGGCAAGAATTGATGCATTACTTACGGCTGGTGCTGATGTGATTGCAATTGACACCTCACATGGACATTCCGCGGGAGTCATCAATGCTATTAAATCAATAAAATCTAACTTCCCCAAGTGTGAATTAATCGCGGGAAATGTTGCGACATCGGAAGGCGCCAAGGCTCTTATTGAGGCTGGCGTTGATGCCGTGAAAGTAGGTGTCGGTCCCGGCTCCATTTGTACCACCCGTATTATTGCCGGAGTCGGAGTAGCCCAAATGTCGGCGATCAGAGACGCGTATAAAGTCGCCTCCAAACATGGCATTCCCCTAATTGCCGATGGTGGAATAAAATATTCAGGTGATATTGTTAAGGCAATTGGTGCCGGCGCTCACTGTGTGATGATCGGCGGTTTATTTGCCGGTACGGAAGAAAGTCCGGGAGAGAATATCTTGTTTCAAGGCCGAAGCTATAAAGTTTATCGCGGTATGGGTTCACTGGAAGCAATGAAAATGGGCAGCCGTGACCGCTACTATCAGGATGATATCGAAGGTCAATTAAAAATCGTTCCCGAAGGAATCGAGGGGAGGGTACCTTTCCGTGGTTCACTTTCTGCCAGTATTCTCCAGCTGATTGGCGGACTCAAAGCCGGTATGGGTTATATCGGCTGCAAAACAATTCCGGAAATAATTGAAAAATCACGTTTCATCCGTATTACCCAGGCCGGACTGAGAGAAAGCCATGTTCATGATGTAATCATTACCAAAGAAGCGCCAAATTACTGGCTGGATTAGAACAACTAAAGGCTGAAGGCTAAAGGCCGAAGGTCATACCGCTTTTTAAGTTCCTCCCCCGAGCATACGCCGGGCGGGCTATCGAGGGAGGAAAGTGAAAATTACTCTTGGAAAATAATCGTCTTTATTTGTGAGTTTTAGATAACTATGAAGCACGCTGATTTTGTCCACCTTCACGTCCACACCCAATACAGTCTTCTCGATGGTATGATCCGTCTGGATGAACTGTTTAAAAAAGCCAAAGAATACAGAATGCCGGCAATTGCTATTACCGATCATGGCAACATGTTTGGCGCGATAGACTTTTATCAGAAGGCATTCAAACAAGGTATCAAGCCGATTATCGGTTGCGAACTATATGTAGCCCCTCAAAGCCGTTTTGATAAAAGCGCTTCTTCCATTGGTGAAACTTCCCGGCATTTAATTGTCCTGGTTAAAAATATGCAGGGCTATAAGAATCTGATGAAGCTTACAACCGCCGGTTATTTGGAAGGCTTTTATTACCGGCCACGTGTAGATAAAGAACTCTTGAAAGAATACCATGAAGGACTCATTGCTTCCAGCGCTTGTCTGCATGGAGAAATTGCCGATCTGATCGTCCGGGGAAATATGGAGGGGGCTAAAAACACCGCCCGATTCTATCAGGAACTATTTGGCGAAGATAATTTTTATTTAGAGATAATGGAAAACGGCATTCCTGAACAAAAAATCGCCAACACTGGCTTGATCGAAATTAGTAAAGAGTTATCTATTCCCCTTGTGGCTACCAACGACTGTCATTACTTAAACCGTGATCACTCTGAGGCACATAATGTATTACTCTGCATCCAAACAGGTAAAACTATCAAAGATACCGACAGGATGCATCTGAGTACAGACCAATTTTATTTGCGTTCCCCGGAAGAAATGCACCAGCTCTTTTCCTTAACGCCGGATGCCTTATCCAACACGGTGAGTATTGCCGAAAGATGTAATCTTTCTTTAGAATTTGGTAAATTTTATCTGCCTAATTTTGTTATAAATAATCCTGAAGAAACGCTTAACGATTATCTGGAGCGAAAGGCGAGGGAAGGGCTGGAAAAGCTCATGCCCGTTATTTTAAAAGATCAAAAAGAAAATGAGTCTAAAATTCGAGAAAAGTACGAAAAACGCCTAAGCAAAGAGTTGGAAATAATTAAAACTATGGGTTTTGCGGGTTATTTTTTAATTGTTTCTGATTTCGTTAAGCATGCAAAACATAATAATATTCCTGTAGGGCCGGGACGCGGTTCTGCTCCTGGAAGCCTTGTGGCCTATACAATCAGAATCACTAACATTGATCCAATCCGTTATGATTTACTCTTTGAACGATTTTTAAATCCCGACCGTATCAGCATGCCCGATATTGATATTGATTTTTGTCCGGAGGGTAGGAATGAAATTATTAAGTACGTAACTCAAAAATACGGTCAGGACAAAGTTTCTCAAATTATTACGTTCGGGAAAATGCAGGCAAAAGGAGTTATTCGGGATGTAGGCCGCGCTCTGGATATTCCTTACAGTGAAGTGGACAGAATTGCCAAATTAATTCCTATTGACCCAAAGATAACACTTAATGAGGCGATCAAGATGGAGCCACGACTGGCCCAGGAAGAGAAAAACAATCCTCAAATAGCCAAACTTATGGCAATGTCGCGAATTTTGGAAGGTCTTAACCGCCATGCTTCTACTCACGCGGCAGGAGTTGTCATATCCGATGTGCCTCTGGTAGAAAGAGTTCCTCTTTGTTCTCCCAAAGACGATATAGTTTCCCAGTATTCAATGAATGACATCCAATCTGTCGGTTTAACTAAATTTGATTTTCTCGGTCTGAAAACTTTAACTGTCATCAAAAACGCTCTGAATTTCATCAAGGAATCAAAAGGAATTGAAATAGATATCAATAACTTGCCTCTTGATGATAAAGAAACATATAAGCTCTTGACGAGGGGTGAAACAGACGGCGTCTTTCAGTTGGAAAGCTCCGGCATGAAAGATCTTATAGTCAATTTAAAACCGGCTCATATTGAAGATGTAATTGCCGCGATTGCCCTTTATCGGCCAGGTCCAATGAAAATGCTTCCGGAATTTATTGCCCGCAAGCAGGGAAAAACAAAAACATCCTATGAATTGCCTCAATTGGAAACAATCCTGGAGGAAACCTACGGTGTAATTCTCTATCAGGAACAGGTTATGCAAATTGCCAGCGCTATCGGTGGATACACTATGGCCGAAGCCGACACATTGCGTAAGGTAATGGGCAAAAAAATGGTTGCGGCTATGGATAAGGAGAAACCCAAGTTTCTTGAAGGCGCGAAAAAACAAAAAATAAATGAAAATAAGGCCAGAAAGATCTGGGAACAAATGGAGACGTTTGGCGGATATGGTTTTAACAAATCACACAGCGCCGCTTATGCCATCATCACGTATCAGACGGCCTATTTGAAAGCGCATTATCCCGTTGCCTTTATGGCCGCTTTATTGACGAGTGATAAGGACAATCGTGATAAAATAATCAAGTACATGAGCACCTGTAAAGAAATGGGTATAAATATTCTGCCACCAGATTTAAATGAATCACAAAGAGATTTCAGCATATCCGGGGAAAATATTCGTTTTGGACTGGCTGCGATTAAAAATGTTGGTTTGGCAGCAATTGATTCGATAATATCAGTCCATAAAGATGAAAAATTCAGCTCTTTTATGGATTTTTTAACCCGTGTTGATATGCGGAAGGTAAACAAAAGGGTAATCGAAAGCTTAATTAAATGCGGCGCTTTTGATTCTTTAGGTTATAAACGGCGCCAACTCATTTTGCACTATGAAGGAGCTATGGAAGAGGCTCAGTGCAAACAGAAAGAACGGGAAAGCTCTCAATCCAGTTTTTTTGATCAATTTGATTCCAGTTCATCATCGACAGAAAATGGAGTTAAACCGTATGAAATACCTGATGCGCATGAATGGGATCAAAAAGAACTTTTATCTATCGAAAAGGAAGCATTAGGTTTTTATATTACAGGTCATCCGTTGCTGGACTTTGCCGATCGTCTTAAACTGGTTACTAATGCCGATTCCGGTAACTTAAGCTCCAAAAAGGACAAGGATACTGTTACAGTTGCCGGAGTGGTCAGCAGTTTGGCCGAAAAGCAAACCAGGAGAAAAGATATAATGTGTAATGTTACCCTGGAGGATTTACAAGGTTCCGTAAACATTATATTTTGGGCAGACACTTATAAAAAATTCTATTCACTGTTGCATTCTGAAGAACCGATAGTAATTCAGGGAATTGTTGATATCGGCGATGAATCGCCCAAGATAATCGCCCAAGAAGCTGTGCCTTTGTCCCAATCAATGGAAAATCCCCATAAACAGGTTCGGTTCATGATTAATGCCGATAAAGCAACACCGGAGAACATTATGTCTCTGAACGAAGCGATAAAAAAACATTCCGGTAAATACGAAGGTTACATGCATATTATTAATGGAAAAAGTGAAACTATAGTTTATTTGGGTGATCAATCGCGCCTGGATATTAGCGATAAATTAAAAAAAGAAGTTGATAGCATATTAGGGGAGGGTACTACAACTTACTGTTAATGCTGAAGGGTAGGGCGCGTGAAGTGTGAAGCGCATCCACCATTGAGTGTCATTTCGAAGCGAAGCGAGAAATCTTTAAGATCCCTCACTGCGTTTCGGGACAAGGATTCCTCACACGCCATAGGCGGATTCGGAATGACATTTTCGTCTCCAGTGCCTCCTCCTTGCCGCCGCGTTATCCTTTGAATAAAAGGGCATTAAGAATAGGGGACCTTTGTTTTTGTTTGTCATTGCGAGACGACCCTTGGTCGACGTGGCAATCTCTAAGCGTATCGAAACGTAGGGAGTAGAGTGGATGAAGCACAGCACATCAACAATGAAAGTACCGCTTTAATTCCCTCCTTTTCTAAAGGAGGGTTAGGGAGGATTTTATAAACATCGTCAAAATCCCCCTCAATCCCCCTTTAAGTAAGGGGGAGTTTACAGAGCAAAATGATCCAAAACAACCCAAATTAACCGGTTTTAATCCATAATATGATACATGAAGAGAGAACCTATAGATCATTAATTAATAAGGATAATCTCACTTCATATAATGTCAAAATAGCCGAAAGCGATCTATTTATCAGCTCGGACACCAACTTGGCCGATTCATCATTAAAATCGCTAATCAAACATCGTAATTCTTTAGAAGCATACATTAAAAATCATCCGAAATTTCGCACGTCACTTTTGCCTCTTCCAGAAGACAATTTAGCTCCACCAATTATCCGGGATATGCTCGGCAAATCAAAAATATGCGGGGTAGGGCCGATGGCCGCGGTTGCCGGCGCNNGGAGAATCTGCTTTAAGTTATAAAGTCAATATTCTTGTAAAGCCTGAAGAAACGCCTTTGGGAATTTGTACCTCATCGGCCACTGTCGGCCCATCTTTGAGCTTTGGCAAAGCCGACGCAGTTTGCGTAATTTCCAAATCCGCCACACTTGCCGATGCCGCAGCCTCGGCCATTGGCAATAGAGTGAAAAGTAAAAAAGACTTTAAATCAGCCCTGGATTATGGAATCAAAATTCCCGGCGTGAAGGGGATCATCATCATCTGCGGCAACGATATGGGAGCGATAGGGGAGGTGGAGCTAATTTAATTTGTTTGAAATTAGCGAAAGGCATTGGGCAGTAAAGTAAGAGAAATGCATTCGCATTCTTATTATTATAACAGGAGGTTACCAATGGAACAGGGGCATATCGATTTAAGGAAGGAACAACAAGCATCAATGGCACGGCCGCGGTACAAGTATTCAGCGATTGCGCGGTTCTTTTTTTTCTCGATGGATGTGATTGTCGGCAGGAAAACGACACTTCCCAAAGCAAAACTCCTCGAAATCCTGGCCTGCATTCCTTATCGGGCTTGGGAGAGCCGTCAATATGCACGAATGACACAGCACTATAAAGATCAAAAACTCGTGCAACAGGCCAGCATGATTATGACGTGGGGAAGGGAAGCTCAGGATAACGAATACTGGCATTTGCTCGTTGTCAATGAAAAGATGAAAGAGGATTCTATCAATGATCCCTGGTACTTATTTCCGCCGATAACCTTTCTGATGGGTGCCAGCTATGCCCTGTTGACCCGGGCGATGGCAATGTTCAATATCCGCCGGGCGTTTCTGTTTAATGCCGAGTTTGAGGATCACGCCGAACACGTTTATGCACAATTTGTTGAAGAACACACGGAATGGGAAGAGCAGCCGGTCCAAAGCGATCTCGTAAAAAAGTATGGGAACGTTAGTACTTGGGCGGATGTCTTCCGGCGCATCGGACTTGATGAACGGGACCATATGAACAGCAGCTTTATTTTCTGCGGCAAACCCGACTGCGTTGTAGAATACGAGGGTATACCAATGGCTGCTCATAGTCCAGAATATTCCAAAGGGGCGTGAATAGAGTAAAAAGTAAAAAAGATATAAAAACCGCTCTGGATTATGGAATCAAAATTCCCGGCGTGAAGGGGATCATCATCATCTGCGGCAACGATATGGGAGCGATAGGGGAGGTTGAATTAATCTAATGTAGGGGCCGACGTTATTCCGCCCAGAGATTTATCAATAGATGTAGGGGCGATTCATCAATCGCCCGAAATAAAAATGAATAAATATTGACATTTGTCAATTAAGTATGTTTTTGTATTCATGAATGCGTAATGGATCAAGTAACGGTAGTAAGGTTAAGAATATTGAATATAAAGACATGGTCAATGTTGGGGATTCCTTTATAAAAGGTGAGTTGTCAGACTCGATTTTTGTTCTAAATATGGCAACCTTTGAGCATTGGCTTATATGGGTATTCAAGACACTAATTTTATCCAATCCTCGAGAATTTTACCCCACCATGTCTATTCCGCTGAAGTCG
>PLNU01000166.1 GCA_003142835.1 Syntrophaceae bacterium
CTACAATGTCCACCTCCGTCACACGGAGTTTACCCGGCGCATGAGACTGTGTCGTAATCCTCGTTTGTCATTGCGAACGCACGACAGTGCGTGTGGCAATCTAAATATATTCTGATACTTATGAGATTGCTTCGCTCATTACATCCCCCCGCACGCTTTGCTCGGGGCTTCGGCTCACCGCAAAGACATTGCGACACAGTCTCATGCCCAGGCATTCACCGGGGTCCCCTGCCGGGCGACGTTGCTAACAAAGATAGCGCTTTGATTTAGAATTGGAATTGATGTATAAATTGTACATGGAGGTCTCATGCTCACGAAACAGGAAATTATAGCCGAAGCTATGCGCTTGGGATTTAACGATATCGGTTTTACCGGCGCCGAACCCTTTACCTCGCAAAAAGAATATCTGCTGAATCATCAAGATGAATATGGCTGGACAGAAGCCGCCGGTTTCAGCCTCCTTGCCGGAACAGACCCAAAACATTTCCTTCCACAGGCAAAATCTATAATTGTACTGCTGACATCATATTTCGATGAAGCGTTTCCTTCCGCAATGGAGCGTCACTTTGGCCGCTGCTATCTCGATGATGACAGGGTCACCAAAGATGGTTTGGCTCTTAAGGTTAAAGCCTTACGGCAGTTTCTCCGGGCAAATGGTGTGGATTCCAAAGTCCCTCCCAACATGCCGCACCGGCTGTCTGCCGCGCGTGCCGGGCTGGGAACTTTCGGCAAAAACTGTGTTTTTTACGCGCGGCGTGTTGCCCGTTCCAGTTCTTTTGTCTTTCCCATTGCCATAGTTGTAGATAAGGAGTATCCGCCCGATGAGCCGACAATTGCCATCGGCTGTCCCGATTGGTGCCGCAATGCCTGTGTGGCAGCATGTCCCACTCGCGCGCTCAAAGGAGATGGGGAAATTGACCCGCGCCGCTGCATTTCCTTTTTAACTTATTATGGCGAAGGTCTTACCCCGCTTCAACTGAGGGAACCCATGGGTATGTATGTCTATGGATGTGACCGTTGCCAGAATGTTTGTCCCCGCAATAATCCCTGGATGACTGAAGAAAAAAAGCCCAATGCCCGCGTGGCAGTCAAAGCGGCAAACTTCGATCTTGCCCACCTGTTACATATGGACAAACCATACTTCGGCAAGAACATCTGGCCGCACATGTTCTACATGTCTGCCGATGATCTCTGGCGCTGGAAGATGAACGCGGCCCGCGCCATGGGCAACAGTCTCAATCCCGCCTACGTTTCAGACCTTGGCCGGGCATTCAAAGAAAATTCTGATGACCGGGTACAAAGCATGATCGCCTGGGCGTTAGGTCGCATTAGCGGCACAGAGGCCAAAGCAGCACTTGCGCAGATTCTCCAGGGCACCAGTGATATGGTCAAAGAAGAAATCGAGCAGGCTATTGAAACATCCGGAAACGGCATCCTTGGCCGTTAAGCCTCTCCATTAATTCCAACTATATCTCCTATTTTAATTATCTTGACACACAAGTGCCGTCTTCATATACTAGGCGAATTCAAAGGCATGTCCTTAAAAAAAATATGGAAAGGAGTTTTAAAACTATGAAAGCAGAAGACATCAAAACAATTGCAATCGTTGGCGCGGGCGATATGGGTCATGGCATTGCGGAAGTTTGTGCTCTGGCGGGTTTAAAGGTAAATCTTTATGACATCAAGCAGGAATTTGTGGACAAGGGCAAGAATAAAATAAAAGAAAGCCTGGAGAAACAGGTCGCAAAACAAAAGATGACGGCAGATAACTCAAATAAGATAATGAATAATATCCATGGATTCACTGTTTTAAAAGAAGCGGTGAAAGATATTGATTACCTGATTGAAGCCGCTCCGGAAATACTTGATCTTAAAGTAAAGATATTCAAGGAAGTTGATGAAAACGCGCCGAAACAGGCCATACTTGCTTCCAATACATCCAACATGAGCATTACTCAAATGGCTGCCGCGACAAAAAGACCGGACAAAGTTGTGGGGATTCATTTTTTTAATCCACCGGTCATGATGGCTCTTGTTGAAGTTACCCACGGTCAGAAAACCTCTGATGAGACTATGAATATCAGTTATGATTTTATCCTGAGATTAAAAAACTTCAGAGGCGCAATGGTTCCGGTTCGTGTGGAGAAAGATTCGCCGGGATTTATTTTCAACAGAATTAACGCGCCGGTCGGATTATATCTGGCCGAGATATATGAGAAAGGTCTTGTAAATCCCGAGGCCGTTGATGCCAAGATCAGATCAATCGGTGCCCCGATGGGACCATACGAAATCATGGATTTTGCCGGACTTGATGTTTACGCCCATGGTTCAGATTATTTTGCCAAAACATTATCTCCGGAATTCAAACCTAGTAACTGGTTGAAGAAAATGGTCGAAGCCGGCACACTGGGCAAAAAGAGCGGCAAAGGCATTTACACCTGGCCGGGCGGCGCAAGGCCCACAATAGACATGAGTAAAGCCGATCCCAACTTTGACCTGATGGATATTGTCTGTCTTCAGGTAAACGAGGGAACAAAACTTCTGGATGAAGGCGTTACAAGTAGCGCTGCGGAGATCGATAAGGCCATGATTAACGGGGGCGGATCACCCTTTGGTCCCTTCGCCTTGGCCAAGGGAATGGGCTGGCCTAAGGTAGCGGAACGTTGCGAAGCTATTTCGAAGAAACTGGGCATTAAATGGTTCATGCCCACCGATACGCTGAAAAAAGGGAATATCCAGATTTAGTCATAACCACTTGAGAATAAGAAAAGGGAGCTCATTCAAAAAATGAACTCCTTTTTCTAAAATGAACCTCCCCCGCCGCAAGCAGCGGGGGATCTGATCAGAGATATCCCGAATCGCTTCGCTTACGGGATCAATTCGACTAACGCTTCAAACTTCACTGTGTTTGTTTTCAGCGAGTGTCATTGATTAATGCGCTGTTGCTTCCATGCTCTCAATCACCAGGTCATCTTTTATTTCTATACAGCCCATGATGCTCTGGGCAGCGGGGCAAAATTTCAAATAAGAAAAAAAAGCACCCTGTGCTTCGGCTACTTTTTCCGGATGAATCTTTAAATGATACTTAACGCGAATCTGAGTGATTTTGAGCACACTATTGATATTTTCTATATCTCCTTCCACATCAGCCCGGTAACGTTCTTCAGAAGTGGCTATTTTCTTTCCGGCCAGCAACGCGGCCAGTGTTCCCATCATTCAGGCGGCAGTCGCCGCTACAATATGATCAAGCGTTGCGGCATGTTCCTTTTCCGGTTCTATTTTATAAAATTTCTTTATCCCGCCATGGACTCCATAATAAATTGGTTCATTAAACCCCTCAATAATGGCCTTTCTTGTCGGGCCATTTTCCCTCACAATTTTAATACGCGATGTATGAACTATCTCTCCCATGTGACGCCTCTCCTTCTTTATTTTACGGATGGTTAATCCTCATTATAAACAACTTTATTAAAATTGAACACCTTGAGCAATAAATACGGCAATACCCCTGCGAATAATCATCACGGCGATTGCCGCTAAAAGCAGGCTGGTGATTTTGGATATTGTCTTCGAACCTGTTTTACCAAGAACGCGATTGATCAACGGAGCTGAAAGAAAAATACCACCGGCGATCAAAATATTGATAATAATCGCCAGAGATGTAATGACCAAACTGTGCTCATTGATTAGAAGCATTGACGTGGTCAACACTGCCGGCCCTGTTATCAGCGGCACACCGATAGGCACGGCACCCATGCTATCCAGATCAATAGGATATGGACTTTTATCGGTGGAAATAATTTCCCTGATCGAGATGATGGAAAGGAGTGTTCCGCCAGCGATCATGAAATCGGCAACCGTGATACCGAGTAGGTTCAGTATTATCGTACCCAAGGCAATAAAGGCCAAGGCAACAATTAACGCCGTAATCATCGATTGAAAAACAACTCGCCTGATTTTTTGCGGCTCAATCCCCTCGGTGAGATTTATAAATAGCGGCAGAACGCCAAAAGCATTTACGGCTACAAAAAGAGGCACAAAACACAACCAAAATGATTTCATCAAATCAAGAACTCCAATAGTTGATCTATCTGTCCATTATTATATCAAATTGATTTTATAATGTCACAAAAGAAAAATGCCAACGATTACCTCTATGCCATCACCCAAAGGTGAATAATCGCCATAAAACTTACCAAATTCCACCTAAGCGGGAATGAATCCGGCATATTCCCGCCTTAAGACCTACCCTTGAAGCCGGAAAAGGCTAGTGTAGTGTCTCAATAATANNTCTCCCTGCGGTCGAAATGACATTTCTTGATTGACACTACACTAGTCTGTTCAAAAAACTGCAAAATTTTGTACAATATTTCTTATTTATAAGTTTCCGCTGCTTCCGTTTTAAGCTCATTATACATTTTTGAATCATAATAATTTAAAAAATGCAATTTTGTGTTTGACAATAATGTTATTTAAAAGTAGGAATACGGCAAAGGATTGCCGATTACCTTATGAAACAACTTTTTAAACGGGAAGACATAGAAAGAAAAGGTATCCTTATCTTAAAAATTCTGAACGAAAGTCCGGAACCTGTTGGCGCTCGTGTAATTGCCCGAAAGATGTCCGAGCAAAACGTTCAGCTAAGCGAAAGGACTGTCCGCTATCATCTAAAATTCATGGATGAAAGAGGGCTGACAAAACTTGTCGGACGGCGCGATGGAAGAGTTATTACCAGCCTGGGCATAGACGAAATCAACAATGCGCGTGTTCAGGATAAAATCAGCCTTTCCATCTCCCGCATTGATGTCCTCTCTTTTAAAACAACTTTTAACCTCAAGAAGATGCGCGGTCTGACGCCTGTTAATATTTCCTTCTTTCCACAGGATCAATTTAAGAAGGCTCTTGTGGCGATGAAACCGGTTTTCAAGAAGAATCTTGCAGTAAGTTCCCGTGTGGCAGTTGCCCCGGCAGGAAAATATCTGGGAGACATTGTCGTTCCCGAAGGGAAAGTGGGCCTGGCGACAATTTGCAGTATTTTGATTAACGGTGTTCTTTTAAAGCATGGAATCCCTATCGATTCTAAATTCGGTGGAATTCTCCAGGTAAGCAATAGTGAAACATTAAGATTTGTAGAACTGATTCATTATTCCGGTTCATCACTTGATCCATCGGAAATATTTATCCGCGGCAAAATGACCTCGGTGGGGCAGGTGGTGGAAAAAGGCGAGGGGAAAATTCTGGCAAATTTCCGTGAGATACCGGCGCTGAGCCGTGATCTGGTTGAAGATATCATCGGCAGCCTGACCAAGGCCGGAATTAATGGTGTTCTTTCTATCGGCAGCGCCGGAAATCCACTTGGACAAACGAATGTAGATTTAAACAAAGTGGGGATGATTCTAGTCGGCGGGTTAAACCCGGTTGCCAAAGCTCACGAAGAAGGTTTTGACGTAGATAACAAGGCCATGTCCACCGTGATGGAATTTCAAGGTCTGCAAAGCATTGATGAGTTATAAGGAAAATAATTTTAACGCCGGGGGACTTTTTACGAAGCCGCTAATTGAGAGTTACCTCATGTATGGTGCACTGATACATGAAATGAATAATAAATAATTTTTTTAAGGAGGATTTAACCATGTCAGTAATTAAAGATGTTATCGCCAAAGTAAAGCAAACCGATCCGGATCAGCCCGAATTTCATCAGGCTGTTCAAGAAGTCATGGAGACGCTGGAGCCTACGGTTAAAAAGCACCCGGAATTCGTCAAAGCCAACATCTATGAACGGATTGTCGAGCCGGAAAGAGCCATGACCTTCAGAGTGCCCTGGGTGGACGACAAGGGCAATGTGAAAGTCAATCGCGGATTCCGCGTTCAGTTCAACAACGCCATTGGTCCTTTCAAGGGTGGTCTTCGTTTCCATCCCTCGGTTAATCTGGGCATTATCAAATTTCTGGGTTTTGAGCAGATTTTCAAAAACTCCTTGACCACTCTGCCCATGGGCGGCAGCAAGGGCGGCTCCGACTTTGATCCCAAAGGAAAATCAGATGGAGAAGTAATGCGCTTCTGCCAAGCCTTCATGCGCGAATTATTCCGCCATATCGGCAGCGATACCGACGTTCCCGCAGGCGATATCGGTGTCGGCGGCCGTGAAATCGGTTATCTTTACGGCTATTACAAAAAAATCCGCAATGAACACACCGGCGTTCTTACTGGAAAGGGCATGTCATACGGCGGAAGTTTGATTCGTCCCGAAGCAACTGGTTACGGCACAACTTACTTTGCCGCGGAAATGCTCGCTACCCGCGGTCTTGATTTCAAGGGCAAAACCGTCGCGATCAGCGGCGCCGGCAACGTTGCCCAGTACGCCGTGGAAAAAGTAAATCAGTTGGGCGGCAAAGTCATTTCTCTTTGCGATTCGACGGCAACAATCATCGATGAATCCGGTATCGATAATAATAAATGCAATTACGTATTGGAATTGAAAAACGTCAAACGCGGCCGGCTCACTGAATACGCCGATAAATACAAGACTGCTTGTTACGAAGGCAAGAATGTATGGGATGTCGTCCGCGAACAGGGCATTAAAGTGGATATCGCCCTGCCCTGCGCGACACAAAACGAAATTGACGGTAAGAATGCCGCGGCTCTCGTGAAGAACGGCTGTATCTGCGTGGCTGAAGGAGCCAATATGCCCTCCACACCCGAGGCGATAAAGGTTTTCCAGGATAAGAAAATCCTTTATGGTCCCGGCAAAGCGGCGAATGCCGGTGGTGTAGCCACATCCGGTTTGGAAATGAGCCAGAACAGTATGAGGCTTTCCTGGACCCGCGAAGAAGTGGACAACCGCCTGCTCCTGATCATGAAGAGCATCCACAAAAATTGCGCGGATACCGCAGAAGCTTACGGACGCAAAGGTGATTATGTTGCCGGTGCTAATATTGCCGGCTTCACTAAGGTTGCCAACGCTATGCTGGCGTACGGAGTTGTGTAATAATGCCATCCCGCTTTCTTCGGCTAACTTTGTTGGCAGCGTCATCGGCNNGTATTAGTAATACGCCTGCGGAGCCTCCTCCTTGCCGCCTCGTTATCCTTTGAACGCGAAATGGCATAAAATTCTTAAGGCCGCAACCTGCCAATGGCTGCGGCCTTTTCTTTTACCGCCTTTGTTTTTTTAGATAACGCTTTAAATAGCCCTGACACCCTGCTGGAGTAGAGACGTTGCATACAACGTCTCTACATATTGCGCTGAAGTGATAACCGGAGTCTGAATATTTCATTCCCATAGATGGCGCTTTTAATGAACTACCCCGCAGCAAGCTTCGGGGAATATGACCCTGAGAGATTCAACTTATAAACTTTTATGTTCTTGTTAGCGTCTAAAAGAGGCGGATGGTTAGCAAAACGCATATACACCACAGTCTGATTCTTGGCCAAAGATGTCTTCACGTAAGGCTCGACGAACGTTTTTTAATCCGCGATTTAACTATTACTGCGCATGTTTCAGGATAGTTGTAAAAATAATCCACACCTAAAATCGCCATCGGAAAACAAATTGGAAAAGATTATGAGGTACGGCCAATGACATTCTGTTTGATAAACTCCTTGAGCTTTTTCCGGTCGAAAACACCCAGCCATTTAAACTCAACACTTCTTCTTCGGAGCTGTTCTTCTTTATCATTGGAATCGGAAAGAAGATTGTCCGATTTGCTAACGAAATCTATACGTTCAAGATAGGGAATATCTTCGGACTGAAGGCTGAGAAGACCTGATTCTTTCAGCTCTTCCTTGGAACCGTTATAGATAAAAGCGCAACCGCCCTCACTAATATCCAGCATCTGCACTTTTCTACCTTCGGCGGTATAGGGTTCGACTACAACAAATACCCCTTTACCAGCATAAAAGCGGGGATGCAGCCGAGGCCTAAATAACCTTCTCAGTATTTTTAAAAGTCCCATTAGCTACCCCACAACATTCGGCGTGACATAATGCTTTATTTATAGCATAACAAAAAAAACAAATCAAATTTAAATTAGGGTCTAGACTAGTTAAGCAGTATTAAAAATGCTAAAAAGCTAGTCATGACAATAAGTAACAGGCACATAAAACGTCCAAGAATTTCTGAGGCCAAAATTAGAGAGCTAGTGAGGTATTTTTCTCTTGATTTGGACGCTCATAAAATCACTTTAAACCGGTTTAAACCACAATGCGGTTAAACCGGTATTTGCTCATTATCAGAAAAAAGATTGTCGAATTTTGCGAGCAATCATCTCCCTTTCAGGGAGAAATAGAAGTTGATGAATCATATTTCGGGACCAAAAGAGTTAAGGGAAAGCGTGACCGTTGCGCTTATAGCAAAACCCCTGTCTTTGGCCTTCTGCAATGAGGTGGTAAGATCTATACGGAAATAGTTCCCGATTATACTAAAAATGATGAGAAAATATACTCTCATTTAGTCTAGAGGCTTAAATTTTATCTGACATTTGAACCTGGCAATAGTGCCCTGTGAAAATTTTTATCTTTTACCATGAAAGGCAACACAGTGCAGAGGCACCCTTTTATGCAGAGCTTCCAGACATTTGTTACAGGATATACATTTTGCTTTTTTATGGAGCAAAATGAGGAGGGACTGAGGGAGGGGTTGCAATTCACCTCTGTCATTCCCGTGAAGAACAGCCTGCCCGGCGCATGCTGGGGGTATCCAGAGACGTACTTGTCATGTCGAACCGCAGGGAGACATCTTTTCTTTATCCTTGCCCCTTTCCTCTTGCCCCTCTTTTTTACCGTGAACTGTTTTTTCTTGCATTGTTTTCAAGAAGTTGTATTATTGTGAAACTCAAATTTAAAAAAAGAAGAGATCGCTCGTCCCAGTATTAAACAATTTATCTTGCTAAATATATAAAAACTTATATAATAGATATGCGACCATGAAGCTATTAAAATTCGTCGGCTCTAGTTTGGATGATCTGCGGGATTTCCCGTAAGAAGCGCGTCGTGTTGCAGGTTTTGAACTTCGTGCACTTCAGGATGGATTCGAGCCACGTGATTGGAAGCCTGCTGGAACTGTCGGGCCGGGCGCAAAAGAAATCCGAATTCATGTGCTGGGCGAGTGGCGGGTAATTTATGTCGCCAAGCTTCGTGATGCTATTTATGTATTGCACTCATTTCAAAAGAAAACGCAGAAAACGAGCCAACGTGATATCGATCTGGCTCGAAAAAGGTACAAGCAAATTGGAGAGTAAGTTATGAAAAAGTCCATTTTAGCATCATCAGGCAATGTATTTGTTGATTTGGGATATTCACCGGATGAGGCCGCGATTTTGCAAATGCGCGCCGATTTGATGGCCGATCTTCGGAAATTAATTAAAACCAAGAAGCTTACCCAGGCCGCGGCCGCAAAGATTCTCGGCGTCAGTCAGTCGCGGGTTTCCGATTTGATTACAGGCAAATGGGAAAAGTTCAGTCTCGAAATGCTGATCACGCTTGTCACGAAAGCCGGTATGCACGTTACGCTGAAGATAGCCGAATAGAGGAAGAATTGGATTATTATATTGGGAAACTCCATCGAATGATGGGCGAGATGCTACAAAGAATTAAACAGGGCGCTGTTCCTGAATAATTCTGAACAAAGGGCATGTTTCTGATATAATAGCCAGCGGGAAGGCAATTATGGAGAATATATGAAGAAGGTTAGCCAATCCGACGAACTCCGTCCGGAATATCGGCGAGAAGATTTAGGTCAGGGCATCCGTGGCAAGTATTTTGATTCTTACCGGCAAGGCACCAACCTGGTACTTCTCAGCCCCGATGTAGCAAAAGTCTTTCCTACGGAAAAAGACGTAAATGAAGCACTGCGCTCTCTTATAAATCTTGCCGAAAAATCGGCAGGCTTGACAAAACCATCAACCGGGCGGGCCAAAAAAGCACACGCCGGATAGTTTTGAGTTATTGAAGCACACCTCAAAGGAATCACCATTAATGTTGTGGACATGATCAGTAGGGATGCGGATGGCAGGATAACCGACTTTAAGGTCATGATTCGCCCGTTAAAAGCCATCTACTTAGTCCATCGAATGATGGGAGAAATGCTGCAAAAGATTAAATGAATGTTGGGGTGTTTCTAAAAAAGACAGACTGAAATAGAACGTCCCCATAAACTACCTTAAGTATTGTTGTAAAAGAATAGGGGCTATACATGAGCACAACTTCTGCCGCCGAAAAAGATAAACAAATGGCTCAGCACTGCGTCGAGTGTCCGGTATGCACACACGCCAGGAAGAAGCAGCGCGGGATTGCTTATTGGTTTGTCAAGACTATCGAGAATAGTGTATGCCCATACTGCGCGGCGTATGAGAGGGTTTACGGTAAAAAGGCCCATGAGGCTTGATTGCGAGTATATTTAAGCACGTAGTTTTCAGCGCCATCGAAGCCAAATTTCGGGATATGAAATAAAGGGCTGGAGTAAAAAAATGATATTTCAAGACCCGACCCGGTTTATGCATGGTGTTCCCGGAATAACTAAAGAATAGATATGGAAGAATTAATTTCAAAAATAGCCGAGCTGATAATCAAAAGCAAACATGCCGTCGCGTTGACCGGAGCCGGCATGTCCACCGAATCGGGAATCCCTGATTTTCGGGGACCAAACGGGATTTGGACCAAAAACCCCGATGCTGAAAGAAAGGCCTATCAGAGTTATTTCAAGTTTCAGCAAAACCCCAAAGAATACTGGATAGATCGAATGACCGGCGCTTCGCTTCTGGGGGATTTGATTAATGCCCTCCCTAATCCCGGGCATTTCGCCCTGGCCGAATTGGAGAAGATGGCAATCCTGAAATGTATAGTCACCCAGAATATTGATAACCTGCACCAGAAAGCGGGCAGTAAGAGGGTCCTGGATTATCATGGAAATATTTCATTACTGAGATGTTTTTCCTGCGATTCCCGGTTTGATCCGAGGGAATTCGAGCTGGATCGGTTATTGGCGGAAGATCGCTTGCCGCCTTTATGCCGAAAATGCAATGGTGTTCTGAAGTCGGATGTCGTCCATTTTAATGAGGCCATTCCCGCGGATGTAGCCCAGGAAAGCCAGGCAGAGGTAGGAAAATGTGATCTGATGCTGATTTGCGGGACATCGGCGGTAGTTCATCCTTTTGCCCTGCTGCCCAGGATGGCAAAACAGTATCAATCTAAACAGAAAACAATTATCATTGAAATCAATTCCGATCCCACGCCGTTGACCGAAGAGAGCATATCCGATTATCTAATCCAGGGAAAGACCGGCACTATTTTACCAAAAATCGTGGAAGAGGTTAAGAAGAGAACCTCTTAGAACTCTATTACACCTGTCTTTTTCAACTATATGTTTTTTCTTGCACTTTTTTCAGGAAGCTGTATTATTTGTGCGACTCATAAAAAATCATCAAATTTATTTGGCAGCAGGAAGGCTTAATATTTTAACCTAATCCAAGGTGTGTACAACCAGAATTTAGAGGTATTGATTTTTTTTATGACTTCGATGCGTCTAACAAAATCAGACATCGAGCGTAGGCTGTTTACAGGAGCGTCCGTCGCGTGGAAGGACGCTAATGGGAAGAATTGCCAGTTCGCGTTGAGCGATCACAAAGAGCGCCGCCTTTTTGCTTTTTTGTTAAAAATCAAAGTTAAGGAACCGACGGGACTGTCACAGGATTTTATTGACGGGCTCTCGTCCACTTATGACGCAACCGACGATCCTGCTTCCGCGATCTTAGCCGTGACTACCACAAGACAAAGCGCTGGGCCCTGGCGTCTTCAGTCCATCGTAACCGAAGGATTCGGCGGACTGAACATTTGGGGCGGACAACCTTTCCATTTTAATTTCGATCAAGAAAGCCTCCTCTTAGAAGGGCCGAATGGCAGCGGGAAATCTTCGCTTATAGGAGCAATCCTCTGGGCGCTCGCTGGCGAGCGGCCCCGCGATCAATCAGACAGTCATGCGCATGAGCCAAAGCCAGTGTTTGGATCGGATGACAAACTAGCAGGTAACTGGCCACCAATTGCTTGCTATCCGCTGTCAGCAGCCGACTTGAAAGTGCCAGTACATGTCAGCGTGAAGCTTGTGTTTCAGGACCCACAGGCAGGAGTTGTAAAAGTCGAACGCACGCTCGATGGCAGTAAAGTAACGGCTACTACAGAGCCCGCTGGATTTGAAGTGCCTTCGATTCTTCTTGAAACGGGCCTATTGATGCCAGCACGTCTCACCCAGATTCGCTTCAACGAGAGTAGTGGGCGGTTGACGGATGCAGTTCAGAAACTGACGGGATTGGACGAACTCGCTGCAATTGGTGCTCTAACCGTTGGTCTTTGCCATAAAGGTCGTGAATATCTGTCCTACAAGCGTAAAGACCTGACACTAGCAATGGAGGGGTTTAATAATGCAATTGCAGACGCACGCGCTGCGTTGGCTGCGATTAATGTCACAGTACCTAACTTCACAATCGCCCACGTGGACGACGAAAAAAGCGAGATGGCAAGTTTCGGCAAGATGCTTAACGATCACGCAGCCGACCTTGCTCAGGTCGTGGCAAGTGATCTTGCCAGTGGTTTGGATCTTACAAACTCGTCTGTGCAGCATCAGGTTATTTCTGCTATTGGCGCTGCACAAGAAGACTTGCAAGTAGGGATAGAAGGACTACCCTCATGGAAGACTCTTCAATCGATGGCGCAATCGCTGGATGAAGAAACGGCTGCACGTGTAACGGCTGCCATTATGACGGCACGCATCAAGGCAAACGAAGCCGTGTCTCTTCGGGAAAAGAGCTCAAAGGATTCTAAATTTCAACTCAAGGTAATCGCAGCGCGGTGGCATGCCCAACATGGAAGTGGGGATATTGAGAATTGCCCACTTTGCGACCAAAACCTAAATACCGTTCCGTCGCTAGCAAAGGAACTTGAAGTGTTGCGTTCGTTGGGTGAAGGGTCTGCCCGCAAGTTCGAAGATAACCTTAATGCCATTTCCGCTGAATTGGAATCTTTGCTTCCTACATCTGTCAGGAAGTTCGGTTCGGAGATTTTGACTTTAGAGCCACGGACCAAATTGAAAGATGATCTTCATGCAATCTTTGTTCTCAAGGATCGCTATTCCAAAACCCTCTCAAAATTTAGGACGATAATTGAAGCGGCGCTATCCGACACCCCGGAAAGCGAGCTAGCTGTCGTGCACGTGACAGACAGTTCAGATATTTTGAAGGGGTTAAACGATAAAATCGCCGTAATTGAACGGCTGCTTGGCCTTGCGGCATGGTTTCGCACTAACTCGGGCCAATGGACTGATTGGTGGAAGAGTATTGCGTCCGCTGAGGCTCCACAGGATGAAATTGTACTTCAAATAGATGCCAAGAGCACGTCCGTAGAAAAGCCACCTGAACGCCTGTCAACGCACCTGTTGCGGCTTTCTAATGCGCTAGCAAAAGCGGAACCTTACAGGAAGGCAGCCGAAGCTATGCGCAAGGCTTGGAAGTCTGGAAAGTCGGCGGTCGAAATCGAGAAAGAACTGAAGCGTCGGGACGCAATTGCGGAAAGCCTGGCACCTCTAAAAAACCTTGTCCCACTTGCCGAATTTGTCGCAAGAGAAGCAATCGAGGGGCTGACGGATAGGATTGCCAAACTTCTTAAGCAAATGTATTTGACTGAGCAATTACAGTTCCATGACGCTCGCTTGCATCGCAAGGAAGGACTCGTTGTGAGAGGCAGCTTCGTACCAGACCTGCGCATCGATGCAACTCTTGTAGCGAATACATCATGGCTCCGAGCCGTACTATGGTCGTTTCTTTTCGCATTGCGAGAAGAAGCCATTGAACAAATGGGAAACGATCCTTTCCCATTGCTTTTATTTGATGATCCACAATCCAACTTTGATGCTCAACATCGTCATCGCTGGGGACGATACATCGCTGATCTACAAAGCGGTCGTTCCAAGACACAAATCATCCTCACAACATACGATGAGAACTTTCTTGATTTCATCAAAGTCGATGGTGTAACAGGGCGTCAGGCCATGATTGTCGCAGCCGGAGATGAGATCGGTCATGTAGGTATCTTCGAAGGTGAATCCCTCACTCGCAAGTGGGCTGAGACACAATTACTCAAGACACCTCAGGCGGGCCGCGATTATATTGGCAAAGTAAGAGAGTATGCCGAAGGACTACTGAGACTCATGTTGCGCGGCGAAGACGCAGCGGTATTATCTGCCGTGAACGGACCTGTGATAGGGGACTGTCGCGAAAGGATTCGTCAGTTGAACACTAAGGGAATTGCTCCTTGGGATCGACCTCCATTTAGCAAGCTTGTCAACGTTCTGGACAAGAACTTGCCACAGATTAAGTATATGGAGATAGCTCATCATTCAAGCGGGGCTTATCTCGGAATGTCAGAGGCGACCGATGTTGAGGAATACTGGCGAAAAAAGCTTTGGCCTGCCCTTGAGAGGGGTTTTAAACTTGTTCGCGAACACCATCTTTTGCATGGAGGCTTAAAAGCGTTGCATGCGGGACCGGTGACGGTAGCGCTCCCCGAAGGCTATTCATCGAAAGTGCAGACTATTCCGCTGCAATTGCTCGGACGGGCAGCGGCCTTTTCCGACGGCCGCATGGCCGATGGGCGTTTTGATCTCGATGAATATGCTACGACAGCTCAAAAGAAAATAGTTCTCGGTCGGCATTTTGCTTACCGTCTTACCGCTCAGACTCTTGAACCCGTCGCACAGCCAGGGGACATGCTTTTGGTAAAAGAGCCAGGAGAACCACCGTTAAAATCCCTAGTCGTTGCCTTAAGCGGCGATCGTATTCTCGCGCGCAGGTTCGACATCGCGGAAAACCAGACCGATGTCGCTGTGCTGACAGCTCAAGCGATCAATCCACGTCAGATTGCACAGCCCGTGATTGGGCACAAGGGAACGTTTAAACTGCACAAGATTATAGGAGTAATCTACGAGGAGAAGGCATGGTGCGCGCCAACACTATCCGAGATGGAAGTCTGTGAATGTGCTGGAGATTCTTTGTTGCCAAGTCTAGCAGCAAAATCATTGGGTTTGGTCGAAGTAGTCGGGCAGAGTGCAGAACCGCTTGCGCTCAATGGGCAGTACCTTATTGTCAGGAAGGAAATAACGGTCGAGGAAGCACTGAAGACTCTCGATGGTAAACCAATTATTGCTTGCGATACGGATGATAATCGTTATTTCAAGCGGCTTCGCATCATGGCAATTGACCAGATCGTGCTTGAGAGTCTAGATGGCGGTGGGTATTACGGGCCGGTGCTTCTTTCACCGCCAGGCAAGGGCAGAAATTGTTTGACACGTGTCTGGCCTGTGGTTGGTGTCCTTTTTGAATTACCCAATTGAGTAAAAAAAATGGGGACGTTTCTATTTTTTTAGACAAGTTACAGAATAATCAAAACCATCTCGTCAAGCAGAGGTACTTATGGATCGGGAAACGGCACTGAAAGCCATTAGAGAAAACGTTAAGAATGAAAACCTCATCAAGCACATGCTGGCCACGGAAGCCATTATGAGGGCGCTTGCCCGGCGGTTCAATGAAAACGAAGATGAGTGGGGGCTGGCGGGTCTGCTTCATGATATCGATGTTGAGCTGACCCATGCCGATTTGAAAGTCCATAGCAAGCCCGGGGCGGAAATGGCAAAACAGTTGGGCGCGGGTGAGGCGGTCTGCCATGCCATTCTTGTCCACAACGAAGCGCACGGAGAGCCCTGCATGTCGCTGATGGATAAAGCCCTCTTTTGTGCCGATCCTTTGACGGGGCTCATCACTGCTGGAGCTTTAGTCCGTCCCGATAAAAAGCTGGCTGGCGTGGAAGCCAAATCCATTCGAAAGCGGTTCAAAGAAGAGCGCTTTGCGGCGGGCGCGAATCGAGAGCAGATAGCAAAGTGCAGTGATATCGGTTTGGAATTGGATGCATTTATTGAGCTTGGTCTGGAAGCGATGAAAGGCGTAGCAGGGGATTTGGGACTGGCCTAGCACAATTAAGAACAGTGGTAATTACGCGCAGGGTGATAGGGTTAGGTCTTGAAAAATCAATTTTATAGGATAATGAGGAAACGATGAAAACTTTAAAGCTGTTGGAGTATAGTCAATTTTTAAGGCACAAATATCTGGAAACCTTAAGCAAGCTTTCCTGGGAGGATCTTGTCAAGGATCGAGGCGCCAGTTTCCCGTCCCTGAGAGACATCTACCTGCATATCGTCTTTGTTGTTGATGCCTATATTAATTATATACTGCAAGGCAATCCCAATTATCCGAGCCTCAACTATAACGAATACGATAGCATCGAGAAAATCACGAAATATCTGGAACAGGTAGAATCCAAAGCCAACGCCTATCTGAGCAAAGTCACGCCGGAAGAACTGGCAAGAAATATTGAGAGAAAGCAAAAGGACGGCTCGACATTCCTTGTACCCGTCGAGGATATATTGCTCGACTTTTTCCAGGAAGAAACGCATCATCGGGGAGAACTTATAGCGCTGTTATGGCAAATGGATGTTGCGCCTCCCCATATGGGCTTTATTCAGTACCTGCGGTCGCAAACGCGCAAATAGAGGCAACAAGATCGGCAAGACATAAGTGCGGGGGAAGACGGGGGGTCAAATATTTTTTTTTGACAATTGCAAAAGACGAACCACGCAAACCAGCACCAGTCCTAGCTTCCAGGCGATTAAAGATTTCTGGATTCCGGCCTCCCCAGGCATTCGCCGGGGTTCCCTGCCGGAATGACGAAGGAATACTGGATTTACCCTAAAGGGCACAAGTCGTGTCGTGTTTCACTTGCCCGGAATGACAACTTTTATTGAACCCTGTCTTCCCCCGATCCCAGCTACTCCTGGAAGACTATCTCCTTCCCCTTTTCTGAAGGTGTCTCACTTTCATGTCACCTTTCATTTTTATTTTCATTGACAAGGTTCGTCTGTCTCTTTAACATAGATTCATATGATTCAGCAGCCACCTAAATATTGGGGTATCCCCCAGCTCGATTTATTGACTCAGCTTAATACGGAGAAGGAAGGATTAAGCAGTGAGGAAGCAAAACAACGGCTGATACAGTATGGTGCAAACCTTCTGAAGCCCCCGAAACGCTCTGACACGTTGGCTCTGCTTATTGCCCAATTCAAAAGTCCTATTATCCTGACCTTGCTTTTTGCAGCCGGTCTGTCTGCTTTTCTTCATGACCCAGTAGATGCCATTATTATTATTGCAATCGTTTTAATCAGCGGCCTTCTGGGATTCTGGCAAGAAAGGGGCGCGGTTAATGCCCTTGAAAAGATGCTGGCGATAGTCAAGATCAAGACCACTGTCCTGCGAGACGGCAAAGAGCAAGATATTGCGCTAGAAGATGTTGTCCCGGGTGACGTAGTTATGTTCAATGCTGGAAATGCGATTCCCGCCGACAGCCTGATTCTGGAATCCATGGATCTCTTTGTGGATGAGGCAACCCTAACAGGTGAAAGCTTCCCCGTCGAGAAAAATGCCGGTCTTTTGCCAGCGGAAACACCGCTTGGCAAACGCACTAACAGTCTTTTTATGGGAACCCATATTATCAGCGGTACAGCCAAGGCTGTTGTGATTTACACGGGAAAGCAGGCGGAATTCGGCAAAATCTCCGAGAAATTAAAACTGAGACCTCAGGAGACCGAATTTGAGCATGGCGTCCGGCAGTTTGGTTATTTACTGCTCGAAGTGACCCTGTTGCTTGTCATTGCCGTTTTTGCCATAAATGTCTTTTTTCATCGACCCGTTCTCGAAGCCTTCCTTTTTTCTCTGGCCCTCGCTGTCGGGCTGACACCGCAGTTGCTGCCAGCCATTATCAGCATCAACCTGGCTCACGGCGCTAAAAGAATGGCCCAGCAAAAGGTCATTGTAAAGCGGCTCGCCTCCATAGAAAACTTCGGGAGTATGGACGTTCTATGTTCAGATAAGACGGGAACTCTGACTGAAGGGACCGTACGCCTTCATTCGGCAATAGACATCAACGGCAATCCCAGCGATCGGGTTTTCTTTCATGCTTATCTGAACTCTTTCTATGAAAAAGGCTTTTCAAATCCTATCGATGAAGCGATCCGATCTTATAAGCAACAGGATGTTCTCGGATATGAAAAAGTTGACGAGGTCCCCTATGATTTCATCCGCAAGC
>PLNU01000031.1 GCA_003142835.1 Syntrophaceae bacterium
GGTTTTCGAACGGCTACATTTTGAGCGCAACCAAACAAAGGCAAAGCAAAAAGTAAACTAAACACAATAGTATAAGCAACACAGTCTTTTTTGATTCTCGTCATTTAAACAACTCCTTAGTTTTTTAAAACAGGCGTCAGAAAAATATTTCTTCTATAGCCGCATTGATAAATAGCCATCGAGCGTTAGTGTTTAGCATAGTTTTTATTATTTCCCAAATTTAATTGATCACCGGTCCGTTGATACAATCATGCCATAAATTAATTTATCAGCTAATTGCCTATAATAACAGTAAGTTAAGAATTATTTGTCGCATTCATGAGATACGCTTGAATGAACTCATCAATATCGCCATCCAGGACTTTATTGGCATTGTTATTTTCCAGATTAGTCCGGTGATCTTTAACTAATTTATATGGATGTAAAACATAGGATCGGATCTGACTGCCCCAGGCAATATCTTTTTTCANNTGCTGAGAACGTTCATTTTGACATTGCACAACTATTCCCGTTGGCAAATGCGTAATTCTAACAGCAGAATCGGTTTTATTTACGTGTTGCCCGCCTTTACCACCGGCACGAAAAGTATCAATACGTAAATCGTCTTCATTGATTTCAATTTTTATCTCATCATCAACTTCCGGATAGACATAGACAGAGGCAAAAGAAGTATGCCGTCTTGCATTAGCGTCAAACGGCGATATACGAACGAGGCGGTGGATACCGATTTCCGCTTTAGCATAACCATAGGCGTACTCACCTTCCACAGTGCACGATACGCTTTTAATCCCTGCTTCATCTCCCGGCAGGCAATCGATAATTTTTGTGGTAAATCCTTTTTTTTCAGCCCAGCGCAAGTACATACGCAACAATATTTCCGCCCAGTCCTGCGCTTCTGTTCCGCCTGCTCCAGCGTGAATTGATAAAATTGCGTTCATTGGATCCTGCTCGCCGGAGAGCATCATTTTAAGTTCTTCCTGACATACGGAAGAATTCAGCGTTTCCAGGTCACCGGCTAAATCCTGCAGGACATTCTCTTCTTTCTCCTGAAGCGCAATAGCGCAAAGATTTTCTATATCATTTATTTCTTTATTAAATTTTTTCCACTTATCCAGTTTATCAGTAAGTTTCGTCTTTTTTTGCAGAATTTCACGAGCTCTATCCTGTTCTTCCCAGAAATCTTTTTTCGCAGATAATAGTTCCAAATCCTTGATCTTTAATTCCAATTCCGTAACGTCAAAGACAGTCCCCTATATATTTAATTCGCTTCTTTAAATCACTAATTTTTTCTTGAATGTTATCTATCTGCATTTCTTACCCTCCCTCTCCAACTCCACAATAAACAAAGAATACTTAACATAAAACAAACAACTACTAATATATCACCATGTTCAGCATAAAAAGTAGGTATATTTAAGAATTTTACTTTCCCTTTCAATGAATCTTTTTGGAAAATATTTGTTTGTGCGGCAATATGTCCTCGTGGGTCGACAATTGCTGAGATACCGGTATTGGCCGCTCTTACCAGATACAGACGCGTCTCCACGGCTCTGAAGATTGTCATGGATAGGTGCTGATAAGGAGCGGAAGTGGAACCAAACCAGGCATCGTTAGTAATGTTCACTAATATTTCGGCGGATTCTTTTTTATACATTCTGGCGGCGAAAGGCAAGATTCCTTCGTAACAGATTAAAACTCCTATTTTTCGGCCTGCCGAAGATAAGGGAAAATATCCATCACCCGTACTAAAATCACCAATTCCGGCGGTTAGTCCCTTGATGAAAGGAAAAACATTTCGCAAGGGGACGTATTCACCATAAGGGACGAGATGAACTTTATCATACTTACCTTTGACTTCGCCTTCCGGAGATAAAAGATAAGCGCTATTATAATAATCAACGTAATGTCTTCCTGGTGAATAACTCATAGATCCGAATATGAAATTACTTTTTGTCTTGATCGATATATTTTTGATCTGTCTGCGTAAATCATTTTTATCCTGAAAATTGAACGGAATAGCAGTTTCCGGCCAGACAATTAATCCGCCATTGGCCGGTACATTCTTTAAGGAAATATCTTCATAGATGTTCAGAGTTTCTTTCTGGAAATTTTCATTCCATTTTATTGATTGATCAATATTGCCCTGGATTAACGATACTTCCATGGATGGTGCTGATGCATTTTGTAATAGTTTATCGATATTATTCACCCGAAAGATTCCGTAAATGTAAACGCTGACTAAAGTCAGAGATACTGCTGCGGCAACAATATACTCCCGCTTGGATCTTTTAGTGATAATTTCAAATAAAGAAACATTGACCAAAATAATTAAGAATGACAAGCCGAATACACCTAAAATATCGGCAAATTGAATCAGATATAAATTAAGATACTGGGAATAACCAAGATTCTCCCAGGGAAAACCAGTTAACAGCTGCGATTTGCAATATTCCAGACAAATCCACAAAACAGGAGCTATTAAATAGAGAGGAATCTTCCGTCTGAAATAAACAATTCCGGCCGCAAATATGGCCAGATAAACGCTTAAATAACAAGCAAGCAGCAGCATAATTATAATACCGAGATATACAGGCAGGTATCCATAATTAACAACTACATAAACAATCCAATATATTATTCCGGTATAGCCGACAACTCCGGTGATGAAACCCAGCAGTATTGCCTGCCTGATTGATGTTACTCTATGTAATGCAAATAGAAGCGGAATAAACACGAACCATGCGACAAAGCCAGAACCATACTTAGGAAAAGACAATATTAGCAATGCTCCGCTTAAAATAGCAAATAAAATGTTCCACTTTAAATTTTTATTCGTATCCAACCGGTGATCGCCAGGAGGAATTATTTTATTTTTCATTATGATTGGTTTTTTTGATTTCCTTAATTTTGACTTTTTTAATACTGCGTTCATCGGCGTTTTCTATCACGATATCCAATCCATTTATCTGCAACTTTTCGCCGGTTAGGGGAATCCTTTTTGTAAAATTTAATATCAGACCACCGAGTGTTTCATATCTTCCTCTTTCCAGACTGATATTAAGATACTCCTCAATCTTTTCAATTTCTGTCCGGCCATCCACCGTTATTGATCCGTCGGGTAACTGGGAAATGCCATCAGCACCAGTATTCGCCTCGTGCTCATCACGGATTTCTCCTACAATTTCTTCGAGCAGATCTTCCAGCGTCACCAAGCCGGATGTCCCGCCGTATTCGTCAATTACAATCGCTATGTGTTTTTTATTTTCTTTTAATTCATAAAACAACAAATGGGTGTTTTTGGTCTCAGGGATATAATATGGTTTGATAAGACTTGATAAAATATCTTCCTTAGTGATTTGTTGCGACCAGAATTTAAGCAGATCTTTGACATTCAATATGCCAATGATATTATCAATTGTTCCACGATAGACGGGGATAC